>DATLZO010000001.1:0-3334 GCA_035573955.1 Minisyncoccota bacterium
CTCATTGGATCTCTCCGGGGGCCTTTCGGGACGACTGCCGCCCTTGTCATTACTATTACTGTTCTTGTCGGGTCTTTTCTTATTGTGCTGAACAAACCGCTGAAGTTCCGCCGCCGTTCCGAGGAAGTTGCGCCCAACGAAGCCGACCGTGTCATTGTTTCTGCGGGGATGACTAAAGAGGAAACGATCGAGACCGAAACTAACCCGTCGTCCGCCGAAAATGAAGAACTGAAAACCGTCATTAAAATGGAATCCGGCGACAAACTGGCGTCTAAAACCTTTGCCCGGCCGGCGAAGATTAAAAACTACGTTCCTCCGCCCACAAACCTTCTCTCATCAACTCTTGAGAAACCGACCATCGGTGATCTGCGGGCGAACGCGAACATTGTGAAGAGAACCTTGGATGGTTTTGGCATTCCCGTCGAAATGGGGGAGATAAATGTTGGGCCGACCGTGACGCGCTACACCCTAAAGCCGGCCGAAGGCGTGAAACTCTCGCGTCTCACTGCTCTTCACCAGGACCTGGCGCTTGCGCTCGCTGCCCACCCGGTCCGCATCGAGGCTCCTATTCCGGGCAAATCCCTGGTCGGTATTGAGGTGCCGAACAAGTCCGCGGCGGTGGTGCGGCTCGGAAGTCTTATCATCCACCCCGATTTTCAGAAAGCGTCGCCGCTCACTTTCGTTCTGGGACGCAATGTTTCGGGCGAACCTATCTTCGCCGATATTGCCAAGATGCCGCACATGCTCATCGCCGGCGCTACCGGTTCCGGCAAATCTATTCTTATCCATTCTCTCATCATCTCCCTTCTCTACAAGAATTCCCCCGACATGCTGAAGCTTATCATGATCGACCCGAAACGGGTGGAACTCTCAGTCTACGATGGCATTCCCCATCTCCTCTCGCCCGTCATCACCGACAACAAGAAATCCTTGGGAGTTCTTCGTTGGGCCGTCTCCGAAATGGACCGGCGGTATGAGCTTCTTCTTCAAGCGGGTGCCCGAGATATTAAAAGCTACAACCAGGGTCGGGAGAAATTGCCCTATCTCCTCATTGTGATAGATGAACTTGCTGACCTCATGGCTTCGTTCGGCCGGGAGGTCGAAGGTTCCATCATTCGCCTAGCCCAAATGTCGCGAGCGACGGGTATCCACCTTGTGGTTTCAACACAACGACCGTCTGTTGAAGTTATCACCGGTCTCATTAAAGCGAACATCACTTCCCGGGTAGCCTTGCAGGTTGCAAGCCAAGTTGACTCACGAACAATTTTGGACAATGCCGGCGCCGAGAAACTTCTTGGTTCGGGCGACCTCCTTTTCGTGTCGGCCGAACTTTCAAAACCCCGCCGCATCCAAGGCGCTTTCGTTACCGAGGACGAGGTGAAGAAGGTAGTTTCTTTCATAAGGGACAACAACAAGGTTGAAGTTGAGGAAGAGGTGCCGTCATTTGATTCGGAAAACGGCGGCAACGGTTTGACCGGTTCGCCGGAGGTGACACTCGACTTAGACGAGTATGGCAACGGCAGCGACGATGATCTTTACGAAGAGGCGGTTCAGCTCGTGCGGAGCGCGAAGAAAGCTTCGGCCTCCCTCCTTCAGCGGCGCTTGCGCGTGGGTTATGCCAGAGCAGCTCGCCTTCTTGACATAATGGAGGAGAGGGGTGTCGTCGGCCCCGGCGAGGGCGCAAAGCCCCGGGAGGTATTTTAGAAAAGAGATGGAAGGCGAGAGAAATTTTTCGAGTGTACTCATCCAGGCGATAAAGGCCAAAGGTCTCACTGTTGAGAAATTGGCTCTTCTGACCGGCGTTTCCGACCGCTTTTTAGATTCTTTTATCGAGGAAAAATTCAACAATTTGCCGCCGCAACCCTATGTTCGTGGCTACGTCATCAAAATTGCCGAGGTTCTGGGACTGGATGGTGAAGCACTCTGGTCCGATTATCTGAAAGACAACGGTGCCATAAGAAAAGCCGGCCGGGATGACGAACTTCCCCGCAACCGTTTCGATCTACCCAGATTCAACGCCAAGTTGATAATACTCGCGGTTTTGGTCATCGCAGTTGTTGCCGTCATTCTCCTCCGGTTGCCTTTTTTTTCTTCCTCGGGGGCGTTAGAATTGTTGAACCCCGCCGAGAGTTCAGTGGTAGTGGGCGACAAAGATTTTCTCCTGGAAGGAAAAATCGATTCGGCCTACACCCTTTTCTTGAACGGCGAGAGGATTTATGCAGGGGAGGACGGTATTTTCCGGAAACAGATTGAGCTCCAGGAAGGCTTCAACACCTTTATCTTCAATTTCAAGAAAGCCCTGGGTAAGGAGCAAACGGTGACGAGGCAGGTCTTTTACGTTCCGAACAAAGGGTCACAGAACGGAAAAAATCAATAAAAAATGACGGCAAAAAAATCGGCAGCCGCCGGCAAGGAAAACAATCTTGAGGCTTTGATGGAATCGCTCCAGAGCCGTTTCGGCGAAGGGGCTATCATGAGACTTGGCGAGGGAACGCACATGAAGGTGGAAACTATCCCTTCAGGTTCATTTTCCTTGGACATCGCTTTGGGTGTCGGCGGTCTCCCTAAGGGCCGGGTGATAGAGATCTTCGGTCCGGAATCTTCGGGGAAGACAACGCTCGCGCTCCATGCGGTTGCAGAAGTTCAAGCGCGCGGAGGGAAAGCGGCCTTTATTGACGCCGAGCACGCTCTTGATCCCGAGTACGCCAAGAATATCGGGGTCAAAGTGAACGACCTTATAATTTCCCAACCGGACAATGGTGAGGAGGCCTTAAATATCGTTGAAAGCTTGGTCCGCTCGGGGGCTATCCAAATTGTCGTCATTGATTCGGTGGCGGCGCTTACGCCGCGGGCGGAAATAGAGGGTGAGATGGGGGCGAGCCATGTTGGACTCCAGGCGCGTTTGATGAGCCAGGCTTTGCGGAAGCTCTCCGCCATCGCCGACAAAACAAAAACCATCGTCATTTTTATAAACCAGATCAGGCAGAAAATCGGCGTGATGTGGGGCAACCCCGAGACGACACCGGGCGGCTTGGCGCTCAAATTTTACGCCTCGGTGCGGATAGACGTCAGAAGGATCGCGCAGATAAAAAAGGGGGATGAGGTGGTCGGCAACCGCGTCAAAGCCAAGGTCATCAAAAACAAGGTGGCCTCGCCTTTCAAGATCGCCGAATTCGACATTATGTACGGCGAAGGCATATCCTACGAGGCAGATGTCCTTAATTCTGCCGTGAAGTACGGCGTTGTCGCGAAATCCGGCTCGAGCTACACCTTCGAGGGTGAGCGGTTAGGCGTCGGTTTCGATAATTCCCGAGAAAAGTTGAAAGAGGACAAA
>DATLZO010000002.1:0-13966 GCA_035573955.1 Minisyncoccota bacterium
AACCAAGAAGCGGCAGTTAAAGCCGTCGCTAGATCGCTGCGTGAATACCGCAGCGGCCTTTCCCGCCGCGGCGGACCGATAGCGGCTTTTCTTTTTGTGGGACCAACCGGCGTCGGTAAAACCGAACTTGCGAAGACGCTCGCGGCTATCCAGTTCGGTTCCAAAGAAATGATGGAACGTTTCGACATGTCAGAATATCAAGAGAAGGCCAATATCAGCCGTTTCATCGGCGCGCCTTCGGGAGAGCGGACTGGTGTGCTCACGGATGCGATTCTCGAGAGGCCATATTCACTCGTTCTTTTGGACGAGTTTGAGAAAGCTCATCCGGATATCCTCGATCTTTTTCTGCAAGTCTTTGACGACGGGAGACTGACCGATAGCCTCGGCCGGACGGTAAGTTTCGAGAACACTATTATTATCGCGACCTCGAACGCCCATTCGAATTTCATCAAAGCGGAAGTCGAGAGTGGCCGGACAATCGGAGATATCGCCGGAGAACTCAAAAAGAAGCTCACCGATTATTTCAAACCCGAACTTTTGAATCGTTTCTCCGAAATAGTGGTTTTTCGGGGACTGAAGCTCGGGGAAATCGAGAAAATTGCGGATTTCCAGCTTAGGGATCTTTCAGATCAAGTCATGGAAACGCACGGCATTGCGCTCACTTTTACGGAGGCGGCCGTGAAGGAGATTGCTCGGCTCGGTTTCGACTCGGTCTACGGAGCGAGACCTCTTCGGCAAGCTATCTCGGAGAAAGTGAGAGGACCGCTTTCGGAGAAAATCCTCCGCAAGGAAGTGGGGCGGGGAAACAGACTCGAACTTGTTCTTGAAGGCGGGAAACTGATTTTCAAAACAGTCGGCTGAAAAGTTACAATTACCAGAAATGACAGCGGTAAACCGGATAATAAAGATACTCATTTACTCGGACGTGGCCATCGTGACGGCTTTTTCTTTCTACGGCCCGATTTTTGCTATTTTTATCGCCAACCATATCCGCGGCGGCGGCCCGGCGCTCGCCGGTTTCGCCGTTGCCACTTACTGGGTAGTGCGGACGATTGTTCAATTGCCAATTTCTCACTATCTCGATAGGCATGATGGTGAGCGAGATGATTTCTGGGCGCTGGTTGGCGGCTCCTTCCTTTTCAGTATCGTCCCCCTCCTCTATTTGTTCGCTTCCGAGCCTTGGCATGTCATTCTTTTCCAGGTAATCTACGGCATTGGTGATTCGCTCGCAGTGCCGACCTATCTTTCGATCTACGGTCGGCACGTTGACAAAACAAGGGAAGGTTTGGAATGGGGCTTGCGTTCGGTAACGGTCGGCATCGGTGCGGCAATAGCTGGGGCGGCCGGCGGGCTCATCGCCGCCAAATTTGGTTTCAAAGTCGTCTTCCTACTCACAAGCGCACTTTCTTTCACCGGTTCGGCGATTCTCCTCATTCTCCGGGGGCAGATGAATTCGCGAATCCAAGGGGGCGTGACGGCAAAAATCACCTCACCCACTAAAGAGCATGGCCAATAGCGCTGTGAGAAACAGTGAGATTGCGAGGATTCTGAAAGAAACAGCCGCCTTTCTTGAAGCGGAAGGAGTGCCTTTCAAACCGCGCGCTTTTGAAAAAGCAGCTTCGGCAATAGAGGGAATGGACCTCGAAGTCGTCGATCTGTACAGGAAAGGCGGCCTTGCGGCGCTCGAAAAAATCCCCGGCGTGGGCAAAGGAATCGCCGAGCGGATTGAGGAGTTTTTAAGGACCGGCCGCATCAAGGACTACGAGCGCCTGAAGAAGAAATATCCTGTAGATCTCCAAGAACTCACCTCTATAGAGGGTTTAGGGCCAAAGGGTGCCATCAAGCTTTACAAAAAATTGAAGGTGAAAAATACCGCCGAGCTAGAAAGAGCGGCCAGGGCGGGCAAGGTGCGGGTTTTACCGGGATTCGGCAAGAAATCTGAGGAGAAGATTCTGAAGGGGATAGATTTTCTCAAAAAATCCGGCGGGCGGGCGCTTTTAGGAAATGTTCTCCCCTCTGTTCGTGTCATCGAGGAACGGTTGAAAAAATTGGAGGGAGTCGATAGTGTTGTTGTCTGTGGTTCAATCCGCCGGATGCAGGAGACGGTGGGTGACATCGACATCCTCGTTACCTCCAAAAGCCCCCGAGCGGTAATGGATTACTTTGCGGCGATGCCCGAGGTAATCCATGTTTACGGGAAGGGCGATACGAAAACGATGGTTCGTTTGGATATTGGCCTTGACGCTGATCTCCGAGTGGTGCCGCCGGAATCATACGGCGCGGCGGTTCAATACTTCAGCGGCGACAAGAATCACAACATTTCTCTCCGGGAGATAGCGATGAAGAAAGGTCTGAAGTTGAATGAATACGGTCTCTATAAAAAAGGCCGGCTTATCGCCGGGGAGCGCGAGGAAGACATTTATCGTGCTCTTGGTCTCAATTGGATTCCTCCCGAACTCCGGACTGATTCCGGGGAAATCGCTGCCGCCCGCGTTGGGAAATTGCCCAAACTTGTGGGCTACGGCGATTTGCGAGGTGACCTCCAGGTTCAGACTGACTGGACTGACGGAAAGGATTCTATCGAGGCGATGGCAAGGGCCGCGGCGGGGAGAGGTTTGGAATATATCGCTGTGACCGACCACACCAAGCGATTGGCGATGGCTCACGGCCTCGACGAAAAGAGGATTATTAAGCAATGGGCTGAGATCGATCGTGTGAATAGAAAATTTGGCGGTCGGATCAGGATTTTAAAAGGGAGTGAGTGTGACATATTGAAAGACGGCAGTCTTGATCTTCCCGACAAAATTCTTTCGCAACTTGATGTTTGCGGCGCATCGATTCATTCTCACTTCAATTTAGGGCGCAAGGAGCAGACAGAACGGCTGAAGAGGGCGATGGCTAATCCCCACGTCGACATTGTGTTCCACCCGACCGGGCGGATAATTCAGAAACGAGCTGCTTGCGAACTCGACATCGATGAAGTAATTGATTTTGCCGAGGAGACCGGTACCGTTCTTGAAGTGAACGCTTCGCCGGATCGCCTGGATTTAAAAGACGAGTACGTGAGAAAATGCACGGAGAAAGGCGTGATGATGTCGATCGATTCCGACGCCCACGCTGCCGCCCATTTCAGTTTCCTCGAATATGGCATTGCCCAGGCGAGGAGGGGGTGGGCAGAGAGGTCTGATATAATTAACGCCTGGCCGTTAGAGAAGATGCTGAAGCATCTCAAAAATTAGTCAATTCTCAATTTACAATTTTCAATCAATTTCCAATGACCAGAATGTTCCAAACACGTTTGAAAATTGAAAAATTGATTCATTCGATGAAAATTGAAAATTAGAAATTGAAAATTATATGCGCGAGATATCGGCTGGCGTCATAATTTATCGGAAGACCAAGGAGGGTCCGAAATTTCTCCTGCTCTACCACGGGGGGCGGTATTGGAATTTCCCGAAGGGGAAGATCGGTGACAACGATGATGAGAAAGAATCCGCTTTCAAAGCGGCCCTCCGGGAAGTTAGTGAGGAGACCGGTTTGTCATCCCGCGATCTCAGGTTCAACAACCGGTTCAAGGTTTACGATCGGTTCGTCTACACCCGTGAGAAGAACAAGATTTTCAAAATCGTCGTTTACTATCTCGCCGAAACATCCAAGCACGAGATAAGGGTTTCCGATGAGCACTCCGGCTACGGCTGGTTTCTTTACCGGGACGCGCTCCGGATGCTGATTCATAAGAATCTAAAGGAGAATTTGAAAAGGGCCAATGAAGTCATTCACGGAAAAAGTCTACGCCATCGCAAAGAGAATACCGCGAGGTAGGGTATCGACTTACGGGGCGATTGCCCGCGCGGTCGGCCGACCGCGTTCAGCGCGGGCGGTCGGCAATGCCTTAAACCGTAACCCGTTCGGGTACGTTCCTTGCCACCGCGTGGTCCGCTCATCTGGGGAAATCGGCGGTTATGCTCGCGGCAGCCGAGCCAAAATGGAACGCCTTCGGAAAGAAGGCGTTTCGGTTGCGGACGGTAGAATAGACCTTGATAAGTTCGGTTTCAGGATTTAGCGATTTCCGTGATTTTCCTGAACGTTTCCGGTTCATTCTTCGCTAGTTCGGCGAGTATTTTCCTATCTAAGCGAACACCCTTCTTTTTAAGGCCGTTGATTAGTTTTCCGTAGGTCAGGCCGTTTTGCCTTGTGGCTGCGTTTATCCGGACGTTCCAAAGCGCCCGAAAATCCCTTTTTTTCTCCTTGCGGCCTTTTAGCTTGCGGCTCAAGCTATGGAGGAGCGCCTCGCGGGCAGCCCTTTCTTTAGACTTGCGGCCCCAACGAAAACCTTTGGTGTATTTGAGGATGCGCTCCCTCTTTTTATGGGCGATTTTTCCCCTTTTTACCCTTGGCATTTTTTAAAAATATTTACTCAATACTTTTCCGGAGATGGTAAGTTTTCTTGATTTCCTCTTTCTTAGAATTTGGACCTGGCTCTTGTTGGTTTTGGAATGCCCCAAAGCCATGGCCCGGCGAATGACTTTGCCTCGTTTTGTAATCTTAATCCTATTTGTGACGCTTTTCTGAACCATTTTATTTCTTGATGATCTGCGTGATGAATCCCCGGCCACCCGGTTTCGGTGGAACAAGGATTTTGTGTGGGGTTTTGATGATGGCGATGAATTCGTTCAGTTTCTTTAAACCCCATTCCTTGTTCCCCTTTTCCCGCCCCCGCAAGGACAGGTTTATCTCGACATTATGCCCCTTCTCCAGAAACTCTTCGGCTTTCCGCGCTTTGACCTGAAGGTCATTCAATGCCGCCCGAGGCGTTATTTGAACATGCTTCAGTTCTTTCCCTTTTTCCGCCCGTCGCTGTTTCTTTTCCTCCTTTTCTTTCTGATAGCGGAATTTGTCGAAACTCATTATCCGCGCGACTGGGGGATTGGCATTCGGAGCGATTTCGATCAGGTCCAAGCCCCGGGCTTTCGCAAGCGAGATAGCTTCCTCGGTTTTCAGGACACCGAGGTTCTCGCCTTTATCACCCACAACTCTTAATTCCTTCGCAGTTATTTCGTTGTTTATTCGGTAGCGGATGGAGTAAGGATAACAGAGCCGCGGCATCAAAATCAAGGCCTATTTACAAGCCGCTTCTTTTTGTTATCATAAGCGCAACTTCGATGAGATTCCCCAAAATGACCTTCGTCAAATATACTAGGTACGTCCTTGGGTTTTTTGAGATACTAATGGGATTGCGTCTCCTACTCCGTCTTTTGGGCGCGAATCCGGTGGCGCCGATTGTCGACTTACTTTACACTCTGACTGCCATCATTATCTCGCCTTTCCGCGGGATTTTCTCGGATATATACCTCCGGAGCGGCGGTGTTCTTGACTTGGTAACCGTGACGGCGATGATTGGCTACCCCATCCTCGTTTATCTCCTTTTCGAACTTGTTAACGTTGTCGCGAGAGACAGAAGGGAATCGGAAACGGTTTGAGTTTGTTCCGAAAGGCCGCCGCAAGGCGGCTTTTACTTCCAAAAAAAAGAGCCCGGTACGCTTCGGCGTCCGTGGCCCTCTAGCTAAGGCCCTTTGGGCCTTTTTCAATTTGGGGTAGGAACCCCGTATATCAAGGCCGCGCCTTTTAGAAGCAGCCAATATGTCATGGTTCTGATTGTTATTGTAGCAGAGAGCGTCGAAGGAGTATGTGGATAACTTTTTACCCATGTCTATAATGAGTTTTAAGAGATGGTAAGGAAATTTTTAATCACGGTTGTCTTGGTTCTAACATTGGTTGGCATTTTTTATTTTGTTTTCAACCGGCCGCAAGAGTTGGGTGCCAAGATAAATCCGTTTTGGGATTTATTCTCCCGGAGCGGGGAGGGTAAGATTAGAACCAGCATGTCTTTGGGCCTGAAAAAGCTCATCAACTACGGCGCGGAATCAATGAAAGGGGAAATTCAAGAAAAAGGAAGCAGCATTTTTGGTTCTTTAAAAGAAAAGACTGCCGAGGTAATTGATGACGTTCAAGAAAAAACCGGCCTCGAAAAAAGCGATATCAAGGAAGCACATTTGGTCTCGGGTGGTAGTATTGCGGTTCTGCCCGTCGCAAAAGCCGGTATGAAGTCTTATTTTTTACTTTCCAATCCCGAGCCGTCCCGGGAAGTTAAGTATGAAATAAGCTGGGGTGACGGAGTGGCGGAAGACGGAGTCTTAACTGGTGAGACCAAGACTATTTCTCACTCTTGGGGTGAGGAGGGAGAATTTTTGGTGACTTTTAGAATAATTGATTCCGATGTTCTAGGCGAATCAATTAAAGTTTTTGTGACCAAATAAACTATTCTCAACTTACCCACTGAGCTTGTCGAAAGAACGGCATCTTTATTTCGTGAGATATTCTGAATTTAGCGCGGACTTCGGCTTTTTGTTTTTAAAAAATTGGCGGCTAATAATTAACTATAGAACTGACTTCAATCTATTTTTAACTTCAGCTAATACCTCAACTGAGGTTTTGAAACCATGGTTAGTTTTTTAGTTATGTCCATAGAGTTTGTCCTCAAACACAACGTCCACAAATGTTTTTGGTTTTGCGGAGCGAGGTGAAATGTCCCTGCAAATGTCGAGTTTCGTTTCCCGAAAATGAATATTCGAACCATTTGGGTTGAAATACGATTCTTGACGCTTCTCTTAAATCATGAAAAACAAAAACAATTCCGTTTGTTCTTCGGGTGTTGTGTCAACTAAATCAAGGGCGCCATCGCGTTTACACCAAACGACGCAACGCCCTAGATAACCTTAATTTTCGTGGACATAAATTTCCCAATATTTATATCCCTTGACCAAATTTTTAAAAAATCTTCAGCAATAATTATTTATTCAAAAACCCCCTTAATTTTTCAACCGCGATTTTTCTCATACTTACACAATTCTTTTCTTCGGCAGTCATTTCAGCGAAAGTTTTGTCGTATCCGTATGGCTGAAAAATTGGGTCCCAACCGAAACCAGATACTCCGGTTTGAGCAACAATCTTTCCGGGAATAGTTCCCTCAAAAAATTCTATCTCGTCCCGATTTTTGGCATAACCGACAATCGTTTTTGCTTTGGCTTTGTTGTTGCCCAATTTTTCAGCCAGATTTGCTAAACCACTATTGCCGATAGTTTTTAAAAACCATTTGATGAGCGGGCCGGTAAACCTTGTAAGCAGTCCAAATAGAGCGAAGTGTCCTCAACGATAAATTCTCCTTCTTTATGGTTAAATGCTTCAAGTAATTTTGCCCGTATGATATTTTTTGCGTCTATATCTTGAACTTCAGGCAAGTCAATATCCAATTGCTCGACATCGCCGAGAATGGTTTTAACTTCCTCAAACTTATTCTTGTTGCTGGTTATGAAAAATAAAGCCATTAAATTTTTAGTCAGCTAAATGTGAGTGGTCGTTGTAAATCCATAATCGCCATACTGGTTTTTCTTCAAAGCTCTCGCGATATTGCAAAACAGTAAGTCCGGTATTTTCCGTCGCCGTCGTTCTTTGAATGTTTCTAAAAGCATCACCGGAAAGTAAATCGCCGAGCAGGACACGGGCAACAATCGTTCGCAAGAAATATCCGTGAGTTACAACCACAATAGACTTTTCTGGTCTGTTTTGCAGAAAAGCGAGAGCTTTATCCGCCCGCGCAACAAGATCGTCAAAATTTTCGCCGTCCTCCGCACGCACATTCGGCGTGTATAAACTTTTTTCCCAATTTCGCCAAAGGGTATTAGCTTTTTCGTCAGTATATGGTTTGCCGTTAACATAGGTAGGTTTTACACGCTCAACAAAAAGTTCCGAGTATTCGGGTTGTTTTCCAGTCGCTTTGGCGATTGTTTCGGCAGTCTGTTTCGCTCGTTCAAATGGACTAGCAATAAGCGCATCAAAAGAGAGTTTAGACACCCTTTCTGCGACACCTTCCGCTTGCTTTTTGCCCCTTTCGTTTAAAGGCGAGTTTGGAGATTGGAAAACCGGAGCAACATTATCATCACTCTGTCCATGGCGGACAAAGTATACAGTTTTTTGAATTTTATTACCCATAATTATTTCAAAAGCTTATTAACAGAAACATCAAGCGCTTTGGTGAGTTTTTCCAATACCACAAGCGTAACATTGACCTCCTCACCTCTTTCGACAAGCTCAGGGCAAGTTGGATGGCGTGTTTATTCTGTGGACATGGCCGGAGTCGAACCGGCGTCCGAAGCGATCATCACAAACCTTCTACAAGCTTATCTCTTGCGAGCCGTTCGGCCTTGTAATTTTGTTTCCGGTTACCAGGCCATCTTGCCGGAACGGAAGCCCCATTTATAACACCGGTCGATCCCTATGGGGCGTCGGGGACCGATGCCCGCGTTTAAGCGTATGCTAACGCGGGAGCTGCAACTTTAGAGTTGGCAGTTCTTAATTTTGCCGGATTTTTACGAGCGTCGGCAGCTCGGCTTGCGGATCTGCGAATCGTCGTTTCGTCAAAGCCCGTCATGCCCTTTGATTTCCCTACTTATGCGTCTTTTTTCAATGAGCTCGCGCTTGTCGTGTTTCTTTCTTCTCTGCCCCAAACCCAATTCCACTTTTACCAATCCGTGAAGAGTATAAACCCGGAGCGGAACCAAGGTCAAACCGGCCTGCGTTTTACCCGTCAAAAACCTTATTTCATCATCTTTCAGAAGGAGTTTTCTCGTCCGGCCGGGGTCGTAGCCTGCAGGAGTGTTCTTTGGTTGGAAGGAGGGTATCTCCATCCCGACGAGAAATATTTCGTTGTCCCGGAGAATAGCGTGGGCGCCCGCGATGTTCACACGACCGGATTTTGCGGACTTTACCTCGTGTCCGGAAAGCTCAATGCCGGCCGAGAATTTCTCAACGATCTCGAAATCGAAGGAAGCACGCCTATTCACGCTCAAGTCCGCCACGTGCTAATTTTACCTGTTTTTGATTAGAATGATTAGTGATGCTACGCGACAGGATTTCGGACCTTTTGAAGGAAGTTTTGCCCCGGGACGTCGACTTCAAGTTGAACGTTCCGGAGGATGGGAAGTTCGGGCACTATTCGACGAATGCCGCTTTTACGATTGCAAAAAGATCGGGCCAGTTGCCGCTCAAGGTTGCTGGAGAACTTGCAGGAAAAATAAAACTAACCGGATTTTTGAATCGGGTTGAGGTATCACCACCGGGGTTCATTAATTTTTGGCTGGAAGAGGAAGTTTTTCAAAACGAGCTCAAAGAAATTCTAAAAAAGAAAGATTCCTACGGTCGCGGCAAGAAAAAGAAAGATAAAATCCAGGTGGAATTTGTTTCCGCAAACCCGACGGGGCCTTTGACGCTCGCGAATGGTCGGGGCGGTTTTTTGGGCGATGTGCTCTCGAATACCCTCGAATGGAACGGTTTCAACGTGGAGCGGGAATATTATGTGAACGATACCGGCAATCAGATTATCGTTTTAGGTAAATCTGCGGTTGCAGCGCTGAACTTGATTCCTGCAGAGAACAATTTCTACAAAGGTGATTATGTGAAGAAATGGGCGCGGAGAAATGTCGCATTTGTGAAAAAAAACAAGGAAAATTATTTAAAAATCGGCCAAAAGGCTGCGGCGGAGTTTTTAAAGGAGATTAAGATCGTTCTTATGAAAAAAGCCGGTATCAAATTTAACCGCTGGACTTCGGAAGACAGAAATATTCATAAAAAAGGACTAGTTAAAAAAGCACTCCAAACTTTCAGGAAAAAAGGGTTATCTTACGAAAAAGACGGCGCAATATGGCTTAGAACATCTGCTTTCGGTGATGACAAGGATCGAGTGATTATAACAAGCGACGGCTTTCCAACTTATTTTTTGGCCGATGCCGGGCACTATTTAGAGACAAAGAATCGCGGCTTCAACAAGAAAATAAACATTTTGGGGCCGGACCATTATGGCTACAAGAAGAGGATTCAGGCGGCATCTGAAATCATCGGCCTCAAGAATTCAGAAGTCATCATTACTCAGGCGGTGCGGCTTGTTTCTCGCGGCAAGGAGGCAAAAATGTCCAAGCGCGCCGGCGAATTTGTAACGTTTCACGATTTAGTTGACGAAGTTGGCCGCGATGCCGCAAGATTTTTCTTTTTAATGATTGCGCCGGAGACCCACCTTGATTTTGATTTGGATTTAGCTAAAGAAAAATCGCAGAAAAATCCGGTTTATTATGCGCAATACGCCTATGTCCGCGCTGTAAACATTATCAAAAAAGCGGGGAGATCAAACCTTCCGAACGTTAACGGCGGTGTTCGGAGGTTTGACCTTAAGAAATTAAATACGGTGGTTGATCTAAATCTTATCCAGAAACTTGTTCAGTTTCCCGAAATTATTGAAGACGTGGTCTCTGATTATGGTGTCCAGCGGCTCACCCGCTACGCTATCTCCCTTGCCCGCGCTTTCCACGACTTTTACGAAAAAGAAAGAATCATAGGCGAGCGAGAGGATTTAGCTATTCCCCGCCTTCTACTTGTCTGCGGCGTGAAGCAAATTTTTGAGAATCTATTCAAAGTTCTTGGTATTTCTGCTCCCAAGAAAATGTAGTACCGTATAGTTATTTACGATATTGTTCACTATGACTAAAGAAACTAAAACCTGCCAAAATTGTAAACAAAATTTCGTCATTGAAGAGGAGGATTTTGATTTTTACAGGAAAATAGATGTCCCGCCGCCGACCTGGTGTCCGGAGTGCCGGATGATAAGACGATTCATGTTCCGGAATGAAAGAGCGTGGTACAAATCCACTTGTTCAGCAACAGGTAAAAAAGTTTTATCAATGATGGCGCCTGATAAAGGTTATACAATCTACGAAACTAATTACTACAGGTCCGACGCTTGGGATCCGTTAAAATACGGCCGCGATTACGATTTTAGTAGGCCATTCTTTGCTCAATTTCAGGAGTTATTCAGAGAAATTCCTCATCCGAATTTAATACAGAAGAACAATGTTAATAGCGACTATTCTAATCACACGCTCAATCTGAAGAATTGCTACTATTGCGCAAGTTGCGACGCCGTTGAAGACAGCGCTTATTTGTTTACTTTTATGATAAAAATCCAGAATTCTGTAGATGGTCATATTTGCTCTGAAATTGAACGCTGTTATGAAGTCGTTGATTGTTATAAGTCCAGCAACCTCCGCTTCTGTCAATCCTGCGAAGGCTGTGCAGATTCGTGGCTACTCTATGATTGTCGGAACTGCGTGAACTGCATTGGTTGTGTTGGGTTGCGCAGCAAGCAGTATTGTATTTTCAATAAGCAATATACGAAAGAAGAGTATCAAAAAGAGATGGGGAAATTGAATTTAAACAGTTATTTAAGGTTGCAATCAGTGCGAGCAGAATTTGAAGAGTTGAAGAAACGCGTTCCACGTAAGTTTGCAGACATTATAAAATCTGAAAACGCCATTGGCGATGATATTCGGAACAGTCGGAATGTGCGCGGTTTTACGATTCGCCAAGATGCAGAGAATGTCCGTTACGGATACAGAGTCAGTGCGAGTCGTGATATCTGGGATGGCTTTGTCGCTTGGAATGGAGCTGAATTGGAATATGAGGTCATGAGTTGTCAGGCGCAAAGAACTATATGTTCAGCACTAATCTGGGGAGGGTTTGATATTAAGTACTCCTATAATTGTTTTGACTGCAACAATATTTTTGGGTGTGTCGGTTTGCGTAATAAATCTTATTGCATACTTAACAAACAATACTCAAAAGAAGGATACGAACAGCTAATACCGAAGATAATTGAGCAGATGAAAACAATCCCGTATAGAGATACTCGTGGTATTGAGTATGGTTATGGCGAGTTCTTCCCTACAGAAATCGCACCATTCTCTTATAACGAAACAATTGCTCAAGATTATTTCCCAAAAACTAAAGAAGAAGCCGCCAAACTTGGTTATTCTTGGCATGAAGACGCGATGCGAGATTATCAAGTGAATATGAGGAACGAAGAGCTTCCCGATAGTATCAAAGACGTTGAAGACGAAATTTTAGATAAGGTTGTTGCTTGTGCCCATGCGGGCAGTAATTGCAAGGAACTTTGCGCTGGCGCATTTAAGATGATTCCTTTTGAACTGCAATTTTATAGACAAATGGGAGTGCCGCTTCCGCGACTATGCCCGAGTTGTCGTCATTTCCAGCGGGTCAAACAAAAACCGCCACTCAAGTTATATCATCGGCAATGTATGTGTGATTACCGAGTTTATAAAAATACCGTAAAACATAACCATCATTCCCAAGGCAGGTGTCCTAACGAATTTGAGACTTCTTACGCTCCCGACCGGCCGGAAATTGTTTATTGTGATCAGTGTTATAATACGGAGATTGTTTAAAAAGAGAAACCCCGAAAGTCCAGAGAGAACTGACGGGGTCTCGCTACGAATTTTTAAACCGACACCCACCTTACTGGCGTCACGGCGAAGTTGGTGCACTGGCAGGGACTTGACTTGCACGTACGGCAACCATTCCCGTAGCGGTCTAAGAAAGCCGCTTCAAGATCGATTCGAAGGATATTCGCAGTGGCGATCGTCCAAGCGAGCGCATCCGATAATTCAAGCGCGAACTCTTCCTCGATCTCATTGTGGGTCCGCGGGCTTGGTGTCGTGGCAATCTCCATCGATAAACTTAGAAGTTCGCTGATTTCCTTGAAGAGACGGTTGATGACGTTCTCAATTCCTTTATGTCGATTCCGTTCACCGTAGAGCTGGTCAAGGTGTTGTGTCCAGTCACTCAAGTTCCAAGTAAGCTGGCTCGGGTCGGGACTTGCGGCGATCTGAGATTCAAGTCGTCGCTCCGGGCAACAGCATGGAATCTTCCCGCAGTAACTGCAACGGCTTGCCGGATACTTCCTAGCCAAAACCTCTACAAAGGGTAGGTTTTGGAAGTGTTCGGCGATACAGAAGATTCGTGAGACCACCCGCGCCAAGGCTGTGCCGAGTGTTTCGTCGTTGACGCCTTTCCTGATGGCATCCTGAAGGTCGCCGATCGCGAGATTCAGAAAGACGATTCGGTTCAAGATACCGGGCAGGAAAATGCGATTCCGCCGACCGTAGAGGTCGAATGAGTGTTGCATCAGTTCACGAAGCTGCATATAACCCCCAGATATCAGAGTGTGGTCGAGTAGATAGAAAGATCTGACTGAATGTTATAGATATTTATCATTCCAAGTCAACACTTCTAAATAACCATACTTTTTATTAAAATAGAGAGACGATGTTGAAAAATATTAAGGAATTTTCACTCCCGGAAATTGAAAAAAAAATCCTGGAATTTTGGGCTGAAAACAAGATTTTTGAGAGATCATTAGAAAAAACCAAAAAAGGCAAACCCTTTACTTTCTATGATGGTCCGCCTTTTGCGACCGGGTTGCCTCACTACGGTCATATTTTGGCTTCCACCATCAAAGACGTGATTCCTCGCTATCAGACAATGAAAGGCAGATTTGTGCGACGGCGGTGGGGTTGGGACTGCCACGGTTTGCCGATTGAGGAAATCGTAGAGCGCAGTTTGGGCATATCCGGTAAGAAAGAGATAGAGAAACTCGGTATCGGGAAGTTTAATGCAACCTGTCGGGAAAAGGTTCTCCAGTTTGCTGACGAATGGGGAAAGATGGTCCGCCGCATCGCTCGCTGGGTGGATTTTGATAATTCCTACAAGACAATGGACCGGGACTATATGGAATCGGTTTGGTGGGCATTCAAACAAATTTATGACAAGGGCTTGGTTTATGAAGGCCGTAAAGTTTTAATGTACTGCCCACGTTGCGAGACGCCGGTTTCCAACTTTGAAGTAGCGATGGACAACTCTTACAAAAACGTTACTGAAGACGCTGTTTTTATAAAATTCAAAATTCAAAATTCAAAATTCAAAGACGCTTATTTATTGGCTTGGACAACAACGCCCTGGACTTTGCCGGGCAATGTAGCGCTTGCAGTCGGTCCTGAAATTGAAT
>DATLZO010000003.1:0-65992 GCA_035573955.1 Minisyncoccota bacterium
CGATTCCCCCGCCTCTATTTTCTTTTTCAAATCAAAAGAAGCAGCTTTCAGCTCGTCGTCGGATAATTTTTGAACTGCCGGCTCTAGTTTGTTGATAGACAAAACAACGCCTTCCAGACGTTTTACGGGATTGGGGAAAAATTTGGAGAAAAATGAAGACATTAAAAAATACAAGTGGGCGGATAGTGGTGACCTCCAATTTTTTTGTTACTTGGTGAGTGCTCTAACCTATCCGCCCGATTATTAGCATAGAATAAGGCCTTTTTAAAAGCAAAAACCACAACCGCCCTTTCGGACGGTTGTGGAATTGGGGTAATTCCTATCTCGATATCATCGGATAGGAATTAGCACATCACCGAGAGGTATTGTATCACGTATTTCTCAGGAATGCAAGTCAGGAATGCAAGTGTTGAAAATTAAATGGCCCGCCAACGCCGAAGCGTTGACGGGCCGCCATACCTTACTGATACCTACCACACGGTACCACTCCACAACCTACCTCACCACATCCAACCAAACCTTACCTCACCTGACCAGACAAAACCAAACCGTAGCCCACCAGACCTTACCAAACCGCGCCATACATCACCAAACCACACCACATCAAACCGAACCCTACCTCACCCTATTTATATCTAAATTACCTAGGGATGAGTAGTTTGCGGACTTGGAATAGAGCCCAAACCATACCAAACCAGACCCGACAGAACCATACCCCACTCCACCCAACCATACCTCACCGTAACTGACCTAACCATATTACACGAAACAGATGAGGGCGGATAGAATTATCCGCCCTCACGCTCGGCTCTACACCTTCTCGAAGCTCACGATTCGGAACTGGCCGAACCGAGGCCGGTAGTCGCCGACGCAGGCGGAACGGCCCGCTTCCTCGAGGGCGCTCTGGACGACCTCGAGCGGAATGGTGTCGTCGCCCACCTGGATCCGGAAGGCGGCGCGCCAACCAGCCTCGAGCCACGGCCTGTGCCGGATGATCCGACCTTGGGTCGCCTTGATCTTCACCGGCCGGCTGTCAATCTTGAATGTGAAGAGCGGCTTGCTCTTCGTGTCAGTGAGACCGATAAAGTCGGGCACGACCCCGAGCTGACCCTTGAAGGCGCCCTTATAGGTCTTCTTGCCGCGGCCCTTCACTTGGAGACTCGAACCGGTGTTCACGATTGCGCCGAGGAAATGCTCGGCCGGCAGGCAGAGCTGGCCGACGTTCTCATCACCGTTCGGGTGGAGCCGATAGGCCACCTGCTCCGCCTCATCCTGCGGCGTGCGCTGCTGACGCTTGACCTTCTTGAGCTCGGACTCGAGCTCGGCCGAGGCCTCGACGCTGAACTTATGCATCAGTAAACCGCGGCCGACGCCTTCCACTACCACCTGGATCTCATACATCTCCGCACCTCATGGGCTAGGGTTTCTAGTTTAAGAACCAGCAATACACTAAATTATTTAAATAAAAATGTCAATATTCTTTTAATATCTCCTCTATCCGGCGCGTGTCGGGATGGAATTCCAGCTCATCGTCGCTGTAACGGAAACGCGGCTTAAAACCTAAAGCGCCGTTTTTGATTCCTTTTTCGATGTAATGAAGCTGAATTCTCTTCACAAACTTTTCAAAAAACCACCCCAAAAGCCAACTCTGCAAAACAAATTCAAAGAAAATTCTCAAAAACCATGCGCTATAATTAATTATAGCGCCAGCGGAGTTGGGATTGGAACTTTGCCAGTACTTTTCGTCAATTTTCCGCTCCGCCTCTTCGGCGGACAACGCCCAATCATTCGCCCTGAAAAATTCACGCACCGCTTTCTCCCGGCCATAAACAGGTACCATATTTAGATATAGTACCCTCCAGTAATCATTGTAAGGCGGTGAAAGTCGGTAGGCTTTTGGCGTTAAGAAATGGTTAAAACAAACTTTGTCACTTGAGGTTGGTTTGTGGTCCACCCCCCGCCGACGCAGGCCTAAAATTCCGAAGATGAAAACGCAAAAAGCCCTTACCGTGAATATCTTTCCCTTCCGCGCGCCAATAATCACGTCGAAATCCGAATCCTCGTGAACGTTGCCCTGCGCCAAAGAACCGGCCACAATCACAAAATCCAAAAAAGGAATCAAATAAAAAATCGGGCGGAGGCGCAAAAACTTCCGCCATTTCTCTTCGAGTAAACTATTCCGATTCGTCGGAGCTTCTCGGTCCATCGATGCTTACAGGTTCAATTTCCGCCGCCCGGCCGCTGATGCGCAAAATATCCTTGTCAACTTTCCCAAGCTCCTTGTAGGCGCTGTTGTACATATTAACGGTGGTGCCCAGGTGCGTCCCCAATTTTTTCATGTAGTTTTCGTAACTCCCTAGATGCCGCCCGAGTTCTTCCACTCTTTTTCTGATTTCTTTGGCCGATTCTTCAATTTGGAGCGCCTTCAATCCTTGGAGCACAGTTTGGAGATAAGCGAGAAATGAGGTCGGCGAAACCACAATTACTTTTTTATCCACGATGGCATATTCAATCAAATCCCGCGTTTCCACCGACCCGACTTTATTTATGAGTAAATCGTAGTAAACCGCCTCCGCCGGAATGAACATGAAAGCAAAATCCATAGTGCTCTCACTTGGCTTGATGTATTTTGACGTCTCGTCAATTCTTGTCTTTAAATCATTACGGAATGCTTCTTCCAGCCGCTTTTTTTCCGCGTCGTCACGGGTGGCAATTAGACGGTTATAATTTTCCAAGCTGAATTTGGAGTCAATGGGAATGATTTTATCTTTGACAAAAACCACAGCATCAACAATAGTGCCGTCCTTGAATTCGTACTGCATCTTGTATGTGCCGGGCGGCATCACGTTCTTCAAGACCGTCTCGAGGTAATACTCCCCCAAAACGCCCCTTTGCTTCGGGTTTTTGAGGATATCCTGCAGTGATTTCAGTTGGTCGGCGAAATTTACAACCTGCTTGTTCGTCTCGTCGAGCCGCGTCAGGCGCTCCGTCACGTCCCGGATTATCTTCGCACTCTCCCCGAACTGCCGCTGCATCGCCTTGGTGGATTCACCAATTTTAGAATCGATGGTGCGATTTAACTCGTTCAACTGCTGCTGGAGCATTAAAAGCGACTGGTTATTCCCTTCCGCGCCGCCTCGCTTCCAAACTAACCATAAAAGTGCTCCGACTGCAGCGGCGAGAACCAGAAAAGCAATTGTAAGAGCGGTTTCCATGTCAGTTCACAGAGAATACAAGGCCGAGCACAACAAGATTCAGCAAAGAAATGATCAAGGCCGCGGCCGCGAAGACGTAGGAGAGAGACCGCTCGCGGGTGTAGAAAACGCCGCTTAAAACGGAATTAATAACAAGGAGCACCGCGCCGCCGAACCAAATCTCCCAAATGTCGCTCTTTTCTCCCAAACTGTCGATACCCCGGAACTTGTCAAAGTGGATTAAGACTGGCGAAGCAACGTCACCAATGTTCACGATAACCAAAACCAAAGAGAATATGGTGACGAGTGCCGCGGCAACGAGGAGAACAGCTACCGTTTTCCTCTCCAAAAACAATTTTTTGACAATCCCCAACATGATTTTGCTTCCTGACATCAAAATCTTATCATAATCTGAATGGCCTCGCTAATTAAAAAGGTAATCGCAGGCGACACGAATTACCCGCATCTCTTGAAAGAAGTCAAAGGCGCGCCGAAGGAACTTTATTACATGGGCGTTCTGCCTCAGTTCGAACCGATGGTCGCCGTGGTCGGCACTCGCAAGGCGACACCAGACGGCCTCGCGGTCGCAAAAAACATCGGTTTTGATCTCGCCCGCGCGGGCATCGTTGTCGTAAGCGGTCTCGCGCTCGGCATCGACGCCGCCTCCCACGAAGGCGCGCTTCGAGCTGGAGGCCGTACATTAGCCGTTCTCGGGAACGGCCTCGATACCATCTATCCGCATTCGCATTACAATCTCGCACAAAAGATTCTGGATCAAAAAGGCGGCATCATCTCCGAATACCCACCCGGCACGCCGCCCCTGCCGCACCAATTCCTGGAGCGGAACCGTATCATAAGCGGCCTCGCGCTCGCAACAGTAGTAATAGAAGCGCCGATAGAGTCCGGGGCGCTTGTGACCGCCAAACACGCCCTGGATCAAGGCCGCGAGGTTTTCGTCGTGCCCGGCCGGGTGAGCCAGAACTACGAAGGTTCACACATGCTGCTGCGGAACGGGGCGCGAATTATCACCTCTGCCGCAGACGTTCTGGAAGATCTCTCCGAAGCGCTCGACTCCTACGATTTACCCGACAAAAAAGAAAAGGGAATTTCGACACGGGACGAAGCGTCGCTTTTAATATTGAAGACTCTCGAGAACGCCGAAGAACCAATTTACATTGACAAGATTGTTGAAATAACTAAACTTGACCCAAACGTTGTAAGTCAAAAACTTACCTTCCTCACTCTCGACGGAGCGATTGAAGAAACGAACGGCAAATTCCAAATCAAATGAATCCCGTTAAAGACAACAAAATATCATTCTAATGAATCATCCAAATCTAAAAACAAACCGAGTCATAGAAATCTGGTCGCAAAATTCACGGCTGCCTAAGGCAGCCTGTCTCTAACGGGATGAACTTAGTGATAGTAGAATCCCCGACCAAGGCGAAAACCATCAGCCGGTTTCTGGGCGATAAATACAAGATAGAATCCTCCTACGGCCACGTCCGCGATCTCCCGAAATCCAAGCTCGGAGTGGACACTGAAAAAAACTTCGAGCCGCACTACATAATACCCGTGAAAGCCAAAAAGAACGTGACGATCCTGAAGAAACTTGCAGCGAAATCCGACCGAATTATTCTCGCAACTGATGAGGACCGCGAGGGCGAGGCCATCGCTTGGCACCTGACTCAAGCTCTTGGTTTGAATAACTCAAAATTCAAAATTCAAAATTCAAAATTGCCACAAGTGGAACGCATTGTCTTCCACGAGATCACCGAACGCGCGATTAAAGAAGCACTACAAAACCCAAGGGGGATCAATATGCACCTCGTGGACGCCCAACAGGCCCGGCGTGTCTTGGACCGTCTTGTTGGCTACCAACTCTCCCCTTTTCTTTGGAAAAAAATTGCTCGCGGTCTCTCGGCCGGCCGTGTCCAGTCTGTCGCACTCCGCTTAATTGTTGAACGAGAAGAAGAAATCCGCGCGTTCAAACCGGAGGAATACTGGACAATTTCTGCAATACTCGAAAAAGGAGGTTCGACCTCCAATAAAGAGATAAAATCTCCCCAAATTGAAGCAATCCTATCTAAAATAAACGGTGAGATTCTGGATAAACTCGGAATTAAAAACGAAAAAGAGGCAGAGAAAATCACCGCCGATCTTGAGAAAGCGGAGTATCGCATTATAAAAATTGAAAGCAAGGAAACACGTAAATACCCGTTGCCTCCCTTTACCACAAGTACCCTCCAACAAACGGCTTCCCAACGCCTGCGGATGAGCGTGAAACAGACGATGATGTTCGCCCAACGTCTTTACGAAAGCGGCCACATCACTTATATGCGCACCGACTCAGTGAATCTCTCCCGAGAATCACTGGAAGCGGCAGCGAAAATAATCAGCGATGAATTCGGTAAGGATTATCAGGGCGCCGCGCCCAGGATCTTTAAAGGTAAATCGCGCCTCGCCCAAGAAGCCCACGAGGCCATTAGACCGACAAACCCCGCTGTTACCCCAAGAAAAATAAAATTGGAAGACCCAAAAGAAGAAAAACTCTACGACCTTATTTGGCGCCGGTTCATTGCTTCCCAACTCCCCGAAGCCCGCTTCAACTCCACTACCGTAGACATTGAAGCGAAAGTAAAAACTAAAAACTATCAGCTAAAAGCTAGCGGTTTAATCATGAAATTTGATGGTTTTTTGAAAGTGTGGAGCCAGAAATTTGAAGAAAAAGAACTGCCCGAGCTTACCGAAGGCGAAAGATTAGAAGTAAAAAAAGTGAATCCGCTCCAGCATTTCACCGAACCGCCGGCCCGCTACAACGAAGCCTCTCTCATCAAAAAATTGGAGATGGAGGGGATCGGCCGGCCTTCCACATACGCCCCGACTATTTCCGTAATCCAGACCCGCAATTATGTCCAAAAGAACGAAGCGCGGCGCTTCGAGCCAACCGAGCTCGGCATACTCGTAAACAAAGTTCTACGTGAACATTTCCCGGAAATAGTAGATATAGGCTTTACTGCCAAAATGGAAGATGAACTGGACGAAATTGCCGAAGGTAAGCAAAAATGGCAGAGCGTAATTCGGGAATTCTACGAACCATTTGCCAAGCACTTGGAGACGAAATATGAAGAAGTTTCCAAGCACGAACTCGTGCCGGAAGAAAAAACCGACGAGGTTTGCGAAAAATGCGGCAAGCCGATGGTAATTAAAACCGGCCGCTTTGGCCGCTTCCTCGCCTGCACCGGTTTTCCGGAGTGTAAAAACACCAAATCGCTCAAAAATAACGTCGGCATCACCGACGGCGACGGCAATAGAATGAAGTGTCCCAAATGCGGCGAGGGTGAGGTCATCCGCCGCCGCACCAAAAAGGGTAGATTTTTCTACGGCTGCACCCGCTGGCCGGATTGCGACTTCGCAAGCTGGCAGAAACCAAACAATATAGAAGCGGACAAACGTGGATAGCGACGCAGATTCACACAGACAAAATACGTCGTTATAACAGCGATAGCGAGAAAAACGAAGTTTTACAAAAACCATAAATATCCACGGCCGTGGATATTTATGGTTTTTAATGGTAGAAGCGGTGCAAAATTACACCACCCACATCCCGAAAAGTTTCTACACTTCGGCAAAAATCTTGAAAATGCAAAGGGCGGGTCAGTGTATAGCTGCCCGCCCTGTGCGGTACTCTGGACTCGGGTTAAGCCCTACTCGCTCTTCTTGAGTCCGAGGATGTCCTCGTAAATTCTCTTGAAGACGATGTCAGTGTGACTCATCGGGGCGGCGAGGAGCGAACCCACCGTACCCCTGATGTCTGGGTGCTGGAACTGGAGATCCTTCTCCCAGTGACGCTCGAACTCAGCGAGCACCTCGGACACCTTCCCCTTGTCGGTGGCGTGCATCAGCGCGTTCGTGAGAGCGAACGACAGCTCAGCGCCGTTCGCACCATCCGAGTACTGGTCGAAGAGCTCGAGCGCCTTCGGGTAGTGCTCACCGAGCTTCACCTCCAGCAACTGAGCGAACTGTTCGCGAGTGAGTTGAGGCGCCACTTGAGTACTCATCGTCACTACTTGCCACGGGTTAATGTCAATGGACGGCCGATCTTAATGTAACATCAGTTACACGTCGTTCGTCAAGTATAACCACCCCCAACCCTCGCCGAGGGTTTTAAAATACCCCACCAACCCCATCCCGAAAAGCCCCGTTTTTACCTTCTCTAAAATTTATTTTCCCAATTTCCAGGCGCTATAATTAACTATAGCGCCTGATTTTGCGAGGGAAAACCAGTTTGCCGCGCGGCATTACTACGCCTTTAGGACGGCGCTTAAGAAAAGGCATTGATGAATATTTCCGATGGACAACCGGTTTCTTGGTTAAGTTGTGCTTTACAAAACTGATCGTGTTCGGGCTCACATCAATCGCCTTGCTTATCGCTCGATAACTCAATCCCCGCTCAAGGAGGACGGGAATAGCCAATCGTTTCTCAAGCATCGTTATCTCTGCGGACGTGAGAAATTTTTTGATATTTCCCGTCAATTCGTCCTCTGATTTTGATTTTTGAACCTCGATCAAAAACCGGCGCCAGGATTTCCGTTTCAACTCCTCCTCAAGATATTTTTTGCTCACTCTTACCATAGTCCGCATTTTTAATTATTTCCACATTTTTATTTTTCTACCTTGACATGATATCATACTGCTATAATTAATTATAGCAACAAATTTAGTAAAAATAATTGGTTTCTTATCCGGCCTAAAAAGCAGTGAGAATTTCCGAGCCTCTTTCCGTGATAGCAACCGTGTGCTCAAAATGGGCCGATAGGTCGCCATTCTCGGTCTCGAAACTATCGTCTTCCTTCTGGCGCGCCCGTTCGGATTTCAAGGCCACCATCGGTTCAATGGCGAGCACCATGCCCGGCACAAGCTCAATCCCATCACCTTTGTCACCGTAGTTATAAACTGTCGGTTCCTCATGGAGCGCGAAACCTACACCGTGGCCGGTGAGATTCCGGATGATCTTGAAACCCGCCTTCTCCACAACACTCTCTACAATATGTCCCACATTCCCTAAGCGGTTACCGGGTAAACACTCCTCCAAGGCCTTTTCCAGGGAAGTTTTAGTAGTCTCAATAAGCTTTTTTACCCCGTGCGGAAGGTCGCCGATTCCCACCGTGAGAGCCGCGTCGGTGTAATAACCTTTGTAGATCACACCCGCGTCAATTTTTAGGACGTCACCGGACTTCAAGGTGTAGTCCGAAGGTAAACCGTGGACTACTATCTCGTTCACCGAAGTGCAGATGGAAGCAGGATAAACCTTCGCCGCTCCCTCCGGCCGGTAGCCCAAAAAGGCGGGTTTGCCGCCAGATTCCTCGATAAGCTTCCGCGCCAATTCATCCAAGTAAGATAACTTCACGCCGGGCTTCGCCGCCTCTTTCAGAAACTCTAGGACAGATGCGAGAATAACCCCCGACTGGCGCAAGAACCCTAAGTCTTTTTCGTTTTTCAAACGCACCTTCACCGGAGTTTCAGCGCTTTTACTATCTTCGCGTAGACTTTATAGGGCGCCGGTTCTCCGTCGATCTGTACCACCCGCAGACCCATTTTTCTCGCTTCTTTTATTATTGGGAGTGTCCGATCCTCATACTGTTTCAGACGCACTTTTATCACAGCCGGCTTGTCGAGAGTCCGCTTTCTTGCCTTCGCCCCGCAGAGTGCGCAGTTTCTTATCCCCGAAGCGGCTAAGATCGGCAATCCGCAAACAGAGCAAACAAGCCGGCCTGAATTTCTTTTTATCGAAGTCGCCGCCCGGACAGAAAGCTGGAGTATCGTTACGTGCTTCCGTCCATAAAGCTTGATAAGCGCCGCGAGAAGCCCGCCGCGACCCCTCTCCCCCAATGCCTCGTATAGCGTCCGCGGCGATCCGCTGAAGATTATGCTGTAGCCCGCCCGGCCGACTTTGGTCGCCGCGCCTTTCACTATACCCAAGACCCAAGAAGGCGTGTTGAGTTTTCCTGTGTCGAAGAGTTTCCGTTCGCGTGCTATCTGTTTGTCCCGACGCAATTTCGGGTCGTGAACAATAGATTCAATATGTTTGCCGGTGTCAAAATGGACGAAGCTGTACCCGCTCTCCAAAAGTTCTGCTTGCGTCCCTTTGCCGCTCCCCGGCGGACCGTAGATAATGACGGCTTGTTTGGACATGTATTTATCATAGTATTTTCGACGCTTTTTGGGGAGTTTGACCACCACTTGACAAAATTTTAATATTGTGTACAATGATTGGCAGGCACTTATATACTTAATCAAGTGGACTGAGCGAGGGTCAGTATTTCCTCGCTCAGTCCCAAAAAGGACAAAAACAAGCTGTCTGGTCCGGCCCAGGTGGAGAAGGTAGGATCCGCCAAATTGATGCGGCGACCTGCGTGTCGGGCCAGACAGTTCACGCTGACGGGAAGCGATCTACCCGGCTTTCCCGGTAGTAAGTTTGACAGGGTAGCGATGGGGTATCCGATCCGCGGGACCCCGGGAGCAACAGCGGCCGGCCGCTCCGTGGCTATCAAAGCACGGAGCGGTTTTTATTTTATATTCAAAAATTTAAAAACCCTCCTAAAGTATCCCTTCGTACTCGCGCACCGTAAGCTGGGATTCGATTTGCTTCATCACTTCAAGCGCTACGGCGACCACGATGAGAAGCGCCGTGCCGCCGATGGTTAAGGTCCGGATGCCAGTCACAAGTTGAGTAAGGTTTGGAAGCACCGCAATAAAACCCAGGAAGAGCGCTCCGAAAATGGTGGTGCGGCGGACAACCTGGCTGATGGCTTCCGCAGTCGCCTCTCCTGGACGAATACCGGGAATGAAACCGCCAGAACGCTGTAAATTCTTAGAAATTTCCGCCGGATCAAAGGTGATGGCAGTGTAGAAATAAGTGAAGACGACTACCAGAAGGAAATAGATCACGCTGTAGATAATAAGGTTGTTAAAAATTTTGGTAACAATCTCATTTAACTTCAGTGCAAGGTCGGGCGAGAAAACGGTCGCCGCTTGGGCGATAAATTGCGGAAAAAGGAGGATAGATATCGCGAAAATGATTGGAATCACGCCTGCTTGGTTCACCTTGAGTGGCAGATAGGTTGCCACTCCCCCGTACATCCGGTTGCCGCGAACCTGCTTAGCGTAGGAGACTGGGATCTTGCGCTCGCCTTCGTTTACAAAGACCACCGCCGCGATCACAACAACAGAAAGAATGGTAAAGGCGATATAGGTCGGGAGAACCGCCGGCGTGTAGGAAAGAACACTGGAGGCCACGAATTGGGGCAGGCCGCTCACAATACCGGCGAAGATGAGTAGAGAAACGCCGTTACCTATCTTGTACTCCGATATAACCTCGCCTATCCACATGAGGAAAACACTCCCAGCGGTGATAACAGCAACATTCGCGAGGAGTCCCTCGGTCGAGAGCGAGGGCAGAACTTGACGGGAAGCAAGGAGATTTAGAAAACCGTAGGCTTGGAGGACTGCCAAAGGAACCGTAAGCCAACGAGAATAGCGGTTGAACTTGGCCCGACCTTCGGCGCCCTCTTCATAATAGGCCTTTTTAAGCTGGGGGAAGATTATAGTGAGGAGCTGCATGATAATAACCGCCGTAATGTAAGGACCGACACCGAGCATCACGACAGAAAGATTGGAAAGACCACCGCCAGAGAAAATGTTTAAAAAGCCGAAGAGTTGGTTGGAGCTGAAAAACTCATTCAAACGCACAGCATCAATGCCCGGGATGGGAATGGCAGCGAGGAGTCGGAAAACTAAAAGCCAAAAGAGAACGAAAAGGATCTTCTTCCTTAAATCGGGAACTTTCCAAATTTGCAGGATTTTATCCATAGGATTATTTTACACTGCCGCCGGCTTTCTCAATCTTCGTCTTAGCCGAGGCGGATACCTCGAGACCCGAGACAGCAATAGGCGATTTTATCTCGCCACCGGCTAAAATCTTGACTCTTTCCCATTTCTTCTTAATGAAACCTTTTTTAAGAAGTGTTTCGCGGTCCAGTGTACCGCCTTCGGCAAGATGCACCATGTCGCCAACATTCAAGACGCGGGCAGGGCGCCGACGCGGCTTATTTTTCACACCCCGAAGCTTCGGCAGGCGCATTAAAAGATCGCGCTCAGCCGGCCGTATGCGGCGGCCGGCGCGGGCTTTTTGACCCTTCTGACCGCGACCGGAAGTCGTGCCGCGCTTACCGCCGCGGCCAACCCTTTTCTTATTCCTCGCGTATGGGTTTTTAAGATTGTGGAACTGCATTTTCTTGTTTTTTCTCCCTTGGTTTCATTTTTTTAAGGGCCTCGAGTGCGGCCCGGGCGTTAGAAATCTTGCTCGTCGTCCGACCCATAATCTTCGCCGAAACGTCGCGCACACCTGCAAGTTCCAAAACCGGACGCACGGCGCCTCCAGCAATGAGACCGTGGTTAGGTCTTGCAGGCTTCAAACGGACGCGTGCTGCCCCGTACTTGGCTTCCACATCGTAGAAGAGAGTCCGATCATCTTTCAGAGGTATCTTAATCATGCTCTTCTTTGCCTGGATTTTGGCCTTCCCTATCGCTGATGCAACGTCCAAACCCTTCGCCACACCCAAACCGACCCGGCCTTTCATATCGCCCAAAACCACTGAAGCGCGGAAACTGAAGCGCTTGCCGCCCGCAACGACGCGAGTCACACGGCGGATTTCGAGCGTTTTCTCCTTAAACTCGCTTATCTCTCGCGGAGAACGCCTCCCCCTGAATCTATTGAAACTTTGGTTCATCATGGTTTTAGAACTCCAATCCTTTAGCCCTCGCCGCATCGGCTAATGCCTTTACGCGGCCGTGATAGCGGTACTGACCGCGGTCAAAAACGACTTTCTTCACATTCTTTTCCAGGGCGCGCTCTGCAATAAGCTCGCCAACTGCCCTCGCGCTTGTTAATTTCGGACCTTTTACCTTTGATTTCTTCATAAGTTCGAGCGAGGAAGCAGAAGCGATTGTCACTCCCTTCGAATCGTCTATCAATTGGGCGTAGATGTGGCGGTTTGCCCGGAAAACTGAGAGTCTCGGGCGAAATGAAAAGGCGCGGAACTTCATTCTAACCCGCTTTTTCCTCCTTATTATCGCCGGTTTTCTGCCTTTCAAATTTCTCATATCTTTTTTATGATGCGCTTGCCGTCGCCGCGGCTTTCTTACCAGCTTTGCGGCGGATAACCTCGTCTGAGTATCGGAAACCCTTGCCTTTGTATGGCTCCGGTTTCTTCAGTGCCCGGATCTCAGCCGCAACCCGGCCGACCAGTTCCTTGTCAAAACCCTTTATCTTCAGAATGGTGTTTTTTTCCACTTCGAACTGTATCCCCGGCACTGCCGCGTAGCGGACGGGGTGGGAAAAACCGAGGTTCATCTCCAGATTCTCACCGGACTTCATGACACGGTAACCCACACCCTCAAGGATAAGTGTCTTCTCGAAGCCTTTCATAAGACCCAAGACAGCATTCGCAACGAGCGCCCGAGTCGTCCCCCAGTTCGACTTGTTTTGTTTGGTGGAATTGGTCATAGAAAATGTCAATTCTCTCTTTGTCTCGTCGTAGACAACATCCACGCCGTGGAGAACGGGGACTTTAAGCTCGTTCTTATCTTTCCGGACTATTACGAAACCGCCATCGATTTTCACTTCGATGCCCTCTGGAACGATTATCTTTTGCTTGCCGATCTTGGACATGTTTTTATTTATAGTAAGTTTATCGAACTACCAAATCTCGAAAAGTAGTTCTCCGCCGACCTTGGAACGGCGCGCGTCCTCGCCAGTCATTATTCCCTTCGGGGTGGAAACAACAAGAAGACCGTGGCCACCCTTCACCCGCCTGAACGAAACGTATTTACCGTAGCGGCGGAGCGACGGACGACTCAGGAATTTAATTCCTTGGATCGGACGCTCGGGGTTCAATTCCAGGTCCATCACTTTCTTGAAAGAGCGGCCTTTCACGTCGACGGACACGAGAAATCCGAAACGCTTTAATATCTCGGCCACAGTCTGATCGTTCTTGGTGTGGGGAACCTTAACCGTACCCTTGCCGGAGAGACTTGCGTTCTTAATGCGTATTAAAAGGTCAATATACATGTTATTACCAGCTCGACTTCTTCACACCCGGAATCTCGCCACGACTCGCCATTTCCCGGAAACAAATACGGCACATGTTGAAGTCGCGCATGTAGGCCCGCCTCCGCCCGCAACGGAAACAGCGCCGGACGATTCTCGTCGGATACTTCGGCTTCTTTCTTGCCCTTGCGATGACGGATTTTTTGGCCATAATTGCGGTTTATTTGCTTTGTAATGGTACTCCGACCGACTTGTAAAAATCAATCGCTTTTTCGCGGTTCTTAATATCGGTCACAACTGTGACCTGCAACCCGAAGTTTGCTTTAGACTTTTCGGCCACAATCTCGGGAAAAACAAGCTGGTCCTTGAAGCCAATATTCAGATTCCCGGCATGGTCGACGTTACGGAGAGGAAGTCCGCGGAAATCTTTCACCCGCGGTAGAACAAAGCTGATGAGACGAATGAAGAAATCCTGCATCCGCTTGCCCCGCAGAGTCGTCTGGAGACCGACGATGTCGCCCTCCCTCGTCTTGAAACCGGCGATGGATTTCTTTGCCGCCCGTGGCGCCGGCTTTTGACCGGTGATAAGTGCAACTTCTTTCATTACCTCCGGAAGTATCTTATCCTCGAAACCCGAAATACTCCGGAGTTTACCGAGGCCAATGTTAACGACGATCTTCTTTAAATGGCTTTTTTTCATGGTCTTCTAAAACGCGCTCTTGCATTTCTTGCAGTAACGAGTCTTCGTCTTGCCTTCTATCCTGTATCCAACCCGGACCGCTCTGCCGCACGAGGGACAAACGAGCATAACGTTCGGGACCATGAGCGGCCGAGCGACGAAAACCGTCTCGCCCTTTTCACCCTGGCGCTTCGCTCGGACATGTTTCTTGTAAAGGTTAACCCCCTCGATCAGAACTGTACCGGACTTGTAGTCAACATTAATAACCTTGCCGGTCTTTCCCCGCTCCTTACCCTTCATAACTTTTACATTGTCTCCTTTCCTGATATTCATGGCATTAAACGAGCTCCTCAGCAAGTGATGCAATTGTGTCGTAACCTTTTTCCTTTATCTCGCGGGGAATAGGCCCGAAAATGCGGGTCGCCCGCGGTTCCTTTTTATCGATCAGGACGACCGCGTTTTCATCGAAGCGGAGATACGAACCATCGGGCCGTCGCAGGGGTTTTCGCTGCCGGACGACGAGTGCCCGGACCACATCTTTCTTTTTCACCGTTTTACGCGGTTCGACAACCTGTATTGAGGCGACAACGATATCACCTATGCCGGCGTAGCGGCGCTTCGAACCTCCGAGAATCCTAAAGACACGGACAGTCTTCGCGCCCGAGTTATCGGCTACTTTTAAGATGGAACGCTCTTGAATCATGGTATGCTAACGGTTTCAGTGAATAGGCTCTTGTGAATATTCATGGATTCGCGCAATTCGTAGATCCGCATTAGTTTATTTTCCGGATTATTATCCATTTTTTCTCTTTAGACAAAGGTCTTGATTCCTGGATAATAACCTTATCTCCCGATTTATACTCGTTCTTCTCGTCGTGGGCTTTAAACCGGGTTGTCACCTTGAAATACTTACCGTAGCGAGGATGCTTCTTCATGCGTTCTACCGCCACCACTCTTGTCTTATTCATTTTGTCGGACACGACAGTCCCTTGAATCTTTCTCATGTTCTTTATTTAACGGTTCGTTCTCGCGCCCGTTCGCGCTTGATGGTCAAAAGTTGAGCTAAACTCTTTCTTATCTGTCTGATCTCCCTGATATTCTTCACTTTTCCGAGCGCCAAGTCCATCTTTAATGCGTTTAGGCGCTCCTCGTAATGCCGGATCTCCTTATCCACCTCGGGCGTGGTTTTGGCTCTGAAATTTTGCAGTTCTTTTCTTTTCATGATTTCAGGATTTCACGATTATCTTGGTGATGACCGGAAGCTTGTGGCCGGCGACGCGGAGCGCCTCGGTAGCGGCTTTCTCCGACACACCGTCTATTTCGAAAAGAATCCTGCCGGGCTTCACAGGCACAACATAGTGGCTCACGTCTCCCTTGCCCCCTCCTAAGGTAACCTCGGGCGGCAAGGCAGTCACGGGTTTGTCGGGGAAAACGCGGATCCATATCCTTCCCTCTCTCTTTAGGGAATGGGTTATCGCCTTCCTGGCTGCCTCGATCTGGGCCGAAGTAACCCAGGCCGCCGAGCGTGCCTGCAAGCCGAAACTGCCGAAAGCGAGATGTACACCCCTTGTCTCCTTCATCCTTCCCCGAGAACGCCCTTTATGCATCTTTCTGTGCTTTTGTTTTTTAGGTTGAAGCATGATTTATTGGTTAAACTTACTCGGCTTATCGCTCTTCTCTTCAAAAATATCCCCTTTGTAGAGCCAGACCTTGATACCTACGGTGCCATAGGTTGTGTAAGCGGTCGCTTCGCCATAATCTATGTTCGCCCGGAGAGTCTGGAGCGGCATCCGGCCGAAGGCCTGCCAATCGCTCCTCGAAATTTCCGCGCCGTTAAGACGACCGGAAATTTTTATCTTCCCGCCCTTCACACCCTTATTCTGCTTCAGTCCCTCCATCTGCTGGCGCATTGCCGTACGGTAAGGTAAACGCCGCTCAATGTCGAAAGCAACCTGCTGAGCAACAACGGAAGCGGAAATTTCCATCCGCTTCAATTCCTCGACATTCAGATTGAGAGTGAAATTACCCTTCCAGCCGGCTTTACGGCGAAGAGCTTTTATTTCTTTCAAAAGCTCGTTCCTTAGATCCTCGATCCCCTTACCACCCCGACCAATGATTAGGCCGGGCCTGGCCGCCCGGATAGACACCCTAATACCGTCGCCGGTCCGCTCGATTTCGATGCCGGCGATGCCGGCCTGGAGAATCTTCCTCTTCACGACTTTGCGTATAAGTTCGTCCTCCTGCAAGAAAAAGCGGCGGTCTTTGCGAAAGAACCATTGACTCGACCACTTGGTTGTTACTCCCAGTCGGAGCGCATTCGGTTTTGTCTTTTGGGCCATGGCTTTAAATGATTGAACAATCGAGCTTTTAAATCAAACCGACTTCCGGCGGAAAATTTTTCGAAGAAAACCGGGCTGCGCCTTCGGTTTTTCGACCGTTTTCTTCTCCTTCGGCGCCTCCTTTTCCTTAACCTCTTTCTTTTCCTTTGGTAGCTTCACCTTCTTCTCTTTCTTGGGCTTGCCGATCAAGGTAAATTTTGATGCCTTGGGCTTCACCATCTTCCCGAGAACTATGGTCACATGGCTCATTTTTTTCTCGATCAACGTCGCCCGCCCGAAAGCCCGCGGCATGAAACGCTTGAGACGCGGCCCTTGGTCGACTTTGATTTCCTTCACATAGAGCGAGTTTGGCGAGAGAGATTCTTTTTTAGCATTAGCTACAGCCGAGCGGAGTAGCTTCAGGATAGCGGCAGCGGGGCGGCGATTATTAGCCATCAATTGAACCTCCGCTTCCTCAATAGAAAGGCCGCGCACCAAATCCGCCACGAATCTGACCTTTCGGGGCGATATTTTCAGATACTTCAGTTTTGCTGTCACAGTTTCTCTCATTTTTTACGGGATTATTTCTTTGCTCCTGCTGTGGGCGCGCCAGGCGGGTTTGCCGTTTTCGCCTGCATCTCAAGCTCTTTCTGAATTTTGCCGCCGTGCCTTGTAAACCGCCGGGTCGGGGCAAACTCGCCGAAACGGTGGCCAACCATATCCTCAGAAACTTTCACCTCAACAAAAGTCTTGCCGTTGTGAACACCGAAAATGAAACCAACCATCTCCGGAGAGATTTCGGAATCGCGCGACCAAGTTTTGATGATCTCCCGCGAACCGGGAGTGAGTTTAGAAACCTTTTTCAATAATTTCGGGTCAACGTACGGCCCTTTTTTGCTTGAACGAGACATGTTTTTATTTTCTTCTCTTCAAAATCATCTTGTTCGACCACTTCTTTCGCTTTCTTGTCTTACGACCGCCGGTAATGTTGCCCCATTTATCCTTGGGTCTCTTAGTGCCGCGCTGGGTGCGGCCTTCACCGCCACCGTACTTGTGGTCGCGCGGGTTCATAACCGAAGCCCGGACGGTTGGCCGGATGCCCAGATGCCTTGAACGCCCAGCTTTGCCAATGGTGACGAGATTGTGCTCGATATTTGACACCTGACCGATGGAAGCCCGGCATTCCCAAGAAACTTTTCGCACTTCGCCTGAAGGCATTTTGAGATGAGTATAGCCATCCTCATTCGCAAGAATTTGAACCGATGTCCCTGCCGAACGACCGATCTGGCCGCCGCGTCCGGTGTGCAATTCGACGTTGTGGACAAAAGTTCCAACTGGGATCCGTTTCAGAATCGTCCGGTTGCCAACCTCGAATGGTGCAGTGTCGGAATTCACTATTTCTGCTCCGACCTTCAAACCATTCGGTGAAAGTATGTAACGTCGCTCGCCGTCGCGATAGACCACGAGGGCGATGAAAGCGGTGCGGTAAGGGTCATATTCAACTGTTTCCACTCGCCCCGGGATGTTCAGTTTGTCGTTTCGGAAATCTACCAGCCGGTAAAGCGACTTGGCACCGCCGCCCTGATGGCGCATCGTTATCCTCCCCTGAGAATTCCGACCGGCGCGCTTCGATAGACGGCGAAGAAGCGTTTTTTTGGGCGAAACTTTAGAAAGCCCGCTGTAGTCAGGGTTAGTTATGAATCTGCGCGAATGTGTTGTCGGTTTGTAGGATTTCATGGTTGCATTGTCAGCTTATCTCGAGTTTCTCGCCCTTCGCGAGCGTTACCACTGCCTTCTTAAAACCGGAGGCGCGGCCAAAGACATTACCGACGCGCTTGGTTTTGCTCTTCTGGCGGATGATATTTACGGAGGCGACTTTCACTCCGTAGCGGCGACTTACTTCCTTGCCAACCTCATTCTTGTTCGCGGACTTGTTGACCAGAAAAACGTACTGGTTGTAAACGCCAAGGCTTGCTGCCTTCTCGCTCAGCCAGGCTTTTCTTATCAGCTTGAAATTAGCCGGTGCATGAACAATGCCGACATCGCCCTTCGGTGCAACTGGTTCTCCCTTATTGATTTTCTTGGATCTGGATCTTAGGAAAGCCATTTGTTATTTATTGAAATTAGCGACAAAATTCTCGACTGCATCTTTTTCAAAGAAAGCGTACTTATGGTTTAAAAAATCTTCAACGCTCAAGTTTCCGGATGACTTCACTGATATCTTCGGGATATTCCGGCCGGCGAGGAAAACAGACCGGTTACCGGGCTTCACGACAATAAGAGCGCTCCGGTTCTTGCCTAAGAATTTGCCCAAAATACCGTTCAGAACCTTAGTCTTCGCTTCCTTTAGATTGAATGCATCGATGATCCTCAATTCGTCGTCGGCCGCCTTTTTCGAGACAACTGAAAATAGAGCCTGTTTCCTCATTTCCTTATTGATTTTCTTCGTGTAGTCGCGTTCTTTAAGCGGTCCGTGGGTCACGCCGCCTCCTTTCCAAAGAGGAGACCGAATAGAACCGTGACGCGCATGGCCCGTCCCTTTCTGGGGCCAAGGTTTCTTGCCGCCGCCGCGAACTTCGCCGCGACCTTTCGAGTGTGCGACTGCTTTGCGCTTGTTCGCCATTATGGAAACTGCGATTTGGTGTACGAGGGACGGTCGCCATTCCGCGGAGAAAATTTCGTCCGGCAATTCCATCTTGCCGACCTTCCTGTTCTCAATGTCATAAATCTCAGCCATCATGTCATTATTGTTTCATTATTACGACCTCGCTTCCTCTCATGCCGGGAATAGCTCCCTTAACCTTCAATATCTTTTCGGGAGCATTGACTTCAATTACCGTCACATTTTTGATCGTTCTCTTCTCGAGACCCATATGACCGGCCATTTTCCTTCCCTTCAAAACACGCTGAGGGGCGGTCGCGCCTATCGAACCCGGCGCCCGCAGGCGATCTTTTTGGCCGTGGCTTTTGGGACCGCCATGGAAACCGTGGCGCTTTACAACACCCTGGAAACCGCGGCCCTTGCTCTTACCACTCAAAATTATTCTGTCGCCGGGCTTCAAATCCTCGATAACGGTTCCGTCCTCGCTCTTCACTCGGATGACGGACACGGGAACGACACGGTCTTCGAACCAAACCTGGGTCATATTGAGTTTTTCTCCTTTTATCTTTGCCATAGCCAAGTTTAACAAAAACGACCCGCCTTGAGGCGGATCGTTTTTGTTGATATTTACGCCTAAAGCCCTAATATCCTAACCGGTTTTTATCTCCAAGTCAATACTTTGACCCAAAAGGTCTCAGTATTGATGGTGAGCTTGTCGAACCATCAATACCTACCCTGTTTTTATTTCCACATCTACGCCCCCGGGAAGGTTAAGGTCGGTAAGCGATTCAATAATCTTCTGGTTTGGATTAGGGATGTCGATAAGACGCTTGTGAACCCTCATTTCGAACTGTTCCCTAGACTTCTTGTGGACGAAAGTAGAACGATTCACAGTGTAGCGACGGATTTCCGTAGGAAGAGGAATGGGTCCAATAACTTCTCCACCCTGGCGACGGATAGCCTCGATTATCTGCCTTGCAGAAGAATCGATAAGCCTCGCGTCGTAAGCGCGGATCCTCAGGCGCACTCTATCTTTAGTGATTTGCTCAGTTTTAATCGGCATGAGAAGTCCTATAGGTCATATCGGACTTATTAATTAGTCTCCTATAGGTTCACTTATTAATCTTTGTGACGACGCCGGCACCAACCGTCTTGCCTCCTTCGCGGATAGCAAAACGCTGTTTCTCTTCGAGCGCAACTGGGGAGATGAGCTTGACGCCTAACTTCACAGTGTCGCCCGGCATAACCATCTCAATACCCTCTGGCAGGATGACCTCACCGGTGACGTCGGTAGTGCGAATGTAAAACTGCGGCTTGTAACCCTTGAAAAACGGGGTGTGGCGGCCACCTTCTTCTTTGGAGAGAACGTAGACCTCACAGTCGAAATCGGTGTGCGGGGTGACGGAGCCGGGCTTCGCGATGACCTGGCCGCGTTCAACATCCTCCTTTTTGAGACCTCGGAGCAGGATACCGACATTGTCGCCGGCCCGAGCTTCGTCGAGCGTTTTCTGGAACATTTCGATGCCGGTTACAACAGTCTTCTGGGTAGGCCGAAGACCGATTATCTCAATTTCTTCGTTCGACTTCAGAATTCCCCGCTCGGCGCGGCCGGTGACAACAGTGCCGCGACCTTCAATCGAGAAAATGTCCTCAATAGGCATTAGGAACGGCTTATCGATCTCACGAACGGGTTCCGGAATGTAGTCATCTAGAGCTTTCACGAGCTCTAGTATGGGTTTTGCCGCTTCATCGTCCGCCGATTTTGCTTCGAGCGCTTTGAGAGCCGAGCCGCGGATTATCGGCGTTTCATCGCCGGGGAACTCATACTTCTTGAGAAGTTCTCTGATCTCTGATTCAACGAGATCAACGAGTTCCTTGTCATCTACCATATCCACTTTGTTCAGGAAGACAACAATTGCCGGCACGCCGACCTGGCGGGCAAGCAGGATATGCTCGCGCGTCTGGGGCATGGGACCGTCTGCCGCCGAAACCACGAGGACCGCACCGTCCATCTGAGCAGCGCCGGTGATCATGTTCTTGATGTAATCTGCGTGCCCGGGAGCGTCGATGTGCGCGTAGTGGCGCTTTTCCGACTCGTACTCGGAATGGTGGAGGGCAATGGTGATGCCGCGCGCCTTTTCCTCCGGTGCGTTGTCGATCATATCCACCGTCTCCTCTTTCTTCACGAGACCCTTCATGTGCAGCACGTGCGTAATGGCCGCGGTTAAAGTGGTTTTGCCGTGGTCAACGTGCCCAATGGTGCCCACGTTCACGTGGGGCTTCGTACGCTGGAATTTCTCTTTTTCTGCCATTTCTTTTTTGTTTATTTTTACAAATGATTTTTTCGACCTCTTTTGATGAGTAAAGGTAATAATACTCTACCCTCTCTTTGTGTCAACCCCCGAGCTTTTCCCCAATCACTTCTTTCTTCCCTCGATTATCGCTTCGGCGACAGAGGCAGGCACTTCCTCGTAGTGGGAAAATTCCATCGTGAATGAACCGCGGCCTTCTGTCATGGAACGGAGTGTTGTAGAGTAACCGAACATCTCGGAGAGAGGGACGAGAGCGTCCACGGTGCGGACAGTGCCTCGCTCGCCCATCGCCTTTACCTTGCCACGCTTGGAACTCAAATCGCCCGTCACGTCACCTAAGAAATCGGGCGGAACGATAACCTGCACCTTCATGATGGGCTCGAGAAGCACGGCTTTGCCGCGCTTTGCCGCCTCCTGAAAGGCCATCGCCGCGGCGATTTTGAAAGCAATTTCGGAAGAGTCCACCTCGTGGTAAGAACCGTCGTAGAGGGTGACTTTCACGTCGACAAACGGATATCCGGCAACAACACCCTTGTCCATCGCTTCGTGGATTCCCTTCTCGACGGCGGGAATGAATTCTTGCGGAATGACACCGCCTTTGATGGCATCAATGAACTCAAAACCCGTTCCCCGCTCGCGCGGTTCGAGTTTCAGCCAAACATGGCCGTACTGGCCGCGGCCACCGGACTGGCGGATATACTTACCCTCAGCCTCCGCCGGAACTTTAAGCGTCTCCTTATATGCAACCTGCGGTCGGCCGACATTCGCTTCAACTTTGAACTCGCGTTTCATCCGGTCAACAATAATTTCCAAATGAAGCTCGCCCATACCGGAGATAATTGTTTCACCGGTCTCCTGGTCGCCGCCGACGCGAAAAGTTGGATCCTCTTCAGCCAGACGCCGGAGAGCAATGCCCATTTTTTCCTGGTCAGCTTTTGTCTTCGGTTCGATGCGCACGGAAATGACCGGTTCGGGGAAGGTTATCTGCTCGAGTACAATTGGTTTGTCAGGATCGCAGAGCGTGTCGCCAGTCGTGGTATCCTTCAAACCAACAAGCGCACCCAAATCGCCAGCGTAGATCTCCTCGGCCTCTTCCCTATGGTTCGCGTGCATCCGCAAGATGCGACTTACCCTTTCTTGTGAACCCTTGGTGGAATTGAAAATGTAACTGCCCCGCTTCATCACGCCCGAATAGACGCGGAAGAAAGTTAAAGAACCGACGAACGGATCGGAGGCGATTTTGAAAGCAAGTGCCGCAAGCGGTTCTTCGTCTTTTGGATGTCTTTCCTCCTCCGTGTGGTTCGTCGGGTTTATGCCTTTCACGGGCGGAATGTCAACCGGGGACGGAAGGTAGTCGATTACGGCATCGAGCATCAACTGAACTCCCTTGTTTTTCAGCGCCGAGCCGCAAAGAACCGGCACGAGGGTATTCTCGATGGTCGCCTTGCGCAAAACTTCTTTCAGTTTATCTATTGAAGGCTCCTTACCTTCCAAATATTCGTGCATCGCTCCATCGTCGTGTTCGACAATTTTCTCGATGAGCCGGTGGCGATATTCCTCCGTCTCATTTTTGAGATTTTCGGGAACATCGCCTTCGACAACTCGTTCGCCCTTCTCACCCTCGAAGCGATAGGCCTTCCGTGTTAAAAGGTCAATCACACCTTCAAAATTACTTTCCAGCCCGATGGGTATCTGAAGCGGCACGGCGTTCGGAGTGAGACGCTCCAGGATGGATTTATAGCTTCCCTCCCAACTCGCGCCAGTCCGGTCAAGTTTGTTGATGAAACAAAGACGCGGCACTTTGTATTCGTCGGCGTAGTGCCAGTTTGTTTCCGATTGCGGTTCAACGCCCGCGACTCCGTCGAAAACGACAACTGCTCCATCCAGGACACGCAAGCTGCGCTTCACTTCAACGGTGAAATCAATGTGACCGGGAGTGTCAATCAAATTGATGCGGTGCTCGAAATTCTTGTCATTTTTCCGATAGGTCGGAACCCAGAAACATGTGGTCGCGGCCGAAGTGATGGTAATGCCGCGTTCCCGCTCCTGCTCCATCCAATCCATAACTGTGTCGCCTTCGTGGACCTCACCGATCTTGTGGGAAACACCCGTGTAGAAAAGAATACGTTCGGAAACGGTGGTCTTCCCGGCGTCGATATGAGCGATGATGCCGATGTCTCGGACTTTTTCAATCGGATACTGCCTTGCCATATTACCTCTTCTTTCGGAGAAAACTCGCGAAAGCACGGTTAGCTTCCGCCATGCGGTGAGTGTCCTGTTTCTTTTTAATGGCAGCGCCCTCGCCTTTTGAAGCCGCAAGAAGTTCTTCGGCGAGCTTCTCCGCGATGGGCTTTCCTTTCTTTGACCGGGCGGCAGAAATTATCCAGTGGGTGGCGAGAAAAAACTGACGGTCGGGAGCAACTTCCTGCGGAATCTGGTAATTCGCGCCGCCGACACGTCGCGAGCGGACCTCAACTAGAGGCGATGCATTCGCGATTGCTCTCTCAAAAACTTTGATGGGCTCTTCTTTCGACTGTTTGCTAATCACTTTGAGGGCGCCATAAAATGCCTTTTCGGCAGCGTTCTTACGGCCACCCGTCATTAAATAGTTCACGAAGCGGCTGACATCGACCCGATTATATTCCGGGTCGCCTTGCCGCTCCCTCTTCTTGTAGGAACCTCTCTTTCTCATGGTTTATTTCTTAGGGAGCTTGGCACCGTATTTTGAGCGCTGCTGCTTGCGAGCCTCCACGCCCTGCGTGTCTAAAACACCCCTCACTATGTGGTAGCGAACGCCCGGCAAGTCCTTCACCCTTCCGCCGCGGAGGAGGACCACCGAGTGTTCCTGAAGGTTATGGCCTTCACCTGGAATGTAAGCGGTCACTTCCATGCCGTTCGTGAGCCGGACGCGGGCGACTTTTCGTAGCGCCGAGTTCGGCTTCTTCGGTGTTGTGGTGAAAACTTTAAGGCAAACTCCCCTTTTGAAAGGCGATGGTGAATCCACGGGCCGGTTTTTCTGGTAGTTAAAATAAAAACCCAAAGCCGGCGCTTTGGTTTTGGCAACCGTCCTCTTTCTGCCTTTTTTGATCAATTGCCCGATGGTAGGCATGTTTCTTAAAAGTCGCGATTTAGAATACATTATGTGCTTGAAATGTCAAATTTTTGCTTGTTTTTAAATGCGTTGTCGTGCTTTAGTAATCCTAAAAAAACTTCATAAAACGCGAGAGCCCCGTGTGCGATGTTTTGCACACGGGGCCTTGCTGCTCTCGCGCGAGGGGTATTCAAGTTCAAGGGTTTAAAAGTCCCAAGAACCTAAATTCCAAGCGCTATTTGCGGAGAGCGAAGACCGGCGAACCACCAGTCGTCACTCCAGTCACGGCCGTCGCGGTTGACGCGCACGCGGCGCCCGTCGTCCCAGTGCCGGTCGAAGGCGGCATAGCACCAACGGCCATCCGCGTCCTTCCAGTGGGTGCCGTTGGGACGTTCGTCGGCGAAGGCCGGGTCAGCACCGTTCACGGCCGCGAGGGAGTACGGGTCGGCGGGCATGAGACCGCGAAGCTCGTACTCCTTCTCGAGGTCGTTGTCCGAGACGTAACGTCCGAGGTTGAAAAAGATCACTTCAACCTCTTCGCCCTCGCCGCGCGGCATGGCGGCAACCACACTGCGGTTGGTATACTGCTTCCGGCCGGTGGCATCGAGCGCCTCCTGCGGGGTGCGGGAGCGGTCCACCTTGACGCGGCGGATGATGAGATTGCTCACCGCCTCGACGAGCTGCCGGAAAGGCTCCAAGAGCCGCATACCCAGGTTGTCCGTACCGAGGACTTTCTGAACCGGCTCCGATCCGAACTCTTCCCGGTGCTTCCGCAATGCGTCGCGGAGTCTCGCCACCACGTTCTCGATCTGACCATCGGTCATCTTCTGCCGCTCCGCGGATGCGATCATGGTTCTCTCCATGGCGTCATCCTCCTTTTGTTTCGGCAAGCCCCCGATTTCCGCCCTATGCGGAAATCTAAAGGTCTGCCAACTTGTACTAGAATAGTTAGACACCAAAAAACACTATTTTGTCAATATTATCGAAAATAGCACCTAAGGGGAGAAGAAATGGTGGTATGACGCGTCATACCACCATTTCTAAGTCTCTTCCAAAGGTTTTTCTAAAATCTAAAAACCGAAGGCCTGGCCGACGACGAGCGAAAAAAGAAAATCGGCGATAGGAGGTAATACCCAAAAAGCTACAAGGAGCGCAATGAACAAACCTAAAAAACCGAGACTAAGAAACCTTTGAAAAACAGAAGGGAACGCATCCATGAAAATTTTGCTCCCGTCGAGTGGCGGGAAAGGCAGAAGATTGAAAAGCCCGAGAAAAATATTCACGTAAACAATGGTGGCAAGTGCTTCTGCGAAAAGCGGGGCGGAAGAAAAAGAGAAAAAGTAAGGCAGGAGCCTCAAGACGATGCCTAAAACCAGAGCGATTAAAAGATTAGCCCCGGGGCCTGCCACCCCGACTTTCAGGGACCCGTAACGCTTGTCGCGGAGGTTCAACGGGTTGTAGGGCACGGGCTTGGCCCAACCGATGAAAATGCCGGAAGTGAAAAGAAGCAAAAGCGGGACAAGAACAGTTCCAACAGGATCAAGATGGACCAGAGGATTTAATGTGAGCCGGCCGGCGTTCTTGGCAGTCGTATCTCCCAACCTATAAGCGGTGAGGGCGTGGGCATATTCGTGGAAAACTGCCGAAAGAACGATGATGACGTAAAGAAATAACTTAAACTCCATAATTAAGAATTATACAGGAACTTGCATCATAAACCCAAAACCTATAATCTATTACCTAATAACATGAGAGCCTGTGCAGTTTGTGGAAAATCCTACCAGATGGGCGGCACACGTCGTCTTTTGCGCGGCCACTATAACCCGACAAAGCGAGGTAAGAAAAAAGCCAATCTCCAGTGGACCAAAGCTCTCCGCGCCGGCGGCCGCGCGCTCGTCTGCACTCGCTGTTTGAAAACCCTGACCAAGAAGGGGCGATAGTTTCGGAGTGTCGTATAGTGGCAGTACGCATGCATGGGGTGCATGTAGCCCGAGTTCGATTCTCGGCACTCCGACCAATCAAGAAATTTTAAAAATTAAGGGGAGTGTTTGACTGCCTCGCGAGGCGCGGCATCATTCGGGATTTCGTTCAAAAAAGGTTCGCGCTTCGTTCAGTAATTGCGACAATTTGGGACCGGCAGGTTGAATAATCCAGGAAAATGTGCTATGCTAAAGCTATGAATTTCGAGGTTCTGCCAATGGAACAACCCCAGGAAAAACCAAAGAAGGTGAAAATTGCCATTCCGGGCGGCGGCGAAGCCACCCTGAGCCCCGAAGAGGCGAAAAAACACGAGGACTTTGAAAAACGTCGTTTGATGTTGGAAAGGAACGAAAAGCAGGAAGCGATAGAATTGACAACCGAAGAAACATCCGAGGAATTCTCTCCCGAAGACGAGGAAATATTGAAGGAAGTCGTTCCAGACGCGAAAACTCGCGGCAATTTGAGCCCGGAAGTCGCGAGATATCTCATAAACACGAAGAAAGAAGAAAAAGGGAGCGGCGAAAGAAAAGCGGCGGCTTAATGAACCTCGAAACGAGGGAAAAGCGGTTGAATCTTTTTTGGTTTAAAAACCCAAACAGTATCGCTTGGGGACACTCCCAATCCCGCAAAAATTCTATCTGAAGTATCGGGTAAAAACGGCCTCACCAAAAAAGCGATATTCCCAAGACTGTAGAGCAAAGAATAGATTACCTTTTTATCCTTGGATTCCCAGGGTTTTTTTGTCTGTATGAACTCATCGATCGAATGGATCAGGTCCCAGACTTTCCTGATCGCTCCATTGGTATTAAAAGGGTGACTCGATGAAAGGCTGAATTCGGCATTGTATTCGCCCCATGTCCCGTCTATCAAGCTTTTCAGATTCCCATCCACCTCCAAACCGGATGAATCAAACCCTTCCCCCAAAGTCAAAATACGGGCTGCGAGATTCCCTAAACCGTTTGCAAGGTCGGCGTTGTAGCGGGTAATGAATTTATCCCTTGTAAAATCGCCGTCCTCCGTCGCCGGTATTTCTGCGAGTAAAAAGTAGCGCAAAGCGTCGGCACCAAATTCCTTGATGTAATCTTCGGGATCGATAACATTGCCGACAGTTTTGGACATTTTCTGACCGCCTGAATTTACGAAACCGTGGACAAAAAGAGTCTTGGGAAGAGGAAGGTCTGCTGAAAAAAGTATCGCCGGCCAATAGACGGCGTGAAAGCGGATGATGTCCTTGCCGATGACGTGCACGTCAGCGGGCCACCATTTTTCGAATTTCCCCTTGTTTGTACCGAAACCGATCGTAGTTAGATAGATTCCCAAAGCGTCGAACCACACGTAAATTCGCTGGCTTGGATCGCCGGGGCACGGTACACCCCAGTTTTTGGCGCGGTCATTCGACCGGGAAACACTGAAATCCTCGAGGCCACCTTTTATGAAGTTTAAAACCTCTTTTTGGCGGGAATCGGGAATTATTCTGTAATCGCCGCTCCCGATCAGTTCTTCCAATTTCTTCTGGTATCTCGAGAGACGGAAAAAATAATTCTCCTCCGCCACCAATTCAGGTTTGGTCTGATGGTCCGGGCATAAACCGTTAACCAAATCCTTTTCCGTCAAAAACGCTTCATGGCCCACGCAATAGAGACCATCGTAAGATTTTTTGTAGATGTCACCTCTTGCTTCGCACCGCTTCCACAATTCCACAACACCCGGCCAGTGGTTTTTTTGGTCCGAGCCGCGGCCGAAACCGTCGTACCTCACATTCAACTTGGAAGCGAAATCCCCGAAAAGCTTTGCGTTTCTGTCGATTAATTCCTGAACCGGAACGCCTTCTTTCTCGGCTGCCCGAACATTCTTTAGGGCGTTTTCGTCGGCGCCGGTTGTGAGATAAACCTCGTCGCCCTTCAGGCTCCGATAACGGGCGATGACATCAGCTTGAACAAACTCCAAAGCATGGCCCAGGTGTGGTGGGGCGTTCACATAAGGGATGGCGGTGGTCAGATAAAACTTGTTCATAAAATCATGATAATCATTTGTTTTCAGAAAAACAAAAACCGCTCCTCGCGGCTCTCTAATAAAAAAATGGTTGCATAAATCCCGCTTTTAGTTGTTCCCGGCTGAAATACACAATTGGTTCCGCATCCCGCGCCCCAGGACAAACCAGCAGGCGGGGGAAATTAGAAACCTTGGTGTTTTTGATATTACTTGATCCGGAACTAAAAACGGGATCAAATTTAGTATGGCCGCCTTTTGTGAAAAATCAATAGGAATTTGTAAATAAATTGTATACAGAGAGTGGAAAAACAAACTAAAATCCCGCCCTAAGATTATCCCGGCTGTAATTTAGGTGGGTTTCCCCTCCTCTGAAAACCCGGACAAACCGGCGTTTCAGAGTGAAGTCGGAATCCCTTTGGGAATACACTTGACCCGGAATCTAAAGAACGGGATTCACTCCCATTATAGACCATCTTAGGCCCCGTCAATAGGCTTGTGGATAAATCTTTACTCTAAAATCCCGTCCAGATTCACGTCGTATAATATCGCCTCGCCCACGAGGCGGTATTTTAGAAGCTCTTTGGACGTAAACCACAGTTCTATTTCCTTTTCTGCCTCTTCAGGCGTGCTGGAGGCGTGGATAAGGTTCCGAACCGCCCGCCCGTCCACGTCGGAAACATCGTAGGAATCTATGGTTAAATCGCCACGGATGGTGCCCACATCCGAGGTCAGGGGCTCGGTGCCGCCCGTGATTTTCCGGACAATACCCACCGCGTGCATCCCCTGCCAGACCATTGCGACGACGGGTCCGGAAGACATGTATTTCTTCAAGTTACCGAGGATAATGTCGGTTAACTTAAAAGGGTCCTCCGAAGGCGGCATCTTGCCTTTCTTGCGATAAGATTCAATGGCTTTCTCACCGGTTATCCGCCGCCATTCCGGATTCACAAGGTAGTGCTTCTCGACTAAATCAGGGTTTGGCACGAGCATCTTTATTGCCACAAGTTTCAGACCTGTCTGCTCGTAGCGGCGGATTATCTCGCCGATCAACCCTCTCTGGACACCGTCGGGTTTTATGAGAACAAGCGTTCTTTCCGTCTTCGGGTGTTTCATGTTCGTTTTTCTTTGCTTTCGACTTTGAGATGAAGTTCCTTCAGTTGTTCGTTAGTCAAACCGGATGGCGCTTTCATCATCGGGTCGCGCCCGTCGCCGGTCTTCGGGAAAGCGGTAACCTCGCGGATGTTCGGTTCGTTTTCCAGTATCATCATCAATCGGTCGATGCCCGGCGCAATACCGCCGTGCGGAGGCACACCATAACCGAATGCCTCGAATATGTGGCCGAAATCCTCCTTAACTTTCTCCGGTTCGTTGCCTAGCGCCTCGAAAACGGCTTGGAGCAATTCCGGATCGTGTATGCGGATGGAACCGCCTCCGACCTCATAACCGTTAAGGACAAAATCGTACTGGTTAGCGATCATCGAGAGCGGGTTCTTACGGAACGATGATTTGAAATCCGCGACATTCTCTACGCGCGGCATGGTGAACGGGTGGTGGACCGCACCGTATGTGCCGTCATCCTTCTTTTCGAACATAGGAAAATTGATGACAAAGGCGAAAGCGAGTTCGTTGGGGTCGTCTTTTTCTTTCCGCAAATCCGGTTTATCGGTGCCATATTTTTCTATTGCCTCTTCGTAGGAAATTCTCGGAAATGGTTTTTCTGTGATTTTCTTATCCGGATAAAGTTTCTCGACAAGCGCAGTGAAAAGGTCTTCGGTCAACTCAAGGACGTCATCCTGCGAGACAAAACTCATCTCGAGATCGAGCTGCGTAAACTCCGGCTGGCGATCTCCCCGCGTGTCCTCGTCCCGGAAACAGCGGGCAATCTGAAAATATCTTTCAATTCCGGCGACCATCAAAAGCTGTTTGTACTGCTGGGGCGACTGCGGCAAAGCGTAGAACTTGCCGGCGTGAACGCGGGAAGGTACAACGTAATCGCGTGCACCCTCCGGCGTCGATTTGGAAAGTATCGGCGTCTCGATCTCGGTAAAATCCCTTTCCGTGAGATAATCTCGGATGAATTTTATGGCTTTTGCACGATTGCGGATGTTTTTCTGCATTCGCGGCCTGCGGAGATCAAGATAGCGGTACTTCATCCTAACTTCCTCACCTATATCGTAACCATCTCCGTCGGTTGCAATAGGTAGTGTTGCATGTGTTTCATTTATTACCTCGAGTTCTTTTGCTAAAACTTCATAATCTCCGCTGGGAATTTTAGGATTCTCCATCCCTTTTGGTCTTTTGTTTACTTCGCCAGTAACGCCTATAACAAATGCGGTTCTTAGTTTTTCTGCAGCCTTGTGCGATTCGGGGTATTTTTTAGGGTTAAAAACAACCTGAACAACACCGCTCATATCCCGCAAATCAATAAAAATAAGCCCGCCGTGGTCGCGACGGGAATCCACCCAGCCCTTCAGCTCAACTTCCTCACCCTCCCGGTTTGCAATTTCTCTCGTTAAAGTCCTGGACATTGGTTTTTATTTTACACCACCGCTTTTGAAAATTCTAATATTCCCGTCTCCAATTAGAAACTTAACCGTTCCATCCAAGTCTGTCCGGAAAATGCGGGCACCGGCCCCGCCAATTCTTTCTAATGCTTCTTTCGTCGGATGACCGTAGCTGTTTTTACCGACTTCGATCACCGCAACTGCGGGACTTATTGCCGCAAGGAAATTCGCCGATGATGAAAATTTGGAACCGTGATGAGCAACTTTTAAAATATCCAAATTACCCACGGAGGCCGCGATTTTTTCTTCAACATCAGCATTGATATCGCCGGTAAAAAGAATTTTGGAATCTTTACTCGAAAGTTCGGCCACTATCGAAGTGTCGTTCAGTTCCTTACTTGCAATCAAAGCCAGCGACGGTGAAAGAACATCAAACCGGCTTTCTCCGTGGCGGATGACATCGCCCGCCGAGAGCGACACAGTTTTTATCGAATTTCCGTCAAGCACCCGCTTCAGATCAGCAAACGCGCTTATTTCTCCCTCCCGACCGTTCGTAAGAAATGCTCCCACTTTGTAGCGCTTCAAAACCTCAACCAATCCGCCGAAATGATCGAGTTGCGGATGACTCATCATCACTAAATCAATGTAGCGGTTACCAACGGGCATCACCTTGGCAAGTTCTTCTAAAACCCGGCCGTTGGGCGGTCCGCCATCAATAAGGATTCTTACGCCGCCCGGCAGTTCGACGAGCTCGCTATCGCCCTGGCCAACGCTCAAAAAATATATTTTCAAGTCGTTCTTTTCCGTTCCCGCCCGCCCGATCTGCAAGAAAACCAGAAAATCCAAAACGACGAGCGCTGCTAGAATAATGATGATCTTATTTCTATGTCCGGCTAACTTTTCCCACATAAAAGATAAAAATAACAAGAGCTGCGTAGTAGAAAATGATAAACAACCAGCTGGCGCCTGCGCCAATAGGTACGCTTATTTTCGCAAAAAGTTCAATAACGAGCATCTCAAATTTTAAAAACACAGAAAGAGCGAGAGCTAAGATGGTGGTTAGAGAATCTATAAAAAGCCCCAAAAAAGCGGTAAGAAATCCCAAAAACATTGTGATAGGAATGAGTTCTAAAACTAAAACGTTCGCGGCAAGCGAGATTAGGGAAAAACTTCCGAAACTTGAAATTAAAAGCGGTGCGACCATAAGTTGAGCCGAAGCGGTTGTTAGAAGATTTTCCTTCCATGATAAAAATCCCTTGTCTTCACCGATTTTGAGAAATCTCACAATCGCCGGCCGGAGATAGATGATACCGACCAAGGCAAGAAAAGAGAGTTGAAAACCAATATCAAAAACTAGCACTTTGGGATTTTGAAGCACCATGAGAAAGCCAGCAAGGATAATGGCGTTTCGGAAATCAAAAAGCCGGCCGACTTCACCCGCCAACATCGCTAAAATTCCCATAATGGCGGCCCGGACAACCGAGGCCTCGGCACCGGTCATAAGCACGAAACCGACAATCACGAGCACGGTGAGAACAAAAGAAAATCGGCGGGAAAGAAACCAAATAAAGAGAATGGCGAGGGACTTAATGATAATTGTGATGTTGTAGCCGGAGAGAGCCACAAGATGCGTCGTGCCGCTCTTCGCCATTGCTTCTTTGAAATCGGCTGAAAATTCTCCTCGCTCACCCAAAGTGAGACCGGAAACAAAGGCTGCCTCCTTCGCCGGCAAAACTCGCTGGAATGAACCGATAACGGCGTTTTTTATTTCGAAGAGGGATGTTTTTATCTTACTCTTCCTGCCGCTCCCGATTTTCTCCACCTCGGCGAAAGTGACTACCCCGCTTATTCTTTCCTTGCTTAAATACCGAGCATAACTCCCGGCAAACGGCTTTTCTATTTTGCCTTCAATGTTTACCTCATCGCCGTAGCGGAACTCCGGGTAGCGAGCGGTCTTTATCAAAATATTGCCGCTAAAAGGCAGATTCAATTTTAGTTTGAACTCCTGGCTTGCTGTCTTTAAAACCGGGTTGGAAACGATGACGCCGGAAAATGTTGTTTTCCCGCCGAAAGGGACATTGATGCTTCTCCGGAATTTCATGTCATCGGCTGTGTAATAGAGTGCGCCGAGAACTGCGAGAAGCGACAAACCGGTGAGCCAGAGAAATCTACTGTCTCCGCGCCGAAGACCCAAAAACAAAAAAATAACCACTGCCGCAAAGACCAGAAACAGCGTCCAGAATTTCATTCCCACACTCGCTAACAAAACACCGCCCAGAAAGAAAAAAGCCCCGAAAAAGAGTATGTCATAAGGAGGCATATTGCTTATTCTATAAAATTCGGGCAGAATGGTTTCCGTTATGCTTTCGTACAATGAATTAAAAGTCGGGACGCTTTTTGTGAAGGATGGCGAACCGTACGAGGTCCTGGAATACGCCTTCGTCCGAATGCAGCAGCGCAAACCCGTCGCACAGTTGAAAATCAAAAATCTTATTTCCGGCAAGGTCCGGGAATATAGCGCTCACCAGAACGAATCTTTCGAAGAAGCTGATATCGAGAAGACACCCGTTCAGTTCATCTACCATAGCAAGGGACAGTACTGGTTCCATGAAGTCGGAAAACCCTCAGCCCGATTCTTCCTGACCGACGAAATAGTGGGCGAAGCCGGCGAATACCTCAAGCAAAACATCGAGGTGAAAGCGTTCAAGTTCGGTAATAAGATCATCAACATTGAACCGCCGATAAAAGTGGATTTGAAAGTAATAGAAGCGCCACCGGGTATAAAGGGCAATACCGCACAAGGCGGCACCAAGACCGTAACCCTCGAGACCGGGGCTAAAGTTAATGTTCCCCTTTTCGTGAATGAAGGCGATGTTGTTCGCATTAATACTTCGACCGGCGACTACGTCGAGCGGGTAGAGAAATCTTGAATATAGGAAAAAGACAATACCGGAGTATTGACTTTAACTAGATATCCCAACATCAGACTACGCCATAGTTATTTTGCCATGGCTTAATAAATTGGTAACTTACTGGCGGAAAAAGTTTTAATTACTTATTTTCTAAAGCTTTCCGAAGAGCCTCGCGAAGACCGGCTACATCCTGCTCTGTTCTTACACGCTCCGGTTTTTTAACTTTTTCTTCTTGTGATGTAAGTCCGCTAAGCCCAATCGAAGTCTCTGTTTCCTCCTGCGGTGTGCTCTCGCGGATAATAGATGGCGGCCGGGGCGGTTTTGCACCATGTTTGTGCCTTCTCTTTGTATGCAGTTCTCCGGAAAAAGACCGTTCCGGAGGAAGACCGCGGCCGACGCTCATCTCACTCTCACCTTTACTTTCAAACTCGATACCAAGAGCCGAAAGGTCACTCACATATTCTTTCTGGGGACGGCCCGTAAAGAGCTTGGTCGGTAGAGGTTTTAAAGTCCCTTCCTCGATCTTTGCAAAGCAATCACTGCAGTAAACCGGGCGGCCGGACTCGGGTTTGAATGGCACGATCGCTGGCTTGCCGCAGATGGAGCAGACAGCCTCAAACTTACCGCTCTCTATTTTCGCCTCCCCTAAACCCATCCCGCTCCAGCGATTTATCTCTTCCTCTACCACTTTGCGCGGCCGGGCGTAGCGCCTGATTGATGAGGCGATGACTTTTTCTTTAATGAGAGGTGATGTCTGAACCTTAAAAGGCGGCAGCGTCCGCGATGAAAAAGGCCTACTTGTCACGCCGTCCACCATTAGTTTCAAATAGATATGGTAGTTCGGGAGATTCACGATGTCTTGAATGGTAAACTCCGGTGTGAACTCCGGCTCGAGATACTCGGCATCCGCAGCACCCACCCTAAAAAGGATCATTGTCCCTACGTTGCCGAATATGGCATCGCGGACCTTGGTCGAGGTGTCGGTCACAAGCTGGCCGATGTACTGGTGAGCCAGTATCAAATTCAGTCGGTATTTCCTGGCCTCAGATAGTATGCCAGCGAATGAATCGGTCGCGAAATTCTGAAACTCGTCGACATAGAGGTAAAAATCAACTCGCTCGTCTTCGGGGATTCGGACGCGCTCCATCGCGGAAAGCTGGATCTTGGTGATTATCATCGCTCCGAGGAGCGCGGAATTGTCCTCACCGATTCGTCCTTTCGAGACGTTCACAAGAAATATCTTTCCTTCGTTCATTATCTTGAAAATGTCTATCGTACTCTTCGACTGGCCGACAATGTTCCTGATGATGGAGGTGGAAAGGAACTGACCGACCTTGTTCTGGATCGGCGCAATAGCCTCATTGCGAAACTTATCTTGCCACTCCTCGTACTCATGGACCCAGAAAGCCTTAACCACAGGGTCCTTAAGGTTCGCTATTATCTTCTGCCGGTAGTCTTTGTCAACGAGTATCCGGGTGATGCCGAGAAGCGTTGAGTCCGGCGTGTCGAGAAGTGCAAGAACGGCGTTGTTCATAATGTATTCCATTCGAGCCGACCAGACGTTCGCCCAAATTTTAGTGAAAATACCCATGAGACCCGACGCGACGAGATGTTTGTACTTAGGATCGGGTAGTTCCAGGACATTGAAACCGATATGGTGCTCGGTATCGGCAGGATTGAAATATATTACGTCGTCGAGGCGTTCATCAGGGATTTTGGAGAGAATGTCCTCGACAAGCTCACCGTGGGGGTCAACGACGCAAACACCCTCGCCGTTTGCGATATCCTGGACAATCATGTTGTGAAGAAGGGCGCTCTTGCCGGTGCCGGTCTTGCCGATGATATACATGTGTTGCCGCCGGTCGCGGCGCTTCACACCGAAAAGGCGGTTCTGGCCACGAAAATCGGTGCGCCCGAAAAAGATAATGTCTTTGCTCGTCGCCGATGTTGAAGAATTAGCCATAACTCTTGATTATTTAAATGATATCACTTGACGATGCGGCTTACATCGGACCAAGTGATAATTATCATCAGAACGATAAGAAAAATGAAACCGGCGGTGTTTACTGCAACCTGTACCCGCCGTGGGACAGGCTTCCGGCGGATCTTCTCGAAAACGAGCATTAGGAACCTCCCACCGTCCAGAGCGGGGAAAGGAATGAGATTAAGGACCGCCAGGTTCAACGATATGAAAGCGAGGAGCTGGAAGAAATAGACAAGCCCCAATTCCCCCGCCTGCGTTCCCAGGACGAAAATGCCGACCGGGCCAGCCACGGTGTCAAGAACTTCGGGACTCACAAAGAGATGGCCGAAGAAGGTCCAAAGGCCAACTACGATTAATTTCAGCGTCTCCGCGGCGACAGAGAAACCTTTCACGATGCTCCGACCGAGGGGTTCTCTGGCAAATCCGATATCTGCCAAACTCACTCCCAGCCGCCCTTCGCCTTCCGGTGGATTCTCGCGCGGTTCGAGCCGGAAATCCGCGATCTCATCACCTCGCCGGACCGTGAGAAGTATCGTGCTGTCCGCATCACGAATCTTCTCTGCGAAAATGTCACTCCTTATCGGGTCGCCGAGAACAACGCCGCCAATAGTCGCCTCGATAATCACGTCTCCACTTTCTAGTCCCGCTGTCTCCGCCGGCGAACCGGGGGAAACGTCAACAATCATAAGGTGTTCCGGTGCACCGACGGCGAAGACGCCGGTCAAAATAAACCACCCTAGAACGATATTCATCAGCACACCCGCGAGGATTATAGCCGAACGTCGGGAAACAGGCGCATCGTTGAAACTGTTCTTCACGGGTTCCCCTTCGCCATCCTCGCCGGACATTTTCACGAATCCGCCGAAAGGCAGAAGATTCAAGCTGTAGAGCGTGCCGCCAAATTTCTTTCCGAAAAGCCGCGGCGGGAAACCAATGCCGAATTCCTCCACTCCCACACCAGAGAGCTTGGCCGCTAAAAAATGACCGAACTCGTGAACTAATATGAGGGCCGAAAGGCCGATAATGACGAGAACGACCATCATTCTTCTATTTCGGTCATCTTGGCAGCCAAAGCTGTCTCGATTAACTTGTTGACGCGCTCCGTCTCCTCCTGGATTTTCTCGCGCAGCTTGAATTTCATATCTTCACTCACTTCGCCGGATTTGAAAGCGACTTCTATCGCCTTCATCACGTCGTCCCGCAAATTGCGCACCTTTATGCGGCTGTCCTCAGCGAGACGACCTACGAGTTTTACAAGTTCCTTGCGCCGCTCGACGGAGATTTCCGGCAGATGAACCCTCACAGTGTTGCCTTGGGGAGCAGCCGATAGACCAAGCGGCGCGGATTCAATCGCTTTCAATACCTCCGGAATAACACTGGAGTCCCAAACATTTATAACGATGTCGCGAGGCGGCTCGACAGAGATCGAACCGACCTGGTTCAGGGTGAGTTTCTGGCCATAATATTCCACCCGCACGGCATCGAGGATAGCAGGCGTCGGCCGGCTCGTCCGGACACCACCAAGCTCTTTTTTGAAAGTCTCAGTTATTTCACTAGTTCCGGACCTGAAATCTGCAATCGGGTCATTCATCATCTCAGTTTATATTCTAATGCTTTTCGTTGGAGATTGGTATTTAAATTGAATCTTTTGAGAGCTGCTTCCCGGCTGACAAGCCATTTGAGACGCTCGATGTTTTCTTTGACGCCTTTGAAGTAAAGTTCGGCGGCCTTCTCGGAAATTTCACTCTCGAGATTGTCCTTAGCGATCTTTATTTTCTTTCTCAGTTTCAAGGCTCGCCCCAGGCGTCCGAAGGACTTCTCGGCAAGCGCAGAAGCTCCCTCCGCCGGAACATTATAGTGTTCAATGAGTATCGCCTTCAACTCGTCTTTGCAAAAAGAACGGAAGTAAACCTTCCGCAGTCGCGAGCGGAGTGGGGCAAAGAGTGTTCGGGGTTCCTCGGCAACGAAGATGATGGTCGACGCTTCGCCCGGCTCCTCGACAATTTTCAACATCGCACTCTGCGCCTCCCGGGTAAGCGTCTTGGCATCGTTTATAACAACGAGCCTCCTTGACGAACGCAGTGGTTTTTGCGAAAGGAAATACCTCACACCACGAACAGCTTCAATACCAATCGTTCCTTTCTCGTCCGGTTCCACGAACATGGAGTCGATGAGTACGTCATTTTTGATGTTGAAAGACCCAAATTCGAGGGCAAATGCGAGCAGTCTCGCAAAATGATATTTCCCTATTTCCGGACTGCCATAAAAAAGATAAGCGTGGCCTAAACGGTCGCACTCTATCAATTTTCTGAACGCCTCCAGTTTGTCCTCGTGACCGTGAAGTACGCTCATCTCTTGTTTAAAAGGGTGCGTTTGTAGACGTCGAGATGCCCAAGGATTGTCGCCGTCCCCCGCGCCACGCAGAAAAACGGATCTTCAGCGACATAAGCAGCGACACCCAAAGAACGCTTAAAAAATTCATCGAGGTTGCGAAGTTGCGAACTTCCTCCGGAGAGAATTATGCCTTTCTCCATGATATCGGCGGCAAGTTCGGGCGGCGTGACGTTGAAAACCGACTGAACGGAATCCATTATCTCCACGAGGTAAGGGTTGATGGCCTCAGCCACTTCGTTTGAATTGATTGTGAGATCACGCGGTAATCCAGAGATGAGATCGCGGCCGCGAACCTTAACTTCGAGTTTGGTTCGGTTGGGCAGCGCGCTTCCCACAGCGATTTTGACGTTCTCGGCCGTGCTCTCACCGATTGCGAGGCCGTACTTCTTTTTGATGTACTCGGCGACGGCCTGGTCGAACCGGTTGCCAGCAACCCGCCTCGAGGCCCACGCCACGATGCCCCCGAGCGAGATTATTGCTACCTCGGTTGTGCCACCGCCAATATTCACAATCATATTCCCCTCCGAGGAATGGATGGGTATGCCGGCTCCGAGTGAGGCAAGGAGCGGCTCTTTGACAAGGTATACATCACGAGCACCGGCGTCGCGGGCGGCGTTCATAACAGCCCGGTATTCGGTCGAAGTGATTCCGGCCGGCACCGAAATTACGACTTCCGGCCGGAAAACATTGAAAGGACCAATACTCTTCGCGATGAAATATTTTAGCATCGACTGAGTTACATAGTACTCGGCAATGACACCGTCTTTGAGGGGTTTGTACGTCACGATGTCCTCAGGCGTCCGGCCAACCATTTCCTTGGCCTCGGCACCCACAGCAAGAACACTCCCTTCCGGCTTCCGCATCGCGACTACCGTCGGTTCGTTAATGACAATTCCCTTGTCCGGTAAAAAAACCAGCGTGTTGGTTGTTCCTAAATCAATACCGATTTTTCTTACAAACATATTTTCAATAATTTTGAATTTTTAATTTATATTTTAAAATCCAGTAATTTAAAATTGATTCAAAACTGGAAATTAGTCACCAATTCTCCTAATGTCGGCTCCCAAATATCTCAGACGTTCGTCTATCCTTTCGTAGCCGCGGTCGATCTCTTCGATACCGGTTATCTCCGACTCGCCTTCCGCGATCAGCGCGGCAGTCAAGTGTGCCATCCCCGCTCGAAGATCGGGTACCTCGAGCTTCGTCCCCCGAAGCGGCGTAGGTCCCGTTATCTCTGCAAAATGGGGTGACTTCCCCACAAAGCGGCACGAAACAATCGAACAATCTGTAGTCACTTTAATGTGCGCACCCATCGAATTCAAGTCCCTGGTGTAGCCGAAGCGGTCCTCGTAGATCGTCTCGTGGATGCGTGACTCGCCATTCGCTTGAGTAAGTACAATCGCGAGCGGCTGCTGCCAGTCGGTCATAAAACCAGGATGAGCGCCTGTCTCGATGTCGGTAGACCTTAGATTTCCCGCCTTAAAAAACCTAATACCGCTTTCCCCGACCTCATAATCGCCACCGATCCGCCGGATAGTGTTCAGGAAGGTTATAAGATGCTCCTGGATTGCCTCCTTCACGAAAATGTCTCCGTCGGTCGCTATAGCAAGACAAGCGAAGGAAACAGCTTCATTGCGGTCGGGTAAAATCCGATGCCTCGCGCCGCGGAGGCGGCGGACGCCTTCAACCCGTATGGTCCGGTTCGTGCCGAGCTCGATGATAGCCCCCATTTTCTGCAAAAACTTGATTAAATCAATGATTTCCGGTTCCAGTGCAGCGTTCCTCACAACCGTCCTACCCTCGGCGAGAACGGAGGTTAAGAGGACATTCTCGGTCGCGCCTACGGACGGGAAACGAAACTCTAACTCCGCGCCATGGAGACCTTTCGGGGCACTGGCTCTGTAAAAACTATCGGAAATGGTTATCTCGGCCCCAAGATTCCTCAGGGCCTCGAGGTGAATGTCAACCGGTCGCGCACCGATTTTATCCCCGCCAACCGTCGGCACCTCAGCTTCCCCCGCCCTCGCGAGGAGAGGGCCGATCGCCAGAATGGGGATACGGTTACGACGGGAAAGTGAACTCACACTAGTGCTCTTTATTTTGGGTGTCCTTACGGAAACAGTCGAACCGTCGCGCCGGATCTCCGCACCCAGTTCTTCGCAAAGACTGAAGGTTATTTCAGCATCACCGATCTGGGGAAAATTCTCAAGAACAGAAGCCTCGTCCGTGAGCATCGAAGCCACGAGAAGCTTTGTTGCCGCGTTCTTAGCGCCGGCGAGCTTTATTTCCCCTTTGAGGGGTTTACCGCCATTCACCAGAAATTTCATGCACTTTTCAGTATACTCCCGAAGGCGGCGTTTTTCTAATCGCGCCGCGAGGGTTATACTACCCTACATGAACTTGAAAGTCAGACGGCTGCTCTTCCTCACTATCCTCTCGGTGTTCGTCGTAAGCAGCGCCTATCTTGTTCTGTCGGTCCAGGGCATGGTTATTGATTTCCAGAAATTCCGCATTGTGAAGACCGGCGGGCTTTTTCTGAACCCATCACCCGGCGACGCCGAAATAATGATCGACGGAGAAAAACCTGAAACAATCTCAACCGGACTCTTTTCGAACGGCGTTATTGTGAAAAACCTTCCGCCCGGCAAATACAGCGTCGAGATAACGAAAGCAGGTTTCTCTTCCTGGAAGAAAATTCTCGAAGTGAAATCAGGCTTTATTACCTCGGCGTCGCAGATAATCCTCTGGCCTGATAAGCTTGAAACCGCAGTGACGGCGGAAAACGCCGACGATTTCACCGTTACCGGAAAGGGAATCGTCTTCGAGAATAGAAAAAATGGTGTCTACTTCGGCGAAGTGGCCTTAAAGGGAAAGAGGGTCTTTTACAGCGAACCTTCTTCAAACGTGGTCGTAACCGATGATGATGGTATATTGTTCCTCACCGACCTCGACGCGCCGGATAAGGCGGTGAACCTCGGCCAGATTTTCAACTCTCTCAAACAACGTCAGCTCGAGCTTCCCGGTGAGGTGCCCGTGGTCGGAGTCGCCGCACACCCTTTCACGGACCAGAAGGTCCTCATTTTCACCAAAAGCTCCCTATATTCCCTCGATTTCCGCAAGTTGGCTCTGGAAAGGCTAGCCACGTTGGAAAAAATCGCCAGCTCTGCGGTCGCTTCGAACGAGGTTTTCCTTTGGGACGGTAAAACTCTCCATTCCGTAAACCTCCTTCTCAAAACGAGATCTTCCTATCCTCTAGTGATGGATGCCGATTCCCGCCTTATTGTTTCAAAAAGCGGCCGCCGAGTTTTGATTCTCGACAATAAAGGCGGACTTCACCTTTACAATTTTGCTGCCGCCACAACAACACTGGTAGCCGACAACGTCCACAGTGTGGCATTCTCCCAAGAAGAGAAGCGAGCAGCACTGACGGGTAAAGACGGTTCGATAGCAGTTCTCTATCTCGCTGACTACCAAAGCGATATTCTTCATAAAGCGGGAACGAAAACATTTGTTCTCCCACCCAGAAATCGGTCCATCGCGGAAGGAATCCGGTGGTTCCCAAAAACAAATAATCACCTCGTTGGTATCGTGGACGGCAACCTCTGGGTTGGTGAAGTCGACAACAGGGATCTTATAAACTCCGCCGTCCTCGTGCGAGAGGCGGATAAGTTCGCATTTGTCGGCAATCGGATTTATTTCCTTAAGGCGGGTAGTATCTTTGAAACGTCGCTGAGTTTCTAAAAAGCGGAACTGCGTTTTCGCGGAGATCTCCGCATTTCGTATTTTCCGCAATTGTCCCCGACTAACGCTTCCGCCACTGCTGTGGCCTTCTCGCTTTTCGCTTGCCGTATTTTTTGCGTTCAACCATCCTCGGGTCGCGCGTGAGATACCCGAGAGCCTTCAGTTGGCTGCGGACTTCCGGCATCATCGTCGTGAGTGCCCGCGCGAGGCCGAGACGTATCGCTTCAGCTTGCGTTCCGACACCGCCGCCCGAAACATTCACAGTCACTTTGTAACCCTTGAGCGACAGGTTTTTGAACGGCGAAAGAACAATATTCTCGTGCTTCTTGAGAGGGAAATATGCGCCAAGTGTCCTGCCATTTACGGTAATGGCGGTTGTGGCGCTTTTCACCACGCGTACCCGGGCAACCGCTGTCTTTCGGCGGCCGACGCCTTCAAAATAAAACTCCTTCTTGATTTCGGAACCTTTTTTAGTCATCTTTCTATAATTAATCTCTTCATTCGGCTCTTCCGCAGTCGGTTTTTGGGAAGCATAAGGTTCACGGCGTGCCTCAAAACCCAGGCCGGATTCTTTTTGAAAATTTCCTCGTATTTCCGAACCTTGAGGTGACCGAGCGGACCGGTGTGTTTGTAATAAACCTTTTGCTTCGTTTTCCGACCAGAAAGGACAATAGCGTCGACATTTGCTACCCGGACGGAATCGGCACCGCTCTCACGCGGATTGTAACCAGGATTCTTTTTGCCTTGGAGAATGGAAGCGATTTCACTCGCCACCCTGCCTAATGCCTTGTTTTTAGCGTCAATCTTGTATTCCATTTCCCTTTAAACGAACTCTATGGTAGCCATTTTGGCGCCGTCGCCTTGCCGTGCCTTCGCACGCTTTACTATGCGCGTGTAACCGCCGCGGCGGGAAGCGTAACGGGGGGCGATTTCGTGGTACATCTTGTAAGCGGCTTCCTTCGGCAGGCTTTTCATAAGGAGTCGCAAGCCGGCAAGATTCTGATTTTTGCCGTAACCCACCATTCTTTCGACAATGCCGCGCAGTTCTTTAGCGCGCGCTTCCGTCGTTAAAATCTTTTCCTTTTTTATGAAATTGGCGGCGAGCGTCTTTAAGAACGCCCGGCGTTCGCTCTTCTTGCGGCCGAATTTCTTTCCTTTCGAGAGGTGCCTCATGATTTCTTCCGCGCCCTGGACTTTTTCTTATCTTCCTCCGTCTCGGGCGTTCCGGGTTCTATTTTTGTAACCGGCAAGGAGGATATCTTCTCAAAATGATCTTTCAAAACGTTAGAGGCCTTATGCAATGCCTCCGATGGACTCAAAGATCCGTCGGTTTCAATCTCTATCTTCAGGCGGTTGTAATTAGTGAGCTCGCCAACACGCATGTCTTCGACGGAGAACTCGACACGCAGGACGGGTGAGAAAATTGCGTCGAGCACGATTGTTCCCACATTGAGCCGCTCCATGCGGCGCGCCTCGGAAGGTACGTAACCCAGGCCTTTTTCAACGGTGAGTTCAATCTCCAGCTCGGCAGTCTTTTTAGTCAGGGTTGCAATGTGAAGGTCGGGATTCACGACTTTGACTAGCGTCGTCGATTCGATATCGCCGGCCGTCACTTCCCTCTCGCCCTTTACCCGAAGAGTGAGCGTCTGCGGCTCGTCGGCAAAGAAATGAAAGCGTACCTTCTTCAGGTTTAGGGTGAGTTCCACCGCATCCTCCATCACGCCCGGAATGGCTGAAAACTCATGGTCCACACCCTTCACTTTTATCTGAGTGATGGCGGCGCCGGGGAGCGACGAGAGGAGCGCTCGCCTCAGGGCGTTCCCGATCGTTTGACCGTAACCGGTATAGAGCCCTTCCACGTGAAAAACACCTTTCGAACCATCCTCGGAGATTTTCTTTATAGAAACAGTTTCACTAAGATGACCGTACTTCATTTTCTTCTATCTTGAATAGAATTGGCCGACCAGATTGGCGTCGAACGCCAGGTTTATTTCGTTTGTCTTCGGATTTGCAACGCACTTGGCTTTCAAACCGACCTTGTCAAGTTCAAGCCAGGTTGGCGGTTCGTACGACTTTAACTTTTCGCCTAAAGCCTCAAAAAGTTTGGAACCGCGTGACTCCGGCCGAATGGCAATAATGTCACCCACTCTAACATGATATGAGGGAATTGTCACCTTCCGGCCGTTCACATGGATGTGGCCGTGAGAAACAATCTGGCGAGCTACCCGAGGCGAAGGTGCGAAACCAGAAAGAAAAACCACTCGATCAAGGCGCTTTTCGAGAGTGAGAAGTATCCGCTCGAGCGGCTCCTTGAAGAGATTCTGCATTTGGCGGTTCGAGAGGCCGTAAGTGATTTGGATTTTCTGCTTCTCCTTGAGCTGCCGCCCGTAGTCAGAAATCGGCCCCTTACGCTTCATACCGTGAACACCCGGCCGATAGGGACGGCGGATCATCACACATTTGGGGGAATTACACCGCTCAGGTTTCAGAAAAAGCTTCACTCCGAGCGCCCTTTCCTTTTTTTCGGTTACCCTTTTCATCTTTAAAAATATTTAAATATTCGTCTAGACCCTTCTTGCTTTTCTCGGACGTGGCCCGTTGTGTGGGATCGGCGTTACATCCTTTACGGAAACTATGTCGAGGCCGCCGGCGGCGAAGGAACGAAGTGCAGCATCACGGCCGCTCCCGACGCCCTTCACAAAAATCTCGACCGTATTCGGCCCCGACTTCTTTATTTTTTCGATTATCGCTTCTGCAACTTTAGAGGCGGCAAATGGCGTGGACTTCTTCGGGCCGGAGAAACCAAGGCTCCCAGCAGAGAGCCAGGCAATAACCTTACCTTCCTTATCAGTCACGGTGATAAATGTGTTGTTATAGGAGGCTTGAATGTAGATCCGACCGCTCTCGTGGCGGGTTTTAACAGCGGTCATTTTGTCCTTCACGGCCGCGGTGAGAACGCCGGTTTTTTTAACAACCTCGCTCTCCGATTTTTGGATTATCTTTTTCTTTCCCATTTTCCAGTTTTACTTGAGCTCGACCTTCCTCTTGCCGCTTCCGGCCGTCTTTCGAACGTTGCCTCTTACTGTCCTGGAATTTGATTTGGTCCGCTGACCTCGCACCGGTAACTTCTTCGCATGACGGATTCCGCGATAAGCTTGAATCTCCTTCAGGCGATTCACGTTTTGCTTCACGAGCTGGCGTAGTTCCCCTTCCACCTTATATTTCTTCTCTATTATGGACTGGATTCTGTTCACTTCATCGGCGGTAAGGTCCTTCGTCCGCTTGTCGGGCGCAATACCCGCCTCCGACAAGATGCGACCGGCGAGCGGGCGGCCAACGCCGTAAATATAACTTAAGGCGACGCCTACTTTCTTGTTGTCCGGTATGTTAACTCCTACGACCCTCATGTTAACCTTGTCTCTGTTTGTGTTTGGGGTTCTTGCAAATGACATAAAGCCGGCCGTTCCGCCGTATAATTTTGCAATTCCCACATATTTTCTTGACCGATGTTTTGACCTTCATCTCCAGTTAAAATCTCCTAACGATACGGCCCCGGCGATCTTCCGCAACAGGCATCTCTACTATCACCCGGTCTCCTGGGATAACACGGATATAATGTATCTTCATCTTACCCGCAAGGTGCGCCAGAACCTCGTGACCGTTGTCCAAACGGACCCGGAAAAGCAAACCCGGTAGAGCCTCAAAAACCGTCCCTTCGAACCTGAGGCATTTTTGCTCGCTCGTCATCAAACGATTTGAAATCCTACCAAACCCATCGGAATGTGTCAATCAACGGTGATTTTCACCCTGTCCGGGTCTCTCGGGACCTTCGTCACCCAGAACGGCCAGAGGGATACGTTTGCTTTCTCGAGTCCCGGCAAGAAATATATAGTCTGTTTCAGTTTGTTCTCGCTCGCCCCGAGTATATCGGCTTGGAGTTTCCCGATTTCGATGTCGGAGACAAGCGTCATCGCTCCGGAGATCGAAAAAGAGATCTCGCCGACAGCAAAATCCGAGGTTGATGTCCCGTAATCCGCACGAAAATCCCGAAAAACTAGATTCTTTTCTTCGAACGAGGCGGTTGCTTTATCCTTCAGAGCGTCCTTAAGCATTACCTCGTCGAAGACCAGATACTTCAGTTCTCCAGCCGCCATGAATCCGAAATTGCCCTCGGCGTCTGCGTCCTCCAAATTTTCGGCCGTCACTTTGAACTCGCGGGCTTCCGGAAAAACTTTGAACTTATCGGAAACAAGTATTTTGACTTCGTTTTCGAGCGCACTCTCAAGTTTCGCGAGAACCTCCGCTTTCGCCTTTGCCTTATCGTCCTCGGTCGGTACAGACATCTCGCCCGAGAAGCCGCCGGAAGCGGGATAGGGAGCTTCAGCATAAAAGCCGTCGTAGCGCGGTGTCCCCTTAAAACCGGGTATCCTCCAACCCCGCGAGGCCGGCACGTTGTATTCCTCGCCCGGTTTGTCGGCTGTGACCGAAACGCTTATCATCGACGGTTCTATTTTGTTGTTCACGATCTTCGCGCCGGGAATGGTGACCTTTGCATCCAAACGGAAAATCTTGCCCTCCGGCGAGAGAAATCTTGTGTTCTGGACAAGTGCTTGCGGTTCGGAACTATAGGCGTTCGAAACAATGAGTGTCGCTTTGGCTTTACGCTCGACATTTTCCTTGCCGTTCGCTGGGAATCTCACGGAAAGGTTCTTTTTAGCAGTAATGAGTAAGGCAGGTAGGGTTATTTTCGGGGAGATCGAAACATCCTTGGCCGAAACGGCCGCTTTGACGCTTTCATTGAACGGTATTTCAATCTGCTTCAATGTAATCGAGATACGGGCTTTCGAAAAGACATTATTCGCTAAGATGAATCCGCCAGGGACAGCAAGAATGAGCACAGCTGCGGCAATGAGCATTCGCCGCCGAGACCTGGGACTCGCGCTCTTTCCTTCTGCGAAAGAGATTATCTTCGGCGCAGGTTCCTTCTTGGGTTCGAAGAATATCTTCGGCAAATCCGGTCTTTTTTCCGGAGGCGGTGCTTTCCACAAAACCTCTTCCGATTCCGATTCCTGCGTTACCCTTGCTTTTCTTTCTTCCTTTGCATTGTGCAAAGTCCTCGACTTCGGCACAATGTCAGAAATAAATTTCTCACTCCGTTTGAAAAGCGGGTTCTTGCAATTGAGACCCGCAACTGAAGCCATTTCGAGTATCTTTTCGTCGAGTGATTCTATGAAAACTTCCTTATTGAGAACAGCGGCCTTGTTTTTTAAAACGTGGAAATTATTTATCGCCTTGCCTAAAACGGAATCGCGGGGAACGTTCAAAATGACCACTTCTGCCGGTGTACCACTGATGGTTTGGAGAACAAACTCAATATCGTCTTTTTTCTCGAGGAATATTTTCTTCTCGGGTTTCATTGACTTCCAGTATAGTCCCTATCTTTTTACCTCTACAAGAGTCGAGGGTGCGCCGGCAAGCCTGCCGCCGTCCAAGTAAAAATCTACTTTGTTTCCGAAGTAGCGCTTGGCTTCAACTACTGTTTTGGCAGGCGGCTTGCCGGAGAAATTGGCAGACGGCGCAACCAACGGCCCCGTATTACGTATAAGGCTGGTAAGTTTCCTGTCATTTGGCAAACGAAAAGCAATACTTTTTGTGCCGCGGTGAAGATAAAAAAACTTTCTGTTAGGACAAGGCAAAATCACGCTTACCGGTCCCGGTTTACCCTGAACTTGTCGAACGGGCCAGAGGGTTTTGAGCAGCTTAAGATGTCTTTCATTGACCTTCACACCGAATTTTCCCAAATCGGCCAACGAACCGATAAGAACAATGAATGGCTTCCTCCGGTCGCGTTTGCGCAGGCGGTAGATTCTCTCGACTGCACGGCGGGAAAGAGCGGAACCCACCAAACCGTAAATGGTATCGGTTGGTATCACGCCAATACCACCGTTTCTCAAAATTTTTATAATTTCTACAACTTTCATTTTTCCTTTTTCCAATTATTACTATTTTTACTTTATTGCTACCTATCTACTCCACCGTTGCTCTGATTCTCCGGATTCCGGCTGAAGACGCTTCTTCCTTCGTTATCTTGAATTTCCCTATCTCGCCGGTGCGAGTCACGTGCGGGCCGCCGCAGAATTCTTTGCTCCACGCATTTTCCAGAGATTTACCAATATAATAGACCTTCACCCGATCCGGATATTTGCCTTTGAAAAAGTGAAGCGCGCCGGTTTGCTCGGCTTCAGCTTTCGGCATTTCTTTAAAATTGACTGGTAAATCTTCCTTAATTTTTTGATTAACGATTTCCTCTACTTTTTTTATCTCTTCGGAAGTCATTTTTCGGGGAAAAGTGAAATCAAAACGTGTCCGCTCGGTCGTGATATCCGAACCGCGCTGTTCGACTTCCTTACCAAGCACCTCGCGGAGTGCCTGGTTTAATAAATGAGTAGCGGTGTGAAGTCGAGTCACTTTCTTCAATTCTTCTTCGTTCCCAGCTTTGAGCTCGCCGGTGTCCAAAATGAGACCGTGCCCGCCAAATTTCTTCTCCTGCCCAGCCCGGGAAATTTCCTGGTGTTTGGCAAATTCTTCATCAAAAGTTTCCCGAGTGAGATTTTTTGCCTTATCGCCGCCAAGTTCCTTTATAATTTCGTAAGGCAGACCGTAACTTGAAAAAATAGCGAACGCGCTTTTCGCATCAAGTTTTTTTATTCTCTCCAGTTCTTTGAGACCTGTGGCAAGTGTTTTTTCAAACCGCGCCCGTTCGGCGTCCCACTCTTCAAAAATCAATTCTCCATTCAACTCGGGATAAAACTTCTCGTAATTCTCGTTCACTTCCGCAAAGAGGTGAAATGGCTCAATCGGATTACCCGTTAGATAAAGATGAGTTTGGAGACGGCGCATGAGTCGCCTCAAAATATACCCCGCCTCCTTGTTGGAAGGACGAACACCGTCAGAAATAAGAAATGCAATGCCCCGCACATGGTCGGCGAGAATTCGTCGCGTCCGCAGAGAAAGATTTGAAGGAAGTATTCTCATAAGCGGCGTGAACAAGTCGGTGTCAAAAATCGTGGACACATTCTGCGAAACCATCGCCAGACGTTCCAAACCCATTCCTGTGTCTACGCCGAGCGTTCCAAGCGGCGTCAATTTCTTGCTTTTATCGCAGTAAAACTCGTTGAAAACGATGTTCCAAATTTCCACGCCGTTTACGTAGATTTCAGTGGTTGGGCCGCAAGGCCCCTCGCTCCCGGTCGGCCCCCAGAACACGTCGGTTCCCGCCGCACGAACATCCTTGACACCCAATTTCCCCCAAATGGCGCGCGATTCGTCGTCACGGGGAACACCTTTGCGCCAATCGCCTGCCGGGACTTTCTGCGGGTCAAAGACGGTGACATAACCTATCCGTAAACCCATTATATCTTCGACGAACTCTTTAGCGTACTCTATTGCCTTTTCCTTGAAGTAACCGCCAAAAGAGAAGTTCCCGAGCATCTCAAAAAAAGTGAGATGACTCTCGTCGCCGACCTCGTCGATATCGGAGGTACGGAAACATTTTTGGACAGAAGCAGTGCTCGTCGCGCCGAAATCTTTCTTCGCATCCAGTTCCCCGGTATAGTAGCGCTTGAACTGCTGCATTCCAGCAGTCGTGAGTAAGACTGACGGATCATCGGGCACGAGTGAAGACGACGGCACAATGGCGTGACCATTTTTCTTGAAAAACTGCAGGAATTTTTTCCTTATTTCTTCGGAATTCATTTTATCAGTTGTCTTCGAGCGCCCGGAGTCTCGCCTCTATCTCCACCAGGATAACTTTGGCATCGCGAAGCTCTTCGAGCGCCTTCGCCTCGAGCACCTTGCTTTCCGCCCTGTCGAACAGCGCGAATATTTCGATATTGCTTTCTGGTGTGAGATTCATAGCTCTCGCCTTATTTTTCAATTCGTCGAACTGGAGCCGCAAATCTAGATTCTCGGAATAAAAACCATCTTCATTCCTTGAAAGCTGACCCAAACCGCTCTCTGCTTCGGCAAGCGAAGCCGTCGCCTGACCAAAAGCAGCGCCGTACTCCCCGTTATCGAAGAACTTCTTTGCCTGTTCCAGGTGAAAATCGGCATTCTCTGCAAGTTCCTCAATAGAACGGATGGTCTTCCCGCCGGCCGAAGCGAGTGCATTTTTGAACCGCGCGAGCGCCGTCTCGGCGTTTGAAATTGTGTCCGAAACCGCCTCCCGATCAGCGATGGAGTTTTCCTCGGCGTTCAAAAATGCCCTTTGTCTCACGATGTTCAACTTGCTCCGCAGGTCCGGATCGCCGACCTTCTCTCTCACTTCGTCAAGTATTTTAATCTCCTCCGGACTCTTTAATAAAAGTCCATCAAGAGCGGCTAGGAATTCGTCGTTGGATTCGGCCCGGAACCTACCTTCAAACCTCAATATTAAGTTATCCTTCAGAGCGCCGATGCGATTTTGCGCCTCCGGCGGCAGCCGCGACTGGATTCTATCCAGAACGTATACAGCATTAAACTCCTTAAGAGAGTGATCTTCGTAATCGGCCACTGCTGCTTCGAAAATCTTGGCAAACTCACCTACATCGCCGATTACCCGGATGAGCGCGAGTTCTGCCTCATCGAGGGATTTTCTCACTTCTTCTATTTCCTCGTCGTATTCGTCACTGTAACCGAGTATATCCTCGAACATCTCATTATGCGCAAGGACCTTGGCCGTGAATTCGGCGACTAGTTCTCCTTCGACTACCCGCTTCGCATCGAGCCCGTCTATCCTCGAAGCAAGTTTTCTCGCGTCTCGGCCGTACTTGCCGAGCGTTTTTAGAACGCCTTCCATTTTTCCTTTCTCCTTGAGCGCGGCGATCTCTTCGGCTCTTCTGCTAAGAATCTCCAAATCCAGTAGCGCCTTTGCTTCCTGATTAAAAGTGAAGAACCGCCTCAGGCCGCGACCGATTTCTTTGAAAATATAAAGTGGGTTTGTCGGCAGAACGAGCGGCGGCCGACCTTCGAGAATCGAACTCTCCTCATGGGCGGAAACGGTGGCGAAAAAAACTAAAACAACGGCGAGGCTGAGAATTAAGACTTTCTTCATATCAATAGCCCTCGAGCTTCTTGGACTTGTGATGCTGTCTTATTTTCTCGAGCGCCTTCGATTCGATCTGACGTATGCGCTCGCGGGTCACGCCAAAAACCCTACCCACCTCCTCGAGAGTGTGTGTGATGTTATCGTCGAGCCCAAAACGCATAGCAAGTATTTTCCGCTCGCGCTCGGTAAGGTCATCCAAAATCTCCCGGATCTGGTCCTTCAGAAGCGCCTGGCTAGCAAGTTGGTCGGGCGAAAGAGAGGTTTCGTCTTTGATAAAGTCCGAGAGTGTAGAATCTTCGTCGTCATCGCCGACCGGCGACTCGAGAGATATCACTTCCTGTGATATCTTCTGGATATAACGTATCTTTTCCACATCCATGTTCATCTCGGTCGCGATCTCCTCCGGCAGCGGCTCGCGACCCAACTCCTGCATCAACCGCCGTTTGGTCTGAGTGTACTTGGTAATGGTTTCCACCATATGCACCGGTATGCGGATGGTGCGCGAATAGTCAGCGAGTGCTCGCGTTATCGCCTGGCGGATCCACCAGGTGGCGTAAGTCGAGAATTTGAAACCCTTGCGGTAGTCGAACTTGTCGACAGCACGGGAGAGGCCGATATTACCCTCTTGGATGAGATCGAGAATAGAAAGATGCGGTGAACGATTCACGTATCGTTTGGCAAGCGACACCACGAGCCTGAGATTCGCCTGGATAAGTTTCTTCCGAGCCGCCTCGTCGCCCTTCTCGATGCGCCGGGCAAGTTCTTTCTCCTCTTTGGATGTAAGGAGAGCAGTCCGACCTATTTCCTTAAGATACATCTGGACAGCATCAGGTAGGTTTTGGTCAATACGCGTCGCGTCCGAAAGCTCTTTGGCGCTTATCTCGTCACCGGGGCCGGAAATGATCGAGCCGGATTCTTTCACTTTGATACCCTCCTTTTCAAGACGGTCGTAGACTGTTTCGAGAAACCCGAGGTTCCTTTCGATCTTCGGGAAATAGTTCAGAACCTCGGCGTCCGTCACAAAGCCGCGGCTCCGACCGCGCCTCACAAGATCGCCGAGCGCCTCAATGTAGCTTTCATCTACCTTCGGGGGCTTCTTTTGGGATTTCGCTTTGCCCTTTGCGGCGGTCGTCTTCCGAACGCGATTCTTACGCTTCAATTGTCTGGCTCTCCGGCCCTTTTTAGTATTGTTTTTTCTTCTCTTCATATATTGGGGTTATTTAAGGACATTGAGCTTCCCGGCTAGAAGATTAAATCTTACCATGCATTCCCTCAAGACCGCCTCGTCGCCTTTTGCTTGGGCCAAGCGGATTTCTTCCCGCAATTCCTCCATCTGCCGCTTTAAGGATTCTATCTGGAGCTGGCGCACCAGTTCGTTGAATTCCTCTTTCAGTACGTCCTTGTCCTTCATAGCGAACTCATAGCTAGAGCGCATTTCGACGAGCGCGGCATGCTCGTCGTTTGGATTCTCCAGTATCCGCCGCGAAGATTCCGGCAACCATTCTTTTAAATCATCCACGGTTTTCATAAGTAATGCATCACCAAAAGCAAGAGAAAGGAGGCGGTTCGCGACAAGATCGATTCGGGCAAGGGTGGCTTCGGGTGCTTTTCCGACCGAGAATGTCGTTTCCGGCTTGGCAACAGGATTGGGTAAATTCTCCATTTCCGAGGCAAGGGCCGTCTCCGAAATACCTGATACCCGAGAGAGTTCCTTAAGCCAGGCCGACTGTTCGATGTGACTCTTTATCCTCCTCACCTTCTGTAGAAGGTCTCTCACCAACCTTTTCCGATGAGCAATGTCCTTTGGTGCATTCTCAAAATGGCGTTCGAATACATATACAAAGGCAGGCTTGGCCGATTCTAGGGAAAGTTTGAGGAAGTCCGGTTCGGCAAGACAAGCGTCTGCCGGATCCTTGTACTTACCTAAATGGATGGCTTTAACATGGAAGTCGTAGTCGTTGAAAACATCGAGAGAGCGCTCGAGAGCTTTTAAGCCTGCGTCGTCACTGTCGAAACTAAGGTACACAGTATCGGCAAGGCGCCGCAAACGCTCCAAGTGCTCCCTGGTGAGACCGGTTCCGGAAAGAGCGGCAATATTGTTGATTCCGGTCTGCCAGGCCAAAAGAAAATCCATCTGTCCCTCCACTAAGAAAACAGATCTTGTCTTCGCGATTTCGTTCTTAGACTTGTCGAGACCAAAAAGAATCTTCGATTTGTTGAATATTGGCGTCTCGGGCGAGTTGAGGTACTTCGGCCAGTCCGGCCTCGTCGCCACATCGAGGAGCCGCCCAGTGAAAGCGATTGTTTTACCTAAATGATTAGCGATCGGAAAAACTATCCGGCCTTCAAAACGGTCGCGCAAAAGCCCGCTCACTCCTTTGTGAGCGAGGCCTGCGCGCTGGACATCGGCAACATCAAAGCCTTTTTTGATGAGATGGACCGTGAGCGCGTCGCCACCCGGCGCAAAACCGATCCCGAATTCGCCAATAGTTTCTTCTTTCAGACCGCGTTCCTTGAGATAAGCACGCGCCTTATCGTTCTTCAGAAGATTTTCTCTGTAAAAATCCCTAGCTGCATCGTGGAGATCATAAAGAACACCAAATTGTTTCTCCTGAAGAAGATCAACCGTCCTCATCGGCACGCCGGCTTTCTCTGCGAGGAATCGGAGTGCCTCCGGGAACTCCAGATTCTCGTAACGCATGACAAACCCGATGATGTCACCGCCGAGACCGCAGCCAAAACAGTGCCACATCTTTCTTTCCGGCGAGATTATGAATGACGGCGTTTTTTCACCGTGAAACGGGCAAAGCGCCTTGAAGTTCTTCCCGGCAGGCGAGATTTTGAGGTAAGAACGGAGGAATTCAACCAAGTCCAACCTTTCTTTGATTAGGTCGGTTTCGCGGGCCATTAATAGGAAGTCTACTCCAATTTGCCCCTTAAAATCAAACACGAGGGTTAAAATTAATGAGACTGCAAATACCCCCGAGTGAACCCAGAAAACTCACCGGGCTAATCGGAAGCAGAACGATAAAGGTGGCAACTCTACTTATATGGGCGAGATTTGGAAACCCAAAGCCCGGTGCGCAGTAAACGACAATGCATCCGTAGCAAAATTACTCCACGATGATCTTACCGAAATTATTCGGGTTCAGGTGATCGTGATAGTTCCAGCTGCCAACCTCGCCGAAAACGAATGACCATTGTTCGCCGGTTGGAATTCCCCGGCAGGCGTCGAAAATATTGGGCTCCTCGGCCGTGCCGCATTTTTCGATATCTGAACCGGGGTAAACCTTGTGTGTCGGGTGCATCGCGGAGGCCGGCCAGAAAGGATTTTGACTCTCGTTTACGAACGTGACAGTTTCCCCTGCCTTAACTGACAACGGATTCGGTGAGAAGCCGGCATCGGTGTACGTAATGACGTTCTTCGCCCCGCCCTCGACGATCATCTCTGGAACTCCTTCCGAACCGGGCACCGGTACTTCCGAAACCGGCGCGACCGGCGTCTCGTTGTCACTGCCCCCACCACTGCCGTAGAGATATACCGCAATGACCGCGGCGACCGCTATTAAAACAGCTATTAATATTTTGTTCTTCATGGTTCTTCCTAAAAACTACCCCGTGGGACAATTGGAGTCATCTCACGGGGTAGTTATATTCGAGCGAGTTTACAGTCTCCTTCTCTTGGCGGCCCTCTTCTTGCGAGGGGCAGCCTTTTTTGTCGCTCTCCTTCTCTTTACCATTTCTTGCTTAAGGAAAAACTTTTCTTAAAGAGTTTTTCTTTTTTGACAGTCGACCAAGCTGCCAAATTTTCTATATGTTCATTATATAACTTTCGATTTACACTTTCTGAAAAAATCTGTGGATAACTCCAATAACACGGCCGGAAATTTTTCGTCGAGCGAAACTGTCCACGTGCAAGAAAATGGAAAGTACAAACGGATAACGGACTTGTTAACGAAAATTTTTTCGCGCGAAGAAAAAAATCGGCGTGAAAAGACGAAAATAGCCTGTAAAAAGCCGTTTTAGAGGAAAAGTCAGGTTTTGCGGAGGGGGAGGGATTCGAACCCTCGATGCCTTTCGACATACGCGCTCTCCAAGCGCGCGCACTAGACCGCTATGCGACCCCTCCTACGACTCATGAGAATTCTACTTGTATATCTTCTTTATATCAACCGGCTCTGCGCCCCTCTTCTTGGTGCGCTTCACCCATGCATCGTAGCCAAGGATGATCGAGATGATAACAAGAAGGAAAAATATCACGAGGACCGGAATGCTGAATGGCTTGCCGGCGACAAGGAAAAAATAGGAAGCGACAAGGAAACCTGCGACATCAATCACCACGTCTGTGACGCGGTTCGTGAAATGCTCCTCTATCTGGAGCGCCACTTCGAAAAGCTCGTAACCGACAAAGAGAAGAAAAGCGATCACTGCGGCTGGCAAGAATGGAACTTTCAGAATAAGAAGAAGTGCGCCGACGAGAACGCCGCTCAAAAAATGGTTGACTGACCAGAGATCGACATATTTCCCTTCCGCCCAAAGATCCCAACCCTTTCTCATTTTTTTATCACCATCTGCTTGATGCTCCGCCGCCGCCGGAATGTCCACCGCCGAAACCTCCCCAACCGCTCCTGCCCCCGATGCCGCGGCCGCCGCCGATCCACCACGGATAATGACCAGTTGATTTTCCGCGCTCATAGGCGCGCGAGACTAAGAAATCAAAGAAAAGGCCAAGAGGGACAAGAATTATGAAAGAAATGATGCCGGTATACAGAAACCCGAAAAAGAAACCGATTATTAAACCGCCTATTCCCCCCAAGACGCCGCCTAACCACCACGACCTGGAACGACCGAGCACACTTGCGAGCCATATCGGCACGACAAGAACGAGCCAGAAAATTTCCGAAAAGTCAAAATTCGCGATACCGGTTTCTTTCGGGGAGATGCTCGGGATTTTCTCACCGGCGCCTATCGCACCGATAATTTTCCTCACTGCGCCCTCAATGCCGAGATAATAATTGCCGTCCCGGAAAGCCGGCACGACTACATTCTGTTCTATCCAATAAGCCTGGGCATCGGTCAAAACCCCCTCTAAACCGTAACCTACCTCTATTCTCATCACCCGGTCATCGATCGCGACAAGAAAAAGAACGCCGTTGTCTTTGTTTTTCTGGCCTATTCCCCAATCTGCAAAAAGCTCGTTCGCGTAGTTCTCGACGGTGTCGCCGCCTAGTGATTTTACCGTGACAACGGCAATTTCAGCACCTGTCGCAGCTTTAAGGTCGGTTATTTCCTTCTCGAGCGCGCTCCGCTCCGCCTCGCCGAGGACACCCGCAAAATCGTTGACAAAACCTCGGGGTTCGCCGGGACTAGAGTAAGCGAGTGTAAGGACGGGTAGGAGAACCGCGGCGCAAAGGAACCATCCGAAAACTCTAGAACTGGACCTGGGGCGCATTTTCCGCACCTGACGCAGCTTCAAAGTAAGTTTGTTCGGAAAATCCGAAAATGCCGGCAATGATATTGGTCGGGAAACGCTTCACAGCGATGTTCAGGTCGCGGACGCCGTCGTTGTATCTCTTTCTTTCAACGCTAACTCGATTTTCGGTGCCCTCGAGCTGAATCATCAACGTTTGGACATTTTCGGCAGACTTCAATTGCGGGTAGTTTTCAACGACGACAAGAAGGCGGCTTAAGGCGCTCTCCACTTCTGTCGCAGCCGAGGCCTTTGCGCTCACGCTCGCCGCGCCGCTATATTTAGCCCTCGCTTCGGCAAGAGCGTTGAACACGGCCCGTTCTTGGTCGAAGATACCTTTAACCGACTCCACCAGATTGGGAATGAGATCAAACCGCCGCTGGTATTGCGTTTCAACCTGTGCCCAAAGATTCACAACCGCTTCGTTCTTGTTCACCAAGCTGTTGTAGGCACCCCAAACATATACGCTCAAAACGACGACAATTGCAATCAAAACCCAAAGATATTTTTTCATGCACTTATTATAACAAAAACGCCGGCCCCGTTAAAAGACCAACGCTTCAACATCTCGGTTGATGCCGAAACTCTTCGCTTCGGACTTAGAAGGATACCAAACATCGAACCACTCACAACTGTAACGGGGATGTTTCCGATCCTCTACGACAAAGATCTTGTCACCGAATATCTCCGGTATCCTCACCTCCGTCCCAAAAGGTAAGCAATTGTTGGCGATAACACCGTCCCGGGTAATTGTACCGGAAGCGGTGACGAATGGCGTATCATCGGTCTCATCTGGACTTGAAGAATAGGCTGTGAGAATGATTTTGACCGATTCCGGGGCGGGCTCCACATCATCCGTGGGAATTCTATCCTCGGCAACGGCTATAGGTAAAAAACCCAAGGCGAGAACGAGCCTTACGGAAACCAGCGCAGCTGTAATTGCTACATTCATATCTTCCAAAAAAAATAGCCCTTCTTCTTAAGGCTACGAGGCAATGGTAACCGACGGGCAGGGAAAAGTCAAGAAAAGCTGTTAAAAACCCTCATTTAATGAGGGTTTTTACGTATTTTTCAGTATTCCATGCCGCCGCCGGTCGAAGGACTATTTTCCTTCTTAGGGATATCGGTTATCGCCACTCCCACCGTAAGGTAGTTCGCCGCGACCGAAACGGCGTTCAAAAAAGCGGTTTTGGTAACCTTCAAGGGATCGATGATACCTGCTTCTTTAAGGTTCGTTATTTTGTTCTCCAGGGCATTGAACCCGGTCCAGATGTCCCTTTCAGCACGAAGCTTTTTCAGTATTTCGTCGGCCGCAATACCGCTGTTCTCAATTATCGCCCGGAGCGGCGCTTCCCGGGCTTTGTCTATGATAAGCCTGGCCGCCCCGCGAACCGAGGAATCGTCGCCGGTTTCATCAGGCGAAGCGTGGAAAAGCGCCATCCCGCCGCCCGGAACGATGCCTTCTTCCATCGCCGCCCGCGTCGCATGAACAGCGTCTTCAACACGTTGCTTCAGTTCTTTTTGGGCGGATTCGGTAGGCGCCCCGACTTTAATGACTGCAACGCCCCCCGCAAGCTTGCCTAGCCGTTCCTGAAGCTTTTCTTTGTCGAAATCGGAATCGGATTTCTCGATCTGCGACTTGAGCTGCCGAATGCGCTCATCAATCGCTGATTTCTCGCCGGCACCGCCCACTATGGTCGTCGAATCCTTGTCAGAGACAACCCGGCGGGCACGACCGAGAACAGATATGTCAGAAGTCTCGAGCTTCCGGCCAAGATCCTTCGAAACGAGCGTTGCTCCGGTCACAATAGCAATATCCTCGAGCATTTCCTTTTTCCGGTCACCGAAACCAGGAGCTTTGACCGCGAGAACATTGAACGTACCGCGAATTTTATTCAATATCAGGGTGGCAAGTGCTTCACCTTCCACATCGTCGGCGATCACAAGAAGCTCTTTTTTGCCGCTTTTCACCACTTTTTCCAAAAAGGGAAGGAGATCGCTTATCGCCGAAATTTTCTCGTCGGTCACGAGAACGCAAGGTTCCTCGAGAACAGCTTCCATCTTTTCGGCATTAGTCACCATGTAAGCCGAGACGTAACCGCGATCGAACTGCATGCCTTCCACCATCTCATAGGAGTTGCCTATCGCGTTCGAATCCTCGACCGTCACCACACCGTCTTTACCTATCTTTCCCATCACTTCGGCAATGAGCCGGCCGATCTCTTTGTCCTTGGCGGAAAGAGAGGCCACTTCCTCGATCTTTTTCGTGTCGTTGATGAGCTCTCGCTCGGCCTCGAGCTTTCTGACGACGGCCTGACTAGCATATTTCAGCTCTTCGCCAAGTTGTATAACGTTGAAACCCTTCTCGCGGATGATGCGCTCGCCTTCATTTATCATCGCGTGGGCCAAAACCACAGCGGTTGTTGTTCCATCGCCCACATTGTCGTTCGTCTTTTCGGCCGCCTGCTTGATAAAATCCGCTCCGAGGTTTTCGTACTTCTCTTCGAGCTCTATTTCTTTTGCAACCGTCACGCCGTCGAAGGTAACTTGAGGCGCACCGTAGCCCTTTTCAATGACTACCGCCCGGCCCCTCGGACCCAACGTCATCCTCACCGCCTCTGCGAGCTTGTCAATTCCCTTTTTGAGCGCTGTCCGCGCTTCTTCATTAAAAAGAATCTTTTTTGCCATAGTTTTGAGACGTTATTCTATAATTGCGAGTATATCATCCTCATCACCGACCAAATATTTCTTGCCATCCAACTCGAACTCGTCCGGGCCGTATTTCTTGAAAAGCACAACATCGCCGACTTTGATAGATATAGGTATTCGCTCGCCCTTATCATTCAATTTGCCGGGGCCAACGGCTAAAACCCTACCTTTCACAGGTTTTTCCTTCTCGGCCGTGTCCGGAATAACGATACCGGAGGCCGAAACTTTCTCCTCCTCGATTGCTTCTATGAAAATTTTGTCTGAAAGAGGTTTTAAGTTCATAATGGTATTCAAAATTTTATTCAGAAAATCATCCGTGTCAACCCCCTAAAAAGACTGCGCCCCCGATCTCGTAAGATCGGGGGCATATGTGCTGATCGGATAGGCGCCTTTTGGCGCTCATCCGGCGTCTTCTGTGAGGCCGACGGCGGAATTTTGCCCGTCGTCTTCCGGGGGAGCCAGCCATCGGGACCAGCTTGTGCCCTTTCCAGAAACCGCACCGCGATCGCGGAGGGTGGTCTCACATAATGTGGTCAGGTGTGTATACACGGTTTTGCGTCTTTTCTCCTGTTGGAGAAGGAACCATGGCGCGCGGGATGTTCCAGGGTAATTCCCGCATTCGTTTGGGCATCTGATTACTCAGCGCCCGCCCTCCTGCGCCCGACGCGCAAGGATAGCGCCGAAGGAGATACGCGCAAGATCGCATACACACACCTGATCGTCTGTGCCGTTCAATGGCGAGCCGGAGACCAGCTCTTAGAGTACAAGGATCTTCTACAAAACCCGTACCCGAAGAGCACTCCGGCGGCGCTTACGCGACTTAGTAAGACATCGCCGCCTTGGTCTCCGGCTCGCCTGAAGGCAAATTCTGAGCTAACGTCCAGCGTACTCCTTGAATTGGGAGTTTGTCAATAGCATCCGGGTGGGGATAAAATTAGCTTATTATGAACCCTTCCTGGCTAGAAAAATACGCGCCAAACTCCCTTCCCCGCCGGGCCTACACCTTAGCAAAAGAAGCCCACGCCGCCGCAAAAAGGGAGAGCGGCGACCCCTACATTACCCATTCGCTCGCAGTCGCGGAAACCGTTCATAAGTGGGGTCTGGACGAAGCTTCCGTAGCAGCGGCTCTTCTACATGATGTCGTTGAAGACACGAAGTTTGACATCAATGAGATAGATAAGGGTTTCGGTAAAGAGGTTTCGTTCCTTGTCGACGGTCTCACTAAATTGAAGAAAATCCAGTATCCGGGAGGCGACCCAAACGTGGAAACACTGCGCAAATTCATCGTCTCCTTCAGTCGCGATCTCCGGGTAGTGATTATTAAACTCGCCGACCGTCTGCACAACATGCAAACGCTGAGTTTCCTTCCCGAAGAAAGGCGGCGAAAAATTGCCTGGGAGACCGCGGAGATTTATGCACCGCTTGCCTACCGGCTCGGCATGCAACGACTCTCCGGAGAACTTGAGGACCTCGCTTTCCCTCACCTCCGGCCCGAGGAGTACAGCTGGCTCCTCGAGAACGTGAAAGATCGCTATGAAGAGCGCGAGGAATACGCGCAGCGAATAAAGCCCGTCGTCAAAAAAAATCTTGAGAGGAATGGCGTCAAGGTCCTGGGAATCGATTCCCGCGCCAAGCGCTATTCGAGCCTCTACAAAAAACTTCAGCGCTACGATATGGACCTCGAAAAAATCTACGATCTGGTCGCCCTGCGGATTATAGTGAAGACAATTGAGGACTGCTATGCGGCGCTTGGCGTCATTCACAAACTCTGGCCGCCGCTGCCGGGTCGCATCAAAGATTACATCGCCCGCCCCAAACCGAACGGCTACCAAAGTCTGCACACGACAGTTTTCGCCACTGACAACAAGATAACAGAGTTCCAGATCCGCACCGAGGAGATGCACGAGGTGGACGAACTCGGCATCGCCGCTCACTGGGCCTATCAGCAAATAAAAAGTTCCAAGCGTCACACTGCCGATTGGCGAGGCGTTGAAACCCGTAAAGAATTAATCTGGGTGGAACAACTCCGCAATTGGCAGAAGAACTTCTCCGACAAGGAATTGTTAGAATCAATAACCGTAGATTTCTTCAAGGACCGAATCTTTGTCATTACACCGCAGAACGACGTGATCGACCTTCCTGCTGGAGCAACACCCGTCGACTTTGCCTATCGCATCCACACCGAGGTCGGTTCGAGCTGTGTAGGCGCTAAGGTTAACGGCAAAATCGTCCCCTTGAACTATGAACTGAAATCAGGCGACATCGTTGAAATTATGACCCAAAAGAAGAAGAAGCCGTCCGAGGACTGGCTCCGCTTTATAAAAACGTCACTTGCGAGAAGTGAGATAAGGGCGGCTCTGAAGGACAAAATGAAGGCGTTGCGGGAAAAAGCTGTTCCCGCCTCGCTCGAGTTCAGGATTGTGAATCAAGACCGGCCGGGATTCCTAAAAGACGTAACATCAGCTTTTGCCGAAGCACAAGTGAACATTAATTTCCTTTCAAGCGAAACGGACAAGCGCGGCGCGCTCTCGGCAGTGAACATCCAAGTCAAACCGCCTACTAAATCAAAAATCGAGAAGATTCTCGTTAAGATAAAAAAGATTCCCGGCGTAAAGGAAGTGAGCTACAAGTTCAACCGCTAGGTTTCGAGATTCTCGTCGCCCAATAACTTCTCCAAAATGCTTTTCAATTCCTCCCTGGAATGAAAATGGATCGTCATTTTTCCTTTACCGTCTTTCCGGATAATGGTGACGGGGGCGCCGAAGCGCTCTTCTAGTCTTTTCTCCCAAAACGCCTTTTCTGGATCGGGCGCTTCACCGCCGGCGGCCCTGGACGCATTCCCAACAGCGCTTCTCGCGAGCGCCGAGAGAGCGTCGGATGGTGTCATCCTGCCGGAAGCGACCGCATCTTGCAAGTCGGCAGGAAGCGTGAGAAGTCTTATGGCGTTCGTCACCGTCGTCCGGCTCTTGCCAACGCGGGCGGCTATTTCCTGATGAGTCAGATTGAATTCATCTTGCAGGCGAGCATAGGCCCTGGCCGTCTCGATTGGGTTCAAGTTGCTCCGCTGGATGTTCTCAACGAGAGCAAGTTCAAGTTTGGCTTTGCCGACACTAACCCTCTTCACTATCGCCGGCACAGTCCGCAAACCGGCTTTCCTCGCGGCTATGAGCCGCCGCTCGCCGGCAATAAGTTCGTACTCTACGGCAGTGCCTGTATCTGTTTCCCTTTCCGTCTTTGTCACAACGAGCGGCTGAATAATACCGAATTCGCGGATGGAACGGGCAAGATCTTCTATATCCTCCTCATTGAACTCCCGCCGCGGCTGGTAGGGATTGGGTTTTATTTTTTCTACCTCGATTTGAAATACCGCCTCTTCTCTTGTTAAGGAACGAGGGGGTGATTGAGAAAGTGCATCGGAAACCGAGCTGTTGTTATCTCCGATTGCCGCAGACGCGTCGGAGAATCGATTTTGAGAGTCGAGCGGTGTTTTGGACACTCCGGGCGACGCAACCGCGTCTTTTGAGAGTATCCCTTCGTCCCGTCCACCTTTTTTCGGAATCAGCGATTCCAATCCTTTGCCGGTCATTGCTCTAATAGTATTACCAATCCCCCAAAAAGCCAAAACAGAGGAGCCACGCCCCGCCTTTTAGAAAACGCCTTTTCCTTCATTGAAGGAATTCCGAGAGAAATAATCTTTTGAATGGTTCAAAGAACTCCTCGGAATCTGAAGTACTTCGTCGTCATCTTTTCGGCAAAACGCACTTTCCTCTGCTTTAGCAACATGCACATGCACGAGTCCGAAACCGTCCCAAACGCCTTTCCGAACGCCGACTTGGCGTCGTACGCACACCTCGCTGACGCCGGAAAAACGCCTTGAAAAGCCCGGACTAGATAAGAATGTTAGAAGAAAAGGTGGCGCTGTCAATCAAGATGTTTGTGGATAAGCCTGAGCACCTATCACTTCCCTCGCCAGCGCTTCATAAGCCCGGGCGCCGGAGGACTGGGGCGCGTAAAGCATGATCGGCTTCTTGAACTGAGGTGCCTCGGCAAGCCCAACCGAACGCGGGATCTCGATCTCGTAGACGTTGTGCGGAAAGCGCCGTCGGACTTCGCGAGCGATCTCGCGGGAAAGTTTTTCCCGCCGGTCGTACATGGTAAGAAGCGCGCCGGCTACCTTTATCGGGTGGCCCAGGTTCTCGCGGACAAGATCAATAGTTTGTAAAAGCTGGTTTAACCCTTCTAGACTGTAGTACTCGCACTGAATCGGCACAATGACCTCGTCGGAGGCCATAAGGCCGTTTATGGTGAGTAGGTTCAGGCTCGGCCCTAAATCTATCAGCACGAAATCGTAGCGGTCGCGGACGCGATTGACAAAGTTCCGCAGATAGAGTTCGCGGTCAGGAAGATTAACAAGTTCGACGAGCGCGCCGGCAAGATCTGCAGAGGCCGGCGCTATTTCGAAGTTTGAAAGGTATGTTTGCTTTATAGTCCGTTCCGGCGCTTGACCAGCAAGAAGACAGTGATAAATGGTCTCATCCGGAGCATGCATAGCTCCCACTCCCACCGTCGCGTTGAACTGCGGATCAAAATCCACCAAAAGCGTGCGTTTCCCGGCCATCGCGAGGTAAGCCGAAAGATTCATCGCGGTGGTGGTTTTGCCCACTCCTCCTTTTTGGTTGCAGATCGCAATTACGCGCGCCATTTTTCTTTACTCTAAACGATTTTTGTGGCAGTATCAATAAACAAACTTAGGCCCGTTCCACACCAATTGAGGGTGGGTAGTAAAGCGACGGAAGACCAAAATTAATCGTCAATTGGTGTTGGGCCCGGGTGGCGGAACTGGCAGACGCGCAGGACTCAAAATCCTGTGTTCGCAAGAACATGTGGGTTCGACTCCCACCCCGGGCACCAAGACAAAACTTTTCGGCTTTTTGAGAGCCAGATCGTGGGCGGCGCAAAGCGCCGCCCATTGATTTTGCCACGATAAATCCTTGCCGCTCGGCGCGGCGAGCCGCGCCTCGCGATTGGCCAAAACGAGGTTCGAGCCGAACAAAGTTCGGCAAGCAACCTTTTTGGCAAAAAGGTTGCCCTCTTGTGCGATTTTAGGCAGAGATTCTGCTTCTTTTATCCATTCTGCCATCGGTTCGAGCCAGCCAGTCCGCTTTTGTTCAAGATTGAAGGATTGCTCCTCTATCGACTTCTTTTCACTCAATAATTTTGCCTTTTCTATGCGATAGCTTTCCTGTTCGATAATCTGCTCTAAATAGCCGTCAAGAAGTCGCTGGAGTTTGAGTGAGATAGTTTTGATTTTCTCTCGTGCCTCTTGAACAAAAGCGGTTGAGGATTGGGCGGCTTCAGTTTTGTCTTTTTCTAACATCTCTCTTAATCCCGCCGCCCAATCCGGTTTCAAAGAAAATTTTTGAAGCAATGATGATAATTGCTCATCTAGTTCCTCTTGGCGAATACAAGGTTCGGGACATTTGAAGTCCCTTCGCTTTTTAGTACAGCGATAATAGGTGTAGTAATGAACATTGCCGTTTTTCTGCTTTTTAACCTTGTATTCGCCGGTTATCATCATTCCGCAGGAAGCGCAGGAAAGTAAGCCGCAAAAAGGTTGTGGTTCATTCTTTGTTTTTTGCGGCTTACCCCGCAATTTCAAAACTTCCTGCACCTTATCAAAAATTTTCTTTGAAACTACTGGCTGGTGCTTGCCCTCGTGAATTTCACCGGCGTAGCGAAAATGGCCGTAATAAAACGGATTGGAAAGGATAAAAGAAATTCTGTCTTTTTTGATTCGCTTGCCGCCACTCGACAATATGCCGTTTTGCGCCAAAAAGTTTGAAATGTCTTCGAGGCGGGAATTATTTTGCGCGTATAACTCAAAAGCGCGGCGAATGGTAGGAGCTTTCTTTTTGTCCACGATGATAGATTTTGTCCGCACATCATTGATATAGCCAATCGGAGCAAGCGAGGGATATTCGCCACGCCTGACTTTTTGGCGCAATCCTCGCTTTGTATTTTCGGCAAGCGAATCAACATAGTATTTGCTTTGCCCAAAGGCGATGTTGAGCATAAATTTTCCTTGGGCGGTGTTCTCGTACCAAAATGTGGGAAATTTCAACATCGCCAAATGCCCGCAGTCCAAAAGATAGATAACACGTCCACCGTCAACAGAATTACGCGCCAATCTATCGGGATGCCAGGCCAAAATTCCGTTCGCTTCACCTCGCTCGATACGTTCCAACATTTTCCCGAATACTGGTCTGCCTGGAATTTTGGCCGATTGTTTTTCAATAAACTCCTCAACAATGTTTAGCCCTTCAGTTTTAGCATAAGCGCGCAATTCTGTTAGTTGTGCCTCGATAGACAAGACTTGCTTATCTTCCACATCAGTGGACTTGCGGGCATACAAAAAGAATTTTTGCGAAATTGTTGGTGTAGTGTTGTTCATAGTATTGAAAAATTAAAACTCAAATGGCCGCCCCGGTTGTACCCAACTCAAGTCGCCTTGAATTGACCGAGACGGCCATTAGAAAAGACGACTCTGCAAGTTGGGTACGCCTTTAGTATAGCAAAAATTCTTTTTGTTGGGCAAATGCAAATACTAATTAAAAAGACAGAATTTCAAAATCGCACGAGAGCGAACCTCGTCTTGGCCAACCGCGAGGCGCGGCTCGCCGCGCCGAGCGGCAAGGATTTATCGTGGCAAAATCAATGGGCGGCGCTTTGCGCCGCCCACGATCTGGCTCTCAAAAAGCCGAAAAGTTTTGTCTTGGTGTATTTATACAACCACGCTCGAACCTATTTTAGCAAAAATCTCTGAAGCCGAACAGCCACGAACGCCTCCGCGCCTCAACAAAATTTTCTTCTCCAATTTTCTGGTTTCGCGCGCCCCCCCAAAAAAATTCAAATAA
>DATLZO010000004.1:0-32890 GCA_035573955.1 Minisyncoccota bacterium
TGAACCGCCGGAAAGGATCGTAATCGCCACGCCGTTCGCGTTGTTGACGGCGGACCCGCTCAAAGTCGGCGAGTTGCCATCGGAGTCAAGCGATGTGATGTCGGTCGAAGTATCCGCGATTGTCACGGCATACACCTGGCCCGAGGTGGCAGACGAAGACAGATTGGCTTTGACAACCACAGTCTTCGTTTCACCTTTGGCGATGGTGTAGCTCAGATTCGAGAAAGTGATGGTTCGCGGCGTACCGCTTGTGGTCCACGACTTGATGTCGGAGATTCTCGGACCGCTTAATCCGTCATAGAGCGCTACGCTCTGGACATCGGAAGCCATTTCAGACATGGAACCCGAGGTCACGGAAGCGCTTACCTTGATGCTCGTCACCTTGATGGTGTCGGCACTTGCCCGCAGAGCGATGCCAAGGAAAGGAACATCGGTTGTTCCCTTCACAAAGCTGTCGGAAGCCGGCAGGGTAGCCGCGCTGACGGTTAAGGTCGGCGCCGAAACAGTGAGGGTGTTACCCGCCACACCGTTCGGGACGACGTCAGCGTTCGCCAGGAAGGTGTTGTTATCAAGGTTCTTCAAGTCGGTTGACGCCGTAAAGGCGGCAAGCGTGACCCTGATGGTTTCACCGTTCAACCAGTTGGTGTCGGTGTCGCCGGTCACCTTGAAGTGTTTGGTCGTTCCCGCCGGGATGACAAAGTCATCGGTCATAACGACGGAACCTGACGCGTCATCGATCGGACCGGAGACAACGAGACCCGAATCGACATCGACGACTTTGAAGTCGTCAACGCCGGCCTGGGTGGTCGAAGCGGTGACCGTGAAGCGGAGATTTCTCACCTCGATGTTCGAAACGGCGGAAGCCTTGAAGTCAAAGAGGGTTAAGTCCTTAGCATTCTTGGCTATTTCGCCGGTCGAGGGACCGAGGAAAGAGATGACAAGGGTCCCAGTCTGAATTGTAAGAGCACTGTTAGTCCGGTAGTCGGAAGCGGAATCGATGTCGGAGATGGTCACCGACGCTCCGTAACCGTACTGGTTGCCAATAGCCAGGATGTCGGAAGCCTCCTCAAAGTAGAAAATGAGAGTTTCCGAAGTACCCGTACGCGCACCAGCTGCAACATCGAGATAGACGCTGAACTGGCGGCTGTCGCCCTTCTTCAATTCGTAAGGGGTTGTGAGATCAAAGACGATCAAATCCTTGTCGTTGATGCTCGGGGTAGTGGCGAGCGTGTTGCCCGTCAGCAAGTCCTTAAGGACAAAATTGGAGAGGTTCGATTTCGAGACCGCTCCGCCATAGAACACGCTGATGCGGCTGACCTTCATGTCCTCATTCGCGGTCGTGAGCTTGAAGCGGAAGACTTCCGCGTTAGCCTGACCGACCGAGGGGTTGGACAAACCATCCGACTGGTCAGTAGCGGTTATTGTACCAGCGTCGGCACCGGAAATTGAGAATTCGTTCCCGGAAACCGGCAGACCCGTGACCGTCACAGACGTAGTAACGGAGGTTACTTGGAAGGCGTTGTAGTCACCCTGGGTGGCCGCCGTGTCTATATCGGCAACCAACCGGAGAGTCGTCACACCACTAACCGCAAGGTTCAAACCAGTGAAAACTACCTCGTGACTCGAGGAATTGATGGATCGACCAGAGGTCAATCTCTCACTCCCTTTGTAGAGGTAGACGGCACTAAAGTCGGACGTTTTACCAGCGCCAGTGCGTTTCATGGTGATGCCCGTCACCGTACCGTTGCCGGCAAGGTTGAACTTCAGCATTTCAACGCCAGATGCGCCTTGCGGCAGAACGTTCGGCAACGGGTTGTCGGCCGCCAAACTCACCGCAAGACCGGAGGCCGGAACAACTACGCCACCGGGGATTGTCCCGCCAGTGGTACCCGCAACCGAGGTGTACTTAGCCCGGGAAATCGGACCGAAGTAACCGGCCGCAGGACTGATACCCATGGCAGCTTGCCACTTGGCGACGGCGGCTTTCGTCAAATTACCGAAGTAAGTCGACTCGTTGCCAGGCGAACCGGCGCCGCTAGCAGCTACTTGATAACCAGCGGCATTCAGATAGCGCTGCAAGCACTGGACATCGGTGCCCGTCGAACCCACGGTGAGGTCGCGAGTGAACGTGCATGCCGTCGTCACGGTGCCGCCGCCCTGAGCCGCTTGGAGCTGGGCCACCAGCGCCTGCAATTGCGCGATTTGCTGCAAAAGGGCGTTGATATCCACAGGAGTTTGGGCCGCCGCTGGCATTATCATGGAAGCTCCAGTAAGCCAAACCGCCGTTGTGACGGAAAGACCGACTGAAGCAGTTTTTCTGATTAATCTATTCATTTCTTGATTTTTTTTCGACTTTATTCAATTTTATCGACCTAAATTTAAGTCTTCATTTAGGTGCGTCGACCTTTGTTTTTTTCAGGATACACCGCCTCTGACTTTCGACCTGCCGCTCGACTTAGTGAGGATCGGTCGGCGGAAGAAGCCCGAGAACGATGTTTAGTAGCACATTTAACTAAAAAATCCCGCCTTAAAGCGAGACTAAGTATGCGAAACTCTTAGCGAACAGGTGTGCACGGAACACGTGATCCGTAGACTCACACCATTCACCGATTCGCACCGGTTTTAGCTTAGCCTCACTCTAAGCTTTTGAGTTAATTCTATAGCCCTTAGGGCTTTTGTTAAGAAGCTTCTGTGGATAACCCATCCACTTTCACCTCTTTAACCATATAACGACCTTAAGGGGCCGCCGTTACCAATCAAACCGTCCAGGTAGAAGCGGCAAATATAATTAAACCCAATGTGAGCATTATTGCAAGCTCTTTTAGGAAGAAAGCGAGGTTAAGCTCGCCCTTAAAACGGGCAATAATAGTCTCTCGGAGAACGACGAAAACGAGGGTGAGAAAAAGAGCCGCATTCCAAAAACCTAAGGGGAGAAGAAGGGAAATCCAGGCAAATTCGATGAGAATGAAACCGGCGGCGAGGGTCTGGAGGAAAGAACGACGCGATTCACACGCCTCGAGAAACCTGAAAGTCTCACCGAGAAGAAAAACAATTGTAAAAAAGAGAGTCGTTCCTATAAACCAAAAGCCGCCCGGCCGGCCGAAATGGAAAAAGAGGAGAAAAACGAGAAAAAAAACGAGTGTGTTCAGAAAACCGTAGACCAAGCGCCGATCGTGGAAGATAAACCTCACTATACCGAAGGCGGCGAAACAGGCGGCAGTCCAAAAGACGGCAAAAACCGGGAAAAATGCAACAGAAAGGAAATCACGAGCGCCGAAGCCTATGAATCCGATGACCGCGAGAGCGAGGAAAGTTCGCCGGAGCATTTTTCTTTCCTCCGTTTCCCAGAAATAGGCAAAAGCGAGAGCAGCAGCGGCACCCAGAAATGACAAGAAACCGCCGAAGTTCCGCCAGAGAAAAAATCCACCTAACGCAAGGGCAGTCCTACCGACTAATTTCCACCCGGTTCTGTCGGTTAAGAGAAACGTTAATTTTCTCGCCATCCTTGATTTCGCCTTTCACCATTTTGTCGGCCAGGGCATCGATGATGACCTTCTGGATAAGGCGCTTAACGGGCCGCGCGCCATAATCCGGATCAAAACCTTCCTTAGCAAGATATTCCTTCACCTGCGGTTTGATCTTGAGAATGACGCCGCGAGCGCGGAGCATTTCCTCAACACGCGCCAGCTGGATATCCACAATCTTCCTCATGTCAGCCGGCCGGAGAGCGTTGAAAACAACTATCTCGTCCAAACGGTTCAAAAATTCCGGCTTGAAAGTGCGGCGGAGGGCGTCCATAGCCTTGTCGCGGAACTCTTCCTCCTTTGCGCTCCGCTCCCCGTTCCCGGTGGTGAAACCGAGACCCGAAATCTCGCGAAAATACTCGCTCCCCACGTTCGAGGTGAGAATGATAACCGCGTTCTTGAAATTCACAGTCTTACCCTTACTGTCAGTGAGGCGACCATTGTCCAGGACTTGAAGGAGAATGTTAAACACCTCGGGGTGGGCCTTTTCTATCTCGTCGAAAAGAATAAGAGAATATGGCCGGTGGCGAACGATCTCGGTGAGCTGCCCTCCTTCCTCATGACCGACGTAGCCCGGCGGAGAGCCGATGAGGCGAGAAACAGCGTGCCGCTCCATGTACTCGGACATATCGATGCGGACAAGCGCCTTTTCGTCGTTGAACATGAAACCGGCGAGCGCTCTTGCGAGCTCCGTCTTACCGACGCCGGTGGGACCAAGAAAAAGGAATGAACCGGCCGGCTTGTCTAGGTCAGCGAGGCCGGCTCGTGTCCTACGAAGCGCACGGGCGACGGCGTTTATTGCTTCCTTCTGGCCTATAACCCGACCAGCCAACTCTTCTTCTATCCGACCCAATTTCTCCATTTCCGATTCAAGCATGCGGGAAACCGGTATACCGGTCCAGCGAGAAACCACGGAGGCGATGTCTTCTTCATCAACGTATTCCTTAATAAATTTGCCGCCCGTATTCTTCAAATACTTGTTCTCAAAAGATTTCAACTCACGTTCCGCCTTAGGAAGAGAGCCGTAGATGATCTCCGCCACCCTCCCCAAATCTCCTTCGCGTTCGGCGAGTTCTGCCGTCCTTTTCAGTTCCTCAACCTCGCGCCGGAGATTGTGAAGCTTCTCGACGGCTATCTTTTCGGCGTGCCAGCTGCCGGAAATCGCATCGTTCTCTTCTTTCAACCTTTTAAGTTCTTTTTCCACTTCCTTCAGGCGAACAGGCGTCTTTTTGGATTTGTCCTTCATAAGTGCAGACCGTTCTATCTCGAGCCGGGTTATTTCCCGGCGCAGCCGGTCTATCTCGGCCGGGGTGGAGTCCGACTCCAGGCGCCGCGCGGCCGAGGCTTCGTCTATCAGATCGACGGCTTTGTCCGGCAAGAACCGATCGGTGATGTAGCGGGCAGAAAGATTAACAGCAGAAATAATGGCCTCGTCGGATATCTTCAGGCCGTGATGGGATTCGTACTTCTCCTTGAGACCGCGGAGAATAGCAATCGAATCCTCGATTGAGGGTTCCTCGACTAAAACAGGTTGGAAACGGCGCTCAAGTGCAGGGTCCTTCTCGATGTGCTTTTGGTACTCCTTCAAAGTGGTTGCGCCGATGGCGTGAAGCTCCCCCCTCGCGAGGGCGGGCTTCAGGAGATTCGAAGCGTCAATCGCTCCTTCGGCGGCGCCCGCGCCGACTATCATGTGGATTTCGTCTATGAAAAGAATGATGCGGCCGGCGGAGTTTTGAACCTCGCGGAGAAATGCTTTCAGGCGGTCCTCGAACTCGCCGCGAAACTTGGTACCGGCGATTAGTGAGCCGAGATCAAGCATGATTATCTCCTTATCTTTAAGAGACTCGGGCACGTCACCTGCAACAATGCGTTCGGCAAGACCTTCGACGATAGCCGTCTTTCCCACTCCCGGTTCGCCAATCAAGACCGGATTGTTCTTGGTCCGCCTCGAGAGTATCTGCATCACCCGCCGCAATTCCTCCTCGCGGCCTATCACGGGATCTAACTTCCCTTCTCGGGCCTTATCAGTCAAGTTCACAGCATATTTCTCGAGAACCTGGAATTTGGATTCCGGCGATTCGTCGGTCACCCGCACCGAACCGCGGAGTTCGGCGAGCGCACGCGTGAGCGCTTCGCGCCTCACGTTGAAACGAGCAAGAACATCCCTGGCAGCCGACGGAACATCGATAAGAGCAAGAACCAGATGCTCGCAAGAGACAAACTCGTCCTTCTGTTTCAGAGCCACCTCGGAGGCCCTGTCGAGAACCTTCATCAGTTCCTGGGAAAGGTAGAGCTGGTTCACGTTACCGGCCGAGGTAAATATCTTAGGAATTTTCCGTAGCTCCTCTTCGATCGCGTTCTCGAGATCGCCGAGATTCACATTCGCCCGCAAGAGCATGGGTCGGACAAGCGTGTCGTCGTCGTCTAAAAGCGAGGAAAGAAGGTGAAGCGGCCTTAGTTCGCCGTGGTTCTCGCGTGCTACAAGCTCCTGGGCCCGCTGGAGGGATTCTTGAGCTTTGATGGTAAAACGATGGAAATTAGGCATCGTTCCTGAATTTTAGGCTCAAAAACCGATTTTTACAAATTCGGCCTCTCTTCGAGAGTTACTTTGACCTCGATCTTTTCCCCAGAACGGAGAACCTTAAGGGTCACGGTGTCACCCACGGAATAGCGCTGGATAATCGACCCAAGAACACTCTCGGGAGTAACTTTCTTCCCGTCCACTTCTAGGATGATGTCGTCAGTCTTCAGACCTGCTTTTTCTGCGGGCGACCCCGGCACAACACCAGGGCCCTCGTCCGTCCGCTGGATAAGCGCACCGTGGTCAACTGAAAGACCCTGCTTTTCAGCCACTTCTGCCGTTATTGTGAGGTACCGCACACCGATGTAAGGTACCCTGATGCTCCCGGTGCGCTTTACGGACTCTATGTCGCGCTTTGCCTGGTTTATGGGAATGGCAAAACCGATATTTTCCGCCCCGGAAGCGACGGCCGTGTTCACGCCTATCACCTCGCCTTTCAAGTTGAGAAGCGGACCGCCGGAATTGCCCGGATTTATCGCAGCATCTGTCTGGATAACGCCTTGGATGGTTTCCGTGCCGAAACCGCTTCCGGAGGCGGTTATATTCCTAGAAAGACCTGAAATCACGCCTACCGAAACAGTATTGCGGAACTCCGCAAGAGCATTCCCGATAGCGATGGCCACCTGGCCGAGCTTCACAGAATCCGAATCGCCAAGTTTTGCGGGCTTAAGGCCGACGGCGTTTATCTTAATGAGAGCAATGTCTTGAAACGGGTCGCGGGCCAGAACCGAAGCCGGATATTTCTTGCCGTCACTTGTAAAAACAGTGTATTCTGCCTTGGTATCGTAGACGACATGTTTATTAGTCAGAATAAGGCCGTCCTCGGAAACAATAAAACCGGAACCGCCGCCGACATCTTTTTTCTCCGTCCCCTTCTCGCAGGGTTGAGAAAATTGGAAACCGCCGCCGAAGAACTGCCTGAATTCGGGCGGCAAATCACTGAACGGATCATAAGGGCACTGCTCGATGACGGGCAAATACTTCGAAATAACTATAGAAACTACACTCGGTTGAGCCTCCTCGATTGCAGCGACGACCGCCGCCTCATAATCGGCGACTGGCTTATAGATCGGGGTTTCCGTCGAAACCGGCGTGCTTGTTGAAACACTCCCCTTCAGGAAATCTAGAATACTCCCGAATATATTCGCTTTGGCTCTTTCAGCGGGGAAATAAGCACTTCCGAGAGCGATGCCTATGATTACCGAAAAAACCACTATGACAAGTAATTTCTTGGACATAGATTAAGAAAAAACAGAGACTACCTTATCTCGTAGACAAGCGAAACATTGACGACGATTTCCTGGGAACCGGACTCTATCGTCGGCACGGGTAATTTCGTCGCACCGTCCCCACCCATGCCAAAAGCGCGCTCGTACACCGGGTAGTAAAAACCACCATCGTTTATGGACACGAGCCGGCCGATGCGGAAACCGCCAGCCCGGGCAAGCTCGGCCGCTTTTGCTTTTGCCTTTTCTATAGCCTTGGCTCTTGCCTCAGCTTGAACCGCCGTCGGGTCGTCCAATGAAAACGAAACTCCGGAAACGGAATTGGCGCCTTTCTGGACCACACCGCTTAATATGCCGCCGATCTTGGCGAAATCACGGATCTTCACCGAAACGTTCTGGCGAACTGTATAACCGACTATTTCCGGCGGAGGGCAAAACCTGCCGCTTTCAATGTCGCTTGTATTGCAGGTGTAATTCTGATAACGCGGCTCGACGGAATAACCGGTCGTCTTGATATCCTTGGAATCGACGCCTTCAGACTTCACAAAATCTATGACATCGTTCATTTTTTTCGTGTTCTGCTTTTGGATAGAAGCAATGTCCTTCCCGCCTTCGGTTATAACACTGAAAGAAAATTGAGCTATATCGGGAATGGCGATTGCTTTCCCTTCTGCTTGGGCCGAGAATGTCCTTGACGATATTGTCGACCGGGAATACGAATCAACATACCGCCACCCGGCGACAGCAGCAGCGACGGCCGTAAAAATGAGCGCGATGCCCAAATAGTCCTTTATCTTTTGGTTCATAGTTGTAATCTTAACCTCCCCGTGGGAAGTGTCAATTCATAAAACGAAGCGCCCCGGCTTAAGTTTCAAGCCGGGGCACGCTCTGTGCTAAGGAGCAAGGAGCATACCCGCCGCCGATAACACGGCGAGAGCAAACACGACGAGAAGGATTATGAGGAACATCGGTCCCGCCTGTTTTATCTCCTCACGCGGATCACTGCCAAAATCACCCATGTTCAGCTCCTTTATAAATGGCCAAGTAGATCATGAAACAATTCCGAACCGAAGTCAATTGTTCCGCCGCAGCAGGCCGTCTAGCGCCGCAAGCGTTTTCTCGACGTCTTCAGCAGATGTCGACCGACCGAAACTGAAACGGATGCTTGACTTTACCCTCTCCGGCGGAAAACCCAACGCCTGAAGAACATGCGAAGGGCGGGCAACACGGGACCCGCAGGCTGAACCTGATGAAACGGCGATGCCTTCGGCGTCGAGCGCGAGAATGAGTTCCTCCGAAGATTTTCCAGGAAAATGAACGTTCAAAATGTTCGGTAAAGAAGGTTCGCCGCCGTTCCGTTCTGCTAACGGAAAAATCTCTTTCAAACCATCCCAAAAACGCGCTTTTAGACCGGCCAAACGCGATCCTTCCAAGACACGACCCGAAACCGCGAGTTTCACAGCCTTCGCGAAACCGGCAATAGCCGGCACATTTTCGGTACCCGAACGGAAACCGAATTCCTGACCGCCGCCGGTCAAAACCGGAGCAAGCGCATCCTTTACGCCATTCCGGATATAGAGAGCACCCGCTCCTTTGGGACCATAGATTTTGTGGGCTGATAGCGTCATTAAATCGACGCCGAGACGGTTTACGTTGCAATCAAGGAACTGAAAGGCTTGGACGGCATCGGTGTGAAAAAGAGGGTAAATACCCCCGTCGCGGAAATCCCGGAGGATTTCGGCGATTTCCGCGACCGGCTGGATTGTTCCAATCTCATTCTGGGCGTACATGACCGAGACCAGTACCGTCCGTTCGTCCAAGTTTTTTTTCAAAAATACCAGATCGACAAAACCGCTCCCGTCAACAGGGAGATAAACAACTTCAGCACCCTCGCGCTCAAAATCGCGGGCCGTGTCGAGAACGGATTCATGCTCCACGAAGGAAACGATGACTTTTGGCCTCGGCTCGCGGTCTTTACGCTTCAGCGCGCCGCGCAAAGCTAAGTTGTTCGCTTCGGTTGCGCCGCCTGTGAATATCACCTCGTCGAATTCGGCGTCTATCGCCTTAGCTATCGCGCTCCGCGCTTCGTCAATCGCGGTGATGGCCGCCTGACCGAAAGAATGGAGCGAACCAGCATTGCCATAATTTTCGGAAAAATACGGCTTCATCACCTCAAAAACGGCGGGGTCAACCGGCGTGGTCGCGGCGTGATCTAGATAAATTCTGGTAGACTTCCTCATGATTAATAAGTTAGCTTAGTGCGTTCAAATCATCAAAGTGACAAATACTGCCGAACTTGCCGCAGAAATACTCGCGGGGGAGTATTGCAGGTCAAGCGGGCCGTCGATAACTAATGTCGTGATCTCGTTGGCTCTGCAGAGCGAACCGTGCCAATGGACATTATCAATGAAAAAGGCGGATTTTCATTATTCATAATTCATATGTCGGATGTTCCTCCTTCACACCGGATGCATGATTTACGTACCTCGCGAGCGCGAAAAGGACGCTCGAGAGGCGGTTCAGAAACTTCAGCGTCGCCGGCGTGAGGCATTTTTCCGGCTCATCCGGTTCATATCTCTTTGCCTGGCGTTCGACGCGTCGCGCGATTGCCCGGCCGACGTCGAGCCGTGCGGAAAGTTCGGTGCCGCCCGCCATAACGAATTTTTCTATTTTCGGCACGACTCTATCAATTTCGGCAATCACCTCTTCAAAATATTTTATTTCTTCTTCCGTTATTTTAGGGCTTTTTTCGTAGCCGAAACCCAAAGCCGCCGCCTCGGCTTGGGCAATGAAAAGGAAGTTTTGGATTTTTTTCAAAATTCCGGCAACATCCAAAACGGGGAGGTTCGAACTTCCGAAATTGCCGTCAATACTTGGAGGTCGAACCTCCGTAAATTTCTCAGCCGCGAGCCGGCAGAAACCCAGCCAGGAATTCAGTTCATCCAAACCGCCCAAAAAATCCACCATCGGATTGCTTTTTGAAACTTCCCGGCCATTTACCCGGCTCCTGCCGTCGTCTCCCTTACCGGTGAAAAACTTCGTTTCCATGAGCACATTAATTCTAAGCGCGATCGGCAAAAAACCAAAACCCGCCGACTGGGGCGGGTTTTGGATCGTCGGGTTCGGGCTCAGAGTTGGTTTAAATCGGCGTCTATCGTCTCAAATTCCTGGTTCAGATCACCGAGTTCGAGATTTTCCAGATCCTGGTTGATGGCTCCAGTCGTATCGTTGCCGGGAACCACCTCTGATCCTGTCGGAGCCGAAACCCTACTCGCATCATTACCCCAAAGTAGGAAACCAATGATGACGACGATCACTATAATTATTACCCAAAACAGTTTTTTCATACCTTTATTCTATCACCTTATTCGGTCGAAGTCGCGGATGATGTTGTAGTTGAAGTCGGAGTGGATGGGGTTGAAGTGGCGTCCTCGTTGACGCGGGGCACTTGCGCGAGCGCAACAGCTGCACGCCTTACCGCTTCGTGGGCAGCTTTCACTTTTTCCTTGACCGCCGCCAGATCGGCATGGAGAGTTTGCCTTGCCTCTCCGACTATGGATTTCAGACTATGTTCTGTAGATGTGGCGGTTGATGCGGTCACGGTGCTCGTCGCGAGATCAAAGGAATAAATTTTCCCAACCTGTACATCGATCGCCGCTTTGGCTTCGGCGATTGCAGTTTCCGCACTCGTTACGGCGGTGCGGACGGCACCTACGTCCAAGCCACGGGCTTCGGCCTTGTCGGTTCGACTAACAATGTTGTCGAGAATTTTCTCAAGCTTGTCCAGAACGGAGAGGTAGTGGGTAGTAAGCCTTGAGTTTAATTCATTCAATTTTTCGCTCAAACGCTCGACTATCTTCTTTCTGTTCTCGTCCTTCATCTTCTCGAGCTTTTTCTTCAGTTCTTTCCTTTCATTCTCTATCTGCTTCTTAGCCTCCTCTCTTTTCGCTTCGAAAGAAGACTTGAATTCCTCACGGGAGTTTTCCATCTTAATTTTCATTTCCTCCTTCAAAATCTTGATTTGATCGCTCGAGGTTGCTTTTAATTGCCTGACATTCTCCGGAAAGCTTGTCGGAACACCTTGAACGCGCCCACTAAAGGGGGTGTCTTTACCCGAACAAACTATTCTGTTCTCTTGTTTGACGGGATCGAAAATTTCCACGCAATCTTTTCTATCCGTCACCGACGACGTCTGTGCCGCCGCCACACCAGCGAAAATCATCAAAAACAACGCGACAAAAATGGTATTCTTCATGATATTAATGGTTACTCTGTTTGCCGACCTTTATCAAAAGGCGTTGTAGACAACGCTCTTTAATCACTAGACGTTTCTTGTCCTTACTTTATTACAAAAAAACTGCGCTGACCAGTGGCGGTCAGCGCAGGGTGCTCGCGCGGCCGTCCCTCGGTAGAAAGCGAGCCACAAGCCGCGGCAAAAGGTGGAGAAGAACAAGGACAAGGAGAATAGCCGGAATGAAGAACCAAATTTTCCAGATAACTGCCGGAATGGCAAACTGGCAGACAAAAGCCCAACCGGCGAGCTTCGCGCCATTGCCAATAAGAATCGCCGGCACCCCGAGGTCGAGCGGACGGTTTCGTTGAACGAGGAAGCCCACTGGCCAGATCTCAGGACAGAGACCGGCCACGAAAAGTCCCCAGTAACCTCGCCTCAAGATGAAGTTGTAGAACTCGGGAAACCGATCCTGGTTGAAGATACGGTTCACGGTGGGGAGTTCGAGAAGCGAGGCCTCTTTTCGAAAAACGCCGAACCAGAAAGCCGTGAGATGAATGGTTCCGGTCATGAGAACAACCGGCAGATACTCCTTGAGAGGGTGAAGGTCGTAACCCAGGTAACGCCAGACGAAATACGAACTTTCACCCTGCCAAATGGTGGTGAACATCGCCGCCGCCGTTTTTGGAAGCCAGACATCCACGACGAGACTAGCCACGAAGGTGGCCATCACGTAACCTCCGATAAACCAAACCCGGCGGTCGAAGGTGATAAGCCATTCTTCTCGGTCAGGCGGTTTCCGAACCGGCTTTAGACCGGCTGTTTCCGCAGTCATTGTCTTTTTCCTTTCCCTTTATATTGTTTTAGAGATAAGTTCGTGCTGTAAGGGGTTATATCAGAAAGAGGTTTAAAAATCAAAAACGGCGCGGTTAGCGCCGTCATTCCTGGGGTGCCTAACCGGATTCGAACCGGTGATAACGCTGCCACAGAGCGTTGTGTTGCCGCTACACCATAGGCACCATTCCTGAAGACCATTATATGGGCCGGCAGTCAATTATTGCAATACCGTCTCAACTCACGTCGGGAGACAATGTGTCTAAAACTTTGTAGGTTACGCCGAAATCCTCGTAGAAGATAATCTCACCGGTTGCGGTGTCTTTCACCGTCACTGTCGAAAAACCTTCGGTATTTGACGGTCCGAGATAGACCTTGACCAGACCTGCCTTTTCCAAATCCGAAAGGTTTCCAACAAAATCGCTTATCTCCTTCTCCATCGCCTCGACTTCCTCCGTGGTCATCAGACGATCCTCAATCTGGTTCCGTCCCGACTCGAAATTCGGAAAATTCTTCATCTTTTCTTCGCAGTTCTTCTTGACCTTTTTTTGTCGCTTATAATCTTTTTCTCTTTTAACCTGCTCTCTTTTGCGCTCCGCCTGGGTTCGGATAGGATTCTAGCCTTCGGAACCTTTAGCGCTTCCCGAATCATCATGTTGAGACGGTTAAGCGCTAAATCCCTGTTCATCTCCTGGGAACGCGTTTCTTGGTTCTCCACCCAAATCTCATCCCGACGGTTCAGGTGATTAGCAAGCTTCCGGCGAACGACTTCCTTCTCCTTATCGGAAAGTGGGAGTTTGGCAACACTCACCCATATTTCCACCTTTGTCGAGCGGCGGTTTGTCCGCTGCCCGCCTGGTCCGCTCGAGCGGGCGGCTTTGAATTTCACATCGTCTTTGTTGAGCGTCATGGAATCGGTTATAAGTATAGTATAGTAATCGGGTATGGCGCCAATATTGGAAAACCTTGGCGAATGGATAATGCTGCACTACTCATGGCGGCATATCATTTTCGGTCTAGGCGTCGTCATCCAAGGTGAGATAACGGTCCTGATTGGAGTCTATCTCATCCTAAAAGATTACCTAGGATGGGGTGGGTTTCTCACAGCGATCGGTATCGGCCTTGTCGTCTACGAAACATTTTTCTACGCTCTCGGCCGGTCGCTACAGAACACAGAGCGTGGGTTCCGGCTCAAAGAGAGAATCCTTGGCCGGAAACAGATGCACGCATTTCTCCACAACCATGCCGACAAATTCCTTGTCGCTTCCAAATTCATTGTCTATATCAACGTCGGCGTGATAATACTGGCCGGCCTGATGAATATTTCCCTGAAACGATTTCTGAAAGGGAGGCTAGCGGCAAATGCGCTTTGGGCCGGTTCGATGATCGGCGGCTCCTACCTTGTCCTGTCCGGCCTCACCCTCCTGAAGCTTCATCAGATCGAGATCGCCATGCTCGCCATCCTCGTCTTGGTCTTCGGCATGAAATACCTACTCACGAGAGCTCTAGGCAAGGGCATGGAAATAGAAGAAAAAGCAGCAGCGCTCGGTGAGAAAATAGGCGGATTAAGCGATTAAGTTTACCTTTGCGGCTAGGATGAAATCGTTTTCAGAAAGTCCGCCTATAGCATGAGTAGAAAGTTCCAAACGGACGCGATTGTAGAAAACATGAATATCGGGGTGGTGACCTTCGTTCTCGGCAAGGGCCGCCACTTTATTCACGAACGCTAAAGCTGCTCCGAAATCCCGAAAATTGAATTCGCGTTCTATTCCCAAACCATCGGCTAAAAGGCGCCAGCCAGGTGTTTCCTTGAGGTATCTTCCCGCTTCTTCACGCGAGAGCGGCGGAACGCTACCTTCGCAAGCGACACATGTTTTTCCTACAAGATTCAAACTCATCTGGTGCGGGTAGGCGGAATTGAACCGCCGTCTCGTCCTTGGCAAGGACGCATTCTGCCACTAAACCATACCCGCATATGTGCCCGGGGCCGGAGTCGAACCGGCACGAGTTTTCACTCACAACATCTTAAGTGTTGCGTGTCTGCCTATTTCACCACCCGGGCGTATTTTCTACCACCTCGACCTCTGTGGTTAGGCGTAAGACTACGACAATTTGGACAAAGAACTCTCAAGTTATTTATTTGATTATCATGCCTATCCCCATTAATATGGTCAAGTTCAAGCGGTAAATATACGTTAGCCGTCTTTTTTGCCCAACCACACTGCTCGCAGCGTTACGGTTTCATTTTCGCATCAAATAATCTTTTCTTCAACTTAAAACTTTGAAAAGAACTGTTTCTTATAAGAATATCCTCAAGTGACATTACTGGTTTCCTAAAAACGCCTCGAAGTCCTTTATTCCAACCTTTTTCCTTGAAATGTTCGGTGTTGAGTTTGTATTCTTTTATGTATTTTTCGCTTGGTCATAATTACCACCAACTGCTCTCAAACCTGCTGGTTTTATCAAAATTTGGCGAATACTTAGAGAGTTCTTAACCGCTTTTTTAATTGACTATTTGTCCAAGAACGTTTCTTCATCTATTAATTAACTGTACCGTAAAAAGGAAAACGCACAAGAAATTATCTCTTGTGCGTTTTTCATATGAGTATATTTTTGAGTCCGCTCGAACCTATTTTAGCAGAAATTTCTGACCAAAGGAAGCCGCCCCGCCACCGCTCGCTGACGCTCGCCGCCAAGCAAAATACTCTTTACGATTTCCGATTTACGCGCGCCCCAGAAATTTTTTTCATTAAGGAAAAGAGTATTTTGCTCGGCTCTGCTCTGAACGAGCAGGCGGCGGGGCTGGCCTTTATTTTTGTTCGGGCGCGGCGGAATTCCCCCCACACCCCCTTCCGCCGCGTCCTCGCGTTTGATTGATTTCGCAAAAAGAAAAAGGCGACGAACAAACGCTTAGGTTTGTCGCCGCCTTAGGTTGTGAGGTTGGCTGACATGGCAGTTAGCTCTTTAGATCATGCTAATCAAACGTTTGGCCCGCCGCTCGGCGTTTGCCGCATAATCCTCGAAACTTTCCTGCCGTGAGAGCTTGCCATCGGAAAGAACGTAGGTGTCGGTGGGATGGAATTTCTCCAGAAAGCGCCGGTCGTGCGAGACGAGTACGATGCTACCCTCGTAGTGCGCTACCGCTTCCTCAAGAGCTTCGAGCGCCTCAAGGTCGAGGTGGTTAGTGGGTTCGTCCAAGATAAGCACATTTGCCGAAAGTGCGGAGAAGAGAGCGAAGAGAAGCCGCGCCCTCCCGCCCGGCGAAAGAGCCGAAATCGGCTTGTCGATCTCCGCCGCTTTGAAACCGAACTTTACGGCAAGCGCGTACGCTTCCTGGACTTGAATGTCGGCCCGCCGCGTGAGAAAGTCCTTGATACTCTCTTCCCGCGGTAAGTTGTCATGCTCCTGGGTGAGGTTGCCAATCACGAGGGCGTTGCCGCGGCTAACTCTACCTTTAAGTGCCGGAAGTTCGCCGCTAATCGTTCGGAGTAGTGTCGTCTTGCCGGAGCCGTTAAGGCCGAGAATCACCACGCGACTGCCATAGGGAATCGAAAGCGACACCGGACCGACTTTGAATCCGTCATTGGCGTAACCGGCCACTACGTCCGTTAGGTTGATGTCCCGCATTCCTTCCGGCTTGGTGGGTCGCAAGTGAATACGAAACACGTCACGCTCAACGGGTTTTTCGACGATCTCCATCTGCTCAATGCGCTTCTCGATCGCCTTGGCTTGCTTGCCGGACTTGGATGCTCGGTCACGCTTGAAGCCCCGTAAAAACTTGTCGTTGTCGGTGCCCATGTAGCGCGAACCAGCGAGAGCTTCCTGCTTTTTCTTCCTGGCCTGCTCCTCAAGCCGCTTGATTTCCTCCTGCTGTTCCTCGTGCTCACGCCACCGTCTCGCCAATTCCTTCTCTTTTCTCACCAAGTAGTCGGAGTACCTGCCGCTCGTGATGTTGAGTGTCCGGGTGTGCCAGTCGATCTCGAAGATCTTCCGCACAATCCGGTCGAGAAAGAGACGGTCGTGCGAAACAATGATGCAAGCCGCGTCGCTACGCATGAGAAAATCTTCCAGCCAGATGAGCGCCGGTAGGTCGAGATTGTTCGTCGGCTCGTCAAGAAGCAATATGTCGGGGTCGGACAGAAGCACGCCCGCCATGAACACCTTGCTCTTTTGGCCGGACGAAAGCGAATTGATCGGCCGGTCGCTTGAAACATCGACGAGCCCAAAGCCGGAGAGCATCACATCTAGACGATGGTAGAACGCGTAGCCATCTCGTCGTTCATACTCGGCCATCGCTTCGGACGATTTCTCCATCTGTTCTTCCAGCATAGCCATACCAGAAACTCGCCGAACATAATCGCGGATGGTCTCGTCGGAAACAAGGCTCGTGTCCTGCGGCATGTAGCCGATGACCGCGTCTTTTCTCACCGTCACCTCGCCGGAATCCGGCTCAATCAGCCCTGCAAGAATTTTAAGGAGTGTCGTCTTGCCAGTGCCGTTGTAGCCGATAAGGCCGGTTTTCTGCCCTCGTTCAAGGGAGAACGAGATGTCGTTGAGCACGGTGATTGTGCCGTACGCTTTGTGGATTTTGTCTGCTTTGATTTCCATGGATGATTCCTCCTTATTTTATCCCGGATTTCTCATCCAGGAAACGTTGTCAAAGTACCGTTCCCCGATATCCGAAATCCGAGATATCAGGACTGTATTCATATTTAACAAATTTTTCGCTTTATGTCAATGGCCCGCGAGACAAAAAGAACCCCCGCGTTCCGAAGAACGAGGGGGTTGTTACAGACTTTCGCCTTTTGCGAGTTTGTAGTATTCGGCGAGGCGAGGCGATGCGCAGTTGCAGCCGACAATCTCGCGGACAAGTCCCGCAAGTTTTCCAACAAGCGACACGGTTGTTGCCGTGTTTTGACGGAATACCGCAAGCACTTTTTCCATTGACTCCGGCTGCATTGAGACGGCGCTCGGCACGCCGACATCGTAATCGGTTACCGAGGCTACCGCCCCGTAGCAGAGACCAAGCTCACGCGCGAAGTAGCACTCCGGGTACTGCGTCATGTTTACGACATCTCCGCCCCAGAGCGCGAACATTTTGCTTTCGGCGATGGTTGAGAACCGTGGTCCTTGGATTACGACCACGGTTCCTTTTTTGTGGCAGTTCACTTCCATCACGTTGAGTTCGCGAACGATTATCGCTCGGAGATATTCGCAGTACGGTCGCGCCATCGGCAGATGAATCAGTTCTCGGTCAACCTCGTAGGTGTCGTCGCGACCCCAAGTGAAATTGATAAATTGATCAAGAACAACGAACGCACCGGGCTCAATCTCCCTTCGGAGACTGCCGACTACGCACGTGCCGACGACATGTCGTACCCCAAGCGACTTCAACGCCGCGAAGTTGGCTTTGTACGGAACTTTATGCGGCGGAATCGTATGCTCTCTGCCGTGTCTGGGCAGAAAAGCGATACGCCCGCCGCACAGTTCACCCACAACTATGGGTCCAGACGGCTTCCCATAGGGAGTTTCCGTCTCGATGGTCTCGACGATTACGAGTCCCGGAAGTTCACAGAGACCCGATCCGCCGATAACTCCAATGAGAGGATTCTCCCCGGCGGAGAGCGTCTGCCCGCTCTTTTGGCAAGAGGATCCAGATGAGTTCATGCGTCACCTCCTTTGTGAAGATTGTGTTGAGGTTGTCTTTAGCGAGGGCGTCGCGGGAAAGTTCCGAAGAATTCCAAGCGCATCCACCGCCGTCAAGTACTCCGTCTTCCAGGATTGAATCGTTGAAGAGCGGCAGACGACCCCTCCACGCTTTCACCGTTTCCGTCTGTCCGATCCTGAACGAGTCGGGCACTTGCCGAATGTGTCCTTGATCGAACCGAAGAAACGGGCAGTTGGTCACCTGACCGTCTGCCTGGACAACTAACTGGTTGCCGTAGCAGGTGCAGTCAACTGAGAATGGCAGGCCATTGCGCAGAGTAGTCAACTTTTTCTCAAGCTGATACTCGTAGCAACGCCCGTCATCGGTCATGTCGGCAAGTCCCCGTACAACTCCCTTTGCCGCCGCTTGGCAGTAATCCTCCACGCTTTTGCCGTCAAGCTCGCGAATCAGAGCTTCGCCCTTCATCAGGTTGAAGCCGAATTGAGAAATTCCGAGCTTGCGTAGGAAGGAAGGATATTCTGCTAGTTGGTGAACGTTCGCCGGAGTGATGGTCACAGAAGCGACAACGCGAACGCCGTCGCTTACGAGTTGCCGGATAGCACGCTCAATCTCGATGAACGTAGGATCGCCGGCAACCGTGAGGCGGATACGATCGTTGTGCTCTCGCGGGCCGTCAACACCAACCGCAACCGTCACGTTGTAGCGGGCAAACAACCTTGAGAGTTGTTCGTCCACCAGTACGCCGTTGGTGCAAAGCATAAGTTCGAGCTTCTGAGGAAGTTGACCTGCGTTTTGCTCGTCGACAACATGCGATAGCAATCGCTCCAACACTTCCCGATTCAACAGAGGTTCGCCTCCGTAGAAAATCAGGAAATATGGATTGTCATCCTGCGGCTGATCCTCGATGTGCCTCCGCCAGAGCTCAATGCCGGCGACTGCATCCTCAAAAGAGAGCAGTCGTTCGCCGTACCGCTTGGATAGAGCGGGAATCGGGCAGTAGGTGCAAGCAAAGTTACAGCACTGGGCCATCATGAGGTACAGAATTGTCGGACGATTGAGAAGCAGCAAAGCGTTGGCGCGAGCCTTTGCAAGTTCTTCCGCATCAACATTTTCGTCGCTGATGAACAGCTTGCGAACAACGATTTCTTGCACGAGACCATTCATCTGCTCCGGCAACGTTCCGGAAATCACTCGCTCCGGAAAGTCACGCCAGACCTTTTCCGAAAGATATACCGGCTCGGGACGCAACTGGTGAAAAAGCGCCACCAGTCCATCTCGCGCCAGCACCCGCAAGAAGCGGGAAGCGCGGAACCGTTGCGCTCTCCATACAATCTGGTTTGTCCGTGACAAAAACCAGTTCAGCGCGTCAACCGAAGTGTGCATTTAGGTTTCCTCCTTTCTAAAAGAAAGAAGCCCCCGCGTCCGTTGTGGAGCAGGGGCTGTTGTACCGATCCCGTCGTAGCGTTCGTTACGCGTCAACGTTGACCTTAGCGAACGCTTCCCGCCACTGCTCCTTGGTGAGCGTAACCTTACCGCCGTCGTCATCGGTGATGACGATCTTGTCGGAGCCGTGGTGGATTTCCACGGTCGGGCAGCAACCCTGCACGCCGCACAGCTGGATGCGTGTGACTTTGCTGTCGGGATCATCGATCTTGGTCATTTCTTTGTCCTCCTTATTGAGGTTTCAATGTGCTTGGCAGAGCAGAACCATTCTGCTCCATCCGGTATTAATAATAAACGATTAGCCAGCGTTGTCAATGGTTGCTATCTTTTTCTTTTTGCGAAATCAATCAAACGCGAGGACGCGGCGGAAGGGGGTGTGGGGGGAATTCCGCCGCGCCCGAACAAAAATAAAGGCCAGCCCCGCCGCCTGCTCGTTCAGAACAGAACACCACAGAAAAGTTTTGTTTTCCTTTTAGAAGAAAAAATGGTCGCGCGCAAAATCAAAAAATAGTGAACAAAACTTTTCTTTGGTGGGGCGAGCGTTAGCGAGCGGCGGCGGGGCGGCTTCCATTGGTCAGGAATTTTTGATAAAGTAAGTTCGAGCGCAGTCGTAAATATACTCATATGAAAAACGCACAAGAAATTATCTCTTGTGCGTTTTTCATATGAGGCCTGGGCGGGAATCGAACCCGCGCATAAGAGTTTTGCAGACTCACCCCTTACCACTTGGGTACCAGGCCTTAAGATCCTATTTTAAAGATGAGTTTGGGAACGATTCGCAGTCTCATCTGCTTGAGAAGGAGATGTTCCAGCCGTTTGTGGTCGCGGTTTAACGCCATCACCGCCTCCGCTTCTTTGTCTTTTGGTAGAACTCCCAAACCTATTTTAGCCTGCAATAAATCCGGTGAAACTTCAACGGTAAGCACCGTGACAACGGCGCCTTCAAAATTGTAGTCTCGGACGAGTATTAGTCCGAGCTTTTTTTCAATAACACTCGCGACCTTTAAATTCCTATGTTCCCGCAAAGCTTTAACCGAAAACGAGCTTATGGCCGACCTTGATTCTCCAATCGCTTTCGACGAGAAGACCGACCTCGCTGGGCGCTCGAGCCTCACTGACATCTTTTTTACCGGACTGAAGATTCAACACCCTGCCCGCACCGACAACAGTCACGCCGTCGGAAACGGAAAAATTCTCGCCGTTTCTAACAAAACCCTCAACAATCCGGCCGCCCACCACTTGTTTCTTACCCCTTGGTTCACCGAATATTGCGAGAACCTCCAGTGTCCGTTTTTCGCCGGAGCCGCCGGAGGCGATTTTTTCTTCCAGTGATTTTTCCAGTTCGTAGATTATATCCGAAACGAGGATCTCCGTCTTCTGCGCTTTTGCAAGATTATCGGCGGCTCTATCCACCTTCACCCTGAACCCGACGACGGTCGCACCGGTTGTCCCGGCGATCTTCACGTCACCCTCGTAGATGTCGCCAACCCCGCTTTCCACAACGGTGATCGGAGTTTTGCGACCAATTTTATCGATGACATGCTCCAGAGCATCAAGCGAACCCGACTCGTTCGCCTTAAGCACAACCTTGATCGCGCCAGGGACGACTTCCGTTCCTGCATCCGACCGGCCCGCAACTTTCCTTTCGATTTTCTCAGTTGAAAATTCTTCTCCGGCTGACGGCAATTCCTCAAAACCCAAAATCATTGCCGGAGCCGAAGGGTTCAGAGCCGCAACCGTATCGCCTTTGAAGTTCTGGAGAATTTTTACCTTGCCACTCGCGCTTTCGGTATAGATAGGGCTACCTTTCGAAAGAGTGCCATCGGTCACAACCACGCCGGCAACGATTCCCCGACGAGAGTCAAGGTGGGCGGTCAACACAATTCCCCGCGCCGGAGCCGTAGGATCGTAAGAGAGATCTTCAATCTCCGCGGCAAGAAGAATGAGATCAAGAAGCTCATTCACGCCGGCTCCCGTTTTCGCCGAAACGCCGTGCCAGGAAATACTGCCGCCGAAACCTTCGAGTAAGACACCGACTTTAGCAAGTTCCTGCTTCACTTTTTCAATATTCGCGCCGGCTTTATCTATCTTGTTTATCGCAACTATATACGGAGTCTCGGAAACGATTATTTGCTTGAGCGCTTCTTCGGTTTGGGGTTTGACACCTTCATCGGCAGCCACAACTAAAATCGCAAGATCGGCGACTCGCGCGCCGTGGGCTCGCATTTTGGAGAACGCCTCGTGGCCCGGCGTGTCGATAAAGGTAATCTTCTTACCGGAGTGCTCTATCTCATAGGCTCCAATCGCTTGGGTGATGCCGCCCGCTTCGCGCGAGGCGACGTTGGTTTTGCGGATGTAGTCCAAGAGCGTCGTCTTGCCATGGTCGACATGACCCATTACCACCACAATTGGCGGTCTCTTTGTCATATTTTTCTTGATTGGAGATTCCATGAGTATTTGTAAAGTTATCAGAGAAGTGGTATAAAAACAATACTTCGGCAAGCTCAATATTGTGATGAGAGTGCCGAATCACAAGGAAATCACGGGAGGCGTGGCTGAGCGGCTGAAAGCAGCGCACTGCTAATGCGTTATGCCCCAAAAGGGCATCGGAGGTTCGAATCCTCCCGCCTCCGCCAAGATCACAAAATACTCTCCAAAGACAATAGCCTTTCCCAAGTTCCCGGCCTCGTGGCATATGTATCACGCTCTTCGTGTTATTTCCGAACAACGCCCCGGAAAATCCGTGGTTTGAATGTCTGAATTATCACCCGGATATCTGTCTCCATTCTCGCTTTTTTCCGGGAGTGGTGATTTTCCTACGAAGCCTGGTATACTCAAAATGGCTTTTGGCCCCATCGTCTAACGGCTAGGACAACGCCCTTTCACGGCGTAAATAGGGGTTCGATTCCCCTTGGGGCTGCATGGCAGAAAAAAAAGAGGCAAAAGACGTCTCACGGGAGCTCGAATGGAGTGCAGCGGAATACCAGTTCACGGAAAAAAGCCCGGGCTGGTACTGGCTCGTCGCATTGACAGGAGTGGCGATAGCTCTCTTCTCGCTCATTAAAAATAATTTCTTCTTCGCCATTTTCATCGCGATAGCGACATTGATGGTTATTTCCTTGGGACGCCGCAAGCCGCGCGTCATCGAATTCCGCCTATCCGACACGGGCGTTGCGATAGGCGATAACACTTTCTATGATTATGATCGCCTTGAGGGCTTCGCATTTTTGGAGAGGCCGGGCCGCCTCCACGAAATCGTGCTGAAGAAGAAAGTGGTGGTGAACCCATATTTTAAGATGCCTATCGACGCTAAATCAGCCGAGAAAGCCAAAACAATATTATTGAATCACCTTCCGGAAATGGAACACGAAGAATCGCTTTTGGATGCTATTTCCGATTGGTTGGGATTCTAAATTTCTAATCGTGCCATCGGGCCGTTATAAATTTGACGGAACGGATACTAACAATAGACATCTCCTTTCCAAAAGGATAAAATCTTTCTGCAGTTCAAGACAAACGAATTTCTAGCGGCCCTCGTCGTTCAACGGATAGGACGCGAGATTGCGGATCTCGTAATAGAGGTTCGATTCCTCTCGAGGGCACCATTGATGAAATTGCAAGTTTTGAAGGTTCGCCTCGCTTCGCTCGGCGGCCAATTTGTGCAGAGATGTTGATTTTGTCGCTCTTTACGAACAAATGACAATATGTTACTTTTGGGTAATAAAATTTTAGCACCTTTCTAACTTCATACACAGGAGGTGAAAATTGAAAACTACGGGCGTTGTCGCATTCGCTTTCGGAGTACCGGAAACAATTCTCTCCAATCGGCGCATTGCTGAAATCGCTTCGAAAAATGCGCGGGAACTCAACGGTCGGGTTTACACCCAACTCGATATTCGCATCGAAGATGATGTTCCGGTGGAATACACCGAAGAAGAACCCGGTAACCCGCCGCCGACTCTACGCATAGCGCGAGGAGCTGTCCAGTGGGCAAAGCGACGTGGACTCACTGAATTGTGGGTCGTGGCCGCCAAGCCGCATCTCTGGCGCGCCCTACGAGACCTCCAACAAGCCGTTCGCGAAGACGGGGTGCAAATCGAAGTTCGTGTTTGCAAGGAAATAGAGCGATACCCGGAAGATTCCTGGTTCTGCCCTGATTCCGTGCAAAAACGAGTTCGGTCCCGTGAGGCATGGAACAAGAGAGAATGCATCATCAAGCTCATGCCTTTCTTCGTCTACAAACGTGTGGCGAGCTAGGGCGCCACCAGCCAAGCCCCTCGTGGTATCAACCACTTGGGGCTTAAACTTTTTCTCTTTTTCCTTACGATACAACCTCTCTTGTCAGTTGAGGTTCTCTGCGATTCTTTTCCATTAAATAAACGCCATAACCGATGACTGTGACGGTGATGATAAGCAAAAGCCAGAGAAAGCCCATCGGCACACCGCCTATTAAGGAAGCGCCCAAGGGGCCAAGGGAGGGCCGAACGACGTTCAAAACGTAGGCGTTAACGCCGCGGTCGACATTCTCCACGACATCGGTATAAGTGAGAAGAGCGCTCGTCGTGATAGTCGTCTCTTCCTTGATATCGCTCGAAACCTTCGCATCAAAAGAGACTTCGCCTTTTCCCTCGCCCGCCAGATTGGGCAAATTGAGCTTCAGAACGTTGTCCTTCTCGGAAAAACCGTCGGGCGACCCCTCGAAGCTAACGCCAGCCGGAAGAACTACGGTGAGATCGAGATTTTTCACCTCGGATTTGCCTTTGTTCGCGTAACTCACTTTGTACTTCATTACCCCACCGGGCGGAAAGTCTTCCCTGCCGTTCTCGATAGAAAGAACAACCTGCTGGACGTTGATTATGGCGAGTGTTGTGTTCGAGAACCGCGCACCCAAATCCGCCGCTTCCGCCCGGGCGGTGTTCTCAGCAACGACATTTGAGGTAAGTTTTTGGGCTGTAACATCGACGGTAAGCGTGCGGCTCAAACCGGGTCCCAAATTATCTATTGTCCAGGAAACACGGTGGTCGTCGGCAGAATAGGAACCACCGTCCGAAGCCGAAGAAAAGTCTGTGAAAGGCGACAAAGTGTCGCGAACGCTTATGCCGGAGAGAGGAGTCGTACCGGTGTTGGTCACTCTAATGTGGTAGCGGAGAGTATCGTCGGCCGTCGCGGCAACGGAGGTTTTGGTGCCGTTTGGGAAAGTAACGTTCTCGACTTCCTTCTTCACGGAAAAACCGGAAAATACCCCGTTGGAAACCGGCGGCGAAACCGCTTCGCTGCCGGTGCGGAAACTCAAAATCACACCGCGAGCGGTGCCGTAGGCGTTCTGGGCCACTGCCCGGAAATAGTAGATCGTGTTGGCGGGGAGACCGCCCAAAGTCGCGGAAAATGGAGCGGAATAATTCACTCCCAGAAGGGTTTTTTCAGTCTGGCTCGTAAGGTTGAAATTGGTGCCCCATTCAAACCAGCCGTAGGTATTGATGCCGTTAGTGAAAGCAAGTCCTTGAAGGACGGCGGCAGAATTCGAAACGCCGATCGCGGGATTAGTGATAACGAGAGGCGCGAGATTACTTCCGAAGTTGCCGACACCGGTCGTTGTGAAAGAGTGGTAAACACCGTAGTCAGTACCGTAAGAATTCTGGGCCACCGCTCGGACATAGTAGACAGTATTGGGCTTAAGACCATTCACGTACTCGCTGAAATTCGAAGCTGACCCACCCTGATAAACTCTCCGCGTGGACATTATCCCCGTTCCAGAAGTGTAATATTCGAACCAGCGATAAGTGTTACCAGCATTTTGCGTGACAAAACCATTGAAAGTAGCGTAGGTATCGCCAATGTTGGTCGGACTGAAAGTCGTGACCGAAGGCAGACTCGGCTGGGGCACGGAGAGCGTTCTGAAAGACCGCACTGAACCGTAGACGGTGCCGGCCGAGTTCTGAGCCACGGCGCGGAAGTAGTAATAGGTGCTGGGAGAAAGGCCATTGATGAATTCGCTGAAACTTGAAGCCGAACTCCCCTGGCTCAACCGGGCCGTGGAGTTGGTAAGGTTGCTTGAAGAAAGGCCCCACTCAAACCAGCGAATGGTATCGGAGGTGCCGTTCGGGTTCACATAGCCGTTAAGGGTGGCTGACGATTCCCCGATGCCTGTCGCGGCGTTGGTTGTGACACTCGGTTGCTGGACCGGCGGCTGGGTGTTGGAAATTTGAAACCTCAGAACGACGCTCCCTTGAGTGCTCCAACCGGGGGCGATATTCCCGATATTAAGACCTTCGCCAAACACCTCGCTGCCGTTCTGGCCGTTTGGAAGTCCGACGGGAGATTGTGATTGATTGGGATACCATTGCGTTGAACCGGGAATATAAGTAAGTGTTTGGTTAGAGCTGATGTTCACGGTCGCCGAACTGTTAGCCGGCGGAGCATTGTCGGCGCTTACGCCGCCGCTAATAGAAAATGTATTGCTCGTGCCGGAAGGGGAATTTAACCGGATCCGCGTGTTCGTCGCTGTAGCGCCGCCGGTGTTGTGATAGTAGATTGCGACGCTTATCACCTGGCCGGCCGATGCTGAAACGGAAGTGCCCCAGTTCGAAGTAGAGTTTGGATAGAGGGTGTAATTGGAAACCCTGACTGTAGCAAGATCCTGCGGGTCAGTATTAAAAGTTGTCGCGGTCTGAGCAAAAATCACTCCAAAATCTGAAAAAACCAAAGAACCGGCGAAAATAATTACCGGAACTTTCTTTAATATTTTCTTGGTCAATTTTCTCATGAAAAGATGGTGCCGGTGCGAATCGTTGATACTGGTTCGCACCGGCACATTCTACCTGCTGAAAAAAGGCAGAGGGACGACGAAACCTCCGTTAGGAGGATTCACCGGTCCACCGGTTGGCGGAGATGACTGCGGCCCGCCGTTGTCCTTAGTCAGGACAATAGCCGTCACCCCTACTGCGATAACCACACCTGCAACGAGCGGCCCGACCCAGTTCGACGACCGCCTTTCGATAGGACGAACGGGCGCCTGGTAGGGCCTGTCCATCGAAACCTCCACTCTTGTGAAAGTCGGCGGAGTACGCGGTCCTGCTCTGGTGACGGGTGTAGCTGTCGGCGGCCGAGGAACGGTCGTCACTGGAGACGCCGTCTGCGCGGCGGCCTCCGCGTGACGCGCCTGCGGCACGAAACCGTCGAGGATCACGTTGCCGCAGTCGCTCGACATTACGTATCGCCCCAGGTTCCGGTCAAACAGACACTGCTCCCCGGCCCGGAACCGGCGGCGGAAATTCCAGTCCAGCACCCTCGAGGGCATGAGAACCCGCGAGAGAACGTACTCGCCGGCTGGACACACCCGAACATCAAGCGTCCGGATGTAACTTGCAAGACCTCTGATGTTCTCTACACCGGAGGCCGGCACCGCCCGTCTCACGGCCTCGAGGATCTGGGACGGGGTCGCCCACAACTTGGAGGTATCTCCCCGCTCGATCGCTCTCGCCGCCTCCTCCACCGAAGAGATCGGAGCGCGCCACATCGCCACGGCGTGCCGCTGCGCATCCGCCGCACTGGTGACCGTGACGAATGCAAGGGTCACCGCGGAAAGAACTTTCCAAATCATGGAAACCTCCCTGTTTGTTTATGGTGTGAAATGCCGGAAGTTCAGCCGTTTTCGTCCATGTTTCCTTACCTTGATCAGCGCAAAAAACTTGCTATATGTTACCTTAAAATCGGAAAAAGGTCAAGACTGGCACCGATTTGCTATAATTTTATTTCATGCGGATAAAAATCGTTTCCTTGAACGTCTGGGATATCCCTTTCTGGTTCTCGGTGAAACGCGAGGAGCGTATCAACCGCCTTGGGGTCTATCTTAAAGACATTGATCCGGATATCGTTTGCCTGCAAGAAGCGTTCGATGTGAGACACCGCGCAGTCTTACACGAAATCCTCGGCAAGAGCGTATATAAGGAAACAGAAGGAAATGGGAAGACGCGGCGAGTTTTTCTCTTCAAGAGATTAGACCTGACGGGCGGGCTAGTCACATATTCTAAACTGCCGATAGTGAAAAGTGTCTTCCACCGCTTCCGGCGTTTCGTAGACATGGTGTTTTTTGAGTACATCGGCCGCAAGGGCGTTCTTGAAACGGTGATCGAGACCCCAAAAGGCCCCCTTGTTGTGATGAACACACACCTTCATACCGGAAGGTTATCCATCGACCGGCACGTCCGAGTTAAACAGTTGAAACAGGTCTTCAAAGCAGCCGCGGGCGTAAAAGAATTACCAACGGTCATCTTAGGCGATTTCAACGATAATGACTTGTTGAAACACAGGGATTACACTCCTTTCTTTCGAAAATATGGATTTGAAGATGCGGCGTTGGATACGAAGGGCGAAGTAACCCCCACTGTCCGGCTCGGCAATCGCTACCACTCCAAAACATGGTTCAACCGAAGCCGCACCACAGAAAGACTGGATTACGCCCTTGTAAGGAATTTCGAAAAGGCGGGGATGAAAATCGCGGAATATAGGAATCTGGAACAACCGGCAAATCCCCTTTCCGACCACGACCCGGTAATGATAACGATCGAGTGAGAATTTGCGGTGGGGGTGAGATTCGAACTCACGATACCCTTATCGGATATAGCGGTTTTCAAGACCGCCGCCTTCAACCACTCGGCCACCCCACCTAAGTGGACCGTACCGGATTTGAACCGGTGACCTCCTCATTGCAAATGAGGCGCTCTGCCACTGAGCTAACGGCCCCTGCCTGTAACGGACAGGTGTGGACCCACGGGGAATCGAACCCCGACCTCATCCATGCCATGGATGCGTAATACCACTTTACTATGGGCCCGTCCTTCAACGAACTCAGAATATTTTAGTTCACACTGAGCTTGTTGAAGTGTGCGCGATGCAGGGATCGAACCTGCGGCCTTCACAATGTCAATGTGACGCTCTACCACTGAGCTAATCGCGCTTTGCTTATAAAAAGTAGCAAATCTTTACTCAAATAACAACTTGGTCTATCTTGAGAATTGGCCTACCCCTCGTAGTTCAACGGACTAGAATAGTCCCGTCCTAAGGGATAGATAGAGGTTCGATTCCTCTCGAGGGGACGGAGGAGTACCGAAGCGGTCATAACGGCACCGACTCGAAATCGGCTGGCGGGCGAAAGCCCCACGTGGGTTCGAATCCCACCTCCTCCGCCGCGAAAATTCCAAACTGCCAAAAAACCTGAAAACAAATCGGTTCGAACTATATTTTGTAAGGACAAAAGAAAATTTTTAATCATATGAAGAAAAGAGTTTTTATAGCTCACGGCTGGGACGGCTACCCCGAAGAAGGGTGGTTTCCATGGCTCAAAAAAGAACTTGAAGCAAAGGGGTTTGAAGTTTTTGTTCCACAACTTCCCGAAGCCAGCAGCCCGCGAATACATAACTGGGTGCCGAAATTGGCGGAAATAGTCGGTACTGCTGACGAAAATACTTACTTTGTCGGGCATAGCATGGGTTGTCAAACTATCGCTCGCTATCTCGAAACTTTGCCAGAAAGTGTTAAAGTCGGCGGCGCGGTTTTTGTCGCAGGCTTCTTTAAGCGGCTTACGGGACTTGAGGACGACCCCGATGTGCGGAAGACGGATAAACATTGGCTTGGCACTCCGCTTGATTTGGCAAAAGTAAGATCTCACTTGCCGAAAAGTGTCGCCATATTTTCTGATGATGACCCTTATGTGCCGCTCGATAATCAAGATAATTTTCGAGATAAGCTCGGCTCTGAAATTATTATTAAGCAGAACATGGGCCACTTTAGCGGAAGCAACGGCATAAATGAATTGCCAGTTGTGTTGGAGTCCGTCTTGAAAATTGCCCAGTAAAAATATGGAAATTTTTGTACAAGTTGTCGGTTGAATTGGCGCATTTTTAGTTGTGTTGGCATATTTTCTTGTTTCGTATAAAAAGTTCAGGGCGATATCAGAATTCATCAATTGGTGAATTTGGTCGGGGCAATAGGTGTGGGTATCAATGCTTCTTATCAAGAAGCGCGGCTATCTTTTGCCATAGATTGTGTGGGGTATTATTGCAATCGTTGCTCTTGCTAAAACTAAAAGTTTGAAAGGTTAATTTTGAAGTTAAATTTTTATTCATGATTTTTAAGAATTCGCCGCCAAAAAATTAGAAATTGTTAATTTTCACGGCGGAGCCGCGTTTGCCCGCCTGCCTATTCCGAGCCGCGCTCCGCACAGCGAGGAGCAAAACAAGTTCGAGCTATTTTTAGAATACACCGCAGATTCACCGGTTCTTTGGCGTCGGCCAGAAACCGAGGCGGAAACGCCCCCCCAGCATTAAACGCGTTTGGGATTCGATCGCGGGCACCGCGCTAAAAACAAGAATCAAGACCGGCACCAAAAGCCACTGAAGAAAATACAAGACGTAGTGCTTTTTTCTAAACCAGCCCGGTTTCGGCGGCAGAAGGGTTATACTAAGAATCGCTGAAGCAAAGAGGAAGAAATTAGACAGGTTAAGAATCGGGGAAACAATCCTAGTTAGATTGTAAGATATCACAGTCTCGCTGAATTCCTGGGGACCAATGAAAAGCGGCAACCAACCCAATATGAAAAGAATGAACGGCGCCGTGCTCCAGGAAAAGAATCCCTCCATGAATATGAACGTCCAAAAAAACTTCTTGCGGAATGGTATTTTCTTGTTCTTTGAGAAACCGGAAAGCATGTATGGGATGTTCTCTGTTCCCCAAGCCCAGCGCCGTTGCTGCCGGTAAAGATTTAGGGCCGCCTCCCAAAAATCCCGCCCCGAAGTCGCATCCATGGAAACCGGGTAGAGCATGGGCACCGTTTTCCAGTCGCCGTCGTAGTGAAGATAGAACTTCCAGAAGATAAGTGAGTCCTCTGAAACGACGTTGTTGTCCCAAAAACCAACTTCAACGAGCGCCTTGAAAGGCATGGCCTGGGAAGTGAAAGTTGAAAGTTGTTCGGGACGCGACTGCTGCATCATCTGCCAGAAGGTGGGGAAAAAAGACATCACCCGGGAGAAAATTGGCGTCGAATAGATGTTGTTAAGGAAAAGCGGCACGGGTTGGTAGCTCGAACGTAGAGGCTTTTCGCAGGTTAGAAAAAGGTAAGTGAGCCGGCCAAAATACTCCGGCGAAGCTTGGGTATCACAATCAAAGACCGAAACGATTATCTTCTCGTAAGGAAGTTTCAGGGGGTCAATTATTTTCTCCTTTGCTACGCGGGTCGCCCAGGACTCGTTGGAACCCTTGCCGGGAATCTCACCGGGGAGGCCAGCCGGATGGACGGTGACAATTAGTTTGAAGAAATCACTGCCGAACTCGTTTTGTATGACCCGAGCCGTTGCAACCGCCTCCTCGCCGCCCCGCTCCTCTGTCGCAAGAACTACTATTAGTTTCTCGCCCGGGTAACGGGCATTGCGGAGCGCTATGAAAGATTCTCGCACGACCTGGACCGGCTCTTTGTACATTGGCAACACAACAAGGTGGTAAATTTCCTCCCAGCCCTTCACGGAGCGCGCCTTCGCGAGCCAATCCACTTTAAGGTTGCTCCTGACAGCCCGGAAAGAATGGCGGAGGTGAAAATGAAGGTAGACTATCCTGCAAAGCCAGAAGAACGAGTAAACAACGAAAAATACCGCGATCCCTGACGGCCACCACAAAGAGAGCAAAGAAACAGCGACGAAAGTCGACCAGACGAGAGCGCCCGGCAAAATTTCAAAAAACCTCAGCATTAATGTAATATTAATACTAACGTATTATGACAAAGGAAAAATCGCAAATAATCGAGACGATAAAGAAAGTGATGCCGGCGGTTGTTTCGATAGTGATCTCTAAACACCTGAATGACCTGAAGAAGGAATTACCCGAGTTCTTCCCTTACTCCGAATATCCGGAACTCCGGATACCGCCGGACAAGATTGATGCCCACGGCATGGTCCAGGTGGGTGGCGGCTCCGGTTTCATCGTTGATGAAGGTGGTACAATTCTCACAAACAAACACGTTATCGCCGATCCCGGAGCGGAATACACAGTGATCACCATGAACGGGGACAAGCACGAAGCAGATGTGATTGCCCGCGATCCCTTGGACGACGTCGCCGTCCTTAAGATAAGGAACGTAGCAAAACTGCCGGTTGTGACCTTAGGCTCGTCGGACAACCTCGAATTGGGGGCGACAGTAATCGCTTTTGGGAATGCCCTTGGTATTTTCCGAAACACCGTATCGACCGGCATAATCTCCGGCCTTTCCCGGGCGATAAGTGCGAAACCCGACCCGACGGCTCCCGTTCAGGAAATGCGTGGGCTTATCCAGACGGATGCGGCGATAAATCCGGGGAACTCGGGCGGGCCCTTGACCGATATTTTCGGAAACGTGATAGGCATCAATGCCGCCGTCGTTTTCGGCGCCCAGAACATCGGTTTTGCTATCCCTATCAAGGCGGCGGAGCGAGATCTCGCAGATCTGAAAAAGCACGGCACCATCCGCCGACCCTTCCTCGGCCTTCGTTACCTAACCCTAAACCCAGATTTGAAGGAAAAACTGAACCTCACCGTCGATTACGGAGCGCTCGTAGTCAAAGAAAATCCTCTTGACCAAGCAATTGTCCCGGGAAGCCCCGCCGCCCGCGCCGGCATCAGAGAAAACGACATCATCTTAGAATGGGACGGAAAACAGATAACGAACGACAGTAACATCCAAGATTTTCTCGAACAATCCGAGGTCGGTCAGTCCGTCTCTTTGAAAATTTTTAGAAATAAAAAAGAATTGACAACCAAAGTTGTTCTCGCCGAAAGGAAACAAACCTCATCCTAACTAATAGGTGTACACATCTACCAGCAGGCCCGCCGAATCCAGAAGGAATAATTTGCCGCCCTCTCGATCGAACGGAAAAGCCTGGTCAAGCCACACCCGCCATCCGTATCTAAAGAAATCGGCTTCGGCTGAATGCTCGCGATAACAGTTTTCATAATTTAAATTGCTAAGAAAAACCAGACAATTCAAATCACCTTCGTTCGCGAAACGATTCCATTCATCTCCGGTCGGCTTCCTGCAAGCGCCGAGAGAGAGCACGAACGACTGGCATGAACTCGAAAGCCCGGCAACATCGTTCCGGTCCGGACGGGGACAATTATTGGGAAGGTCCGGAGTGAAATCGTAAGTGTCGTTCAGATACCCGGTGCACTTGTTCATTTCCACGTTCTTAACGAAAGTGCCTCGGGACTCATAGATCGTGGCCGCGACCCCAGGCCGAAGAAGGATTCTCGCGAGATTAACCGGCCCGGCGTAGTTCACGCCACCGTTTATCACTATTTCAGCACCCCGATCGGTTCTCACCCGCCAACCTGTCACATCAACCGGAGCGGAAACCGAAGAAA
>DATLZO010000005.1:0-3931 GCA_035573955.1 Minisyncoccota bacterium
GACTGATAACAATTTTCATCAACGGCATCCCTGGGTTCTTGTTTCCGTGGTACAACTTACCGAGCCGCAATAATTGCCGGCATTATTAATGTATGTCCCGCTATTCCCGCAGGAAGGAACGGATGTTTGCCAACCCACAACGCCGTTCGGGGTTTGCGAATCGCAGACGTTGCCGCTGTTATTGTCGCACTGGCCGATAACGGTGTACTGCTGGGTGGCGGGGGCGCAGTTATTTGCCTGATTTTCAGTAGTGCAACTTACCCCGCCGCAGAAACTGCCGGGATCAATAACATATGTGCCACTATTACCACAGGCAACAGCGCTCGTGTAGCCGGTGGAACCGTTCGGCGAAATTGAATCGCAAGGCAAACCGCTGTTAGTGTCGCACTGGCCGGTCGCCGGCGCCGGATCAGGGCTGCCTCCGCTGCCGCCGACACAGTCATAATCCCAGGAACCGTTGGCGCGGGCCGAGGTGTAATAATTCGGGTTGTTGGGATAAACATTTCCTTCGCTATCGGCGCAATCACCGGAGCCGGATGGCAAACTCGCGGTCCTGGTTCGGAAGCTCCCAGAACAGGAATCCAAAACATACCAGGACGATACTTGGCCTTCTGTCCAACCGTCGCCGTCTTCATCAAAATAACAAACAAACCCCTGCTTTAACCTGCCGCCGGAATTGATTGCGATAGAGGCGCCACTCTCAACCTTAACATAGTAACCAAGGTTCCAACCAAAAGTTTTGTTAAGGCCTAACACAACGCCGGAACCTCTTACAATGAGATTACCGGAATTCACGCCATCTTCGACATCACAGTTCTGACTGGAAGCGACTGTCCAGTCACCCGTCCGGGACGGACTGCAGGGATCGGACCAGGCCATTACTACCCGATTACTCCGTCCCAAAACGTCGGTCGCGGTGAAAACTGTCTGGTATTCGCGCTCGTGGGTGTCGCGCACAAGCCAGGAACCCTCGTAAATATATTTCTGCAAAACAGAACCCTGGGCTTTGGCGGTGTTGGGAAAGCTCGGCTTTATATTCGCAACCAAAAACGGCTTCAAATTTTCGGGAACAGCGAATTGCTTATTCTCTTCCGTTAGAATATTCAAAACACCGTCCTTCACAAAATAATCGCGGTTCAGAAAATCGGCCTCCGTCACCGCCTCGACGGCCGTGCGGGTCAAGGGAACGGTTGTTGTGCCGTTGTCGGTTTCTATTTCCGCAACAACGCTAGCGATATCGGCCGTGTCCTGGACAACCACTTTCATTTTCTGGGTCTGACCGACCTGGACTTTCAAAGGATCAATCGTAACAGAAACAAATTTCGGGAAAACATCATCTGCGCTCGCAATCTGCATTTCCGCCTTGTCTGGAATAGACCACCTCTCGCCTTTTTCGTTAGTATATACCTTTGTAGAAACTTGACTGGTTGGTCTCTTGACTGATGTCGGCCCGTAATACCAGCCCAAACCGGCAATGACAAGCGCGAGCGCGACCCCAACAACCATCAATATATTTTTTCTTCCCATAACTAAATTATACCAAACCCCCCTCAACTAGTGAAGTTCAACTTCACTAGATTGTTATAATTAAAATTATGCAGAAACCGGCCTTTATAAAAGACAAAATCTACCACATCTACAACCGCGGCGTGGAAAAGAGAAACATCTTTATAAATGACAAGGACCGATACAGATTTATCCACTGCCTCTTTGAATTTAATGACGAAGCTTCTGCTGATAATCTATTCTACTATTTCAACCGTAAAAATAGTGAAGTTGAACTTCAATATTTGAAACCGCAACGGAAACCGAGAAAATTACTCGTAAATATCTTAGCCTTCTGTCTTATGCCAAACCATTACCACTTTTTACTTCAACCCCTAAGGGAAGGAGGTGTAGTGAGATTAATGCAAAAACTCGGGACTGGTTATACTAATTACTTCAACAAAAAGTATGGGAGAGTAGGATCACTGTTTCAAGGAAGGTTTAAAGCTGTGCTTGTTAATGAAAATTCTCACCTTTTACACCTCCCCTATTACATCCACTGTAATCCCCTGGACTTAAAATTCCCAGAATGGCGTAACTATGGAAGTTCAACTTCACTAGATTGGGGGGAGGCAGTGAAATTTTTGGAAAAATATAGGTGGAGCAGCTACCTTGACTATATCGGGAAGAAAAATTTCCCCTCTGTGACACAGAGAGGATTTCTCACAGAACTCCTGGGTGGGCCAGAGCAATACAAAGAAGATATGATTAAGTGGCTGAGAGAGATGGATTTGGAGAAGATAAAAGATATTACGTTTGAATAACAAACTCAGCGATTTTGTTATAACAAACGAACGGTTACGGCACTCACACGCTCATTCTCCCGCAAATCCTCCCGGACCTCAAAGAAAGCCTTTGTCCCGATTTTCAAATCCTCCGTTGAGACTTTCCTAGGATTCGTCCGTTCAGGCGGAACCGGTCTATCGCCAGGATGGGCCGCGTCCGGCTCGTAGCTTTTCATCATTTCCTCGTAGGCCTGAAGTTCCTGTTGGTAGGCTTTCTCATCTTTTTCGACAGGGATGAGGGCACCAGAGATGTCCACTTCCCGAGTTAACTTTTCAGTCTTACCATTAATTTTCACTACGAACTCGGCGACAATAATGTTATTTTTCCTAACTTCCTTCACAACCGCTTCCCCAGAGGAAATGGACGCTGATGAAATTGAGCCGGCAACGTTTTCTCCAATTTTGTCGGTCGTCCCCGCGAGGAAATATATGCCTACCAGGACAAGCACCAACACAACAGCCGACACCACTAATTTTTTCGTCATAGGAAAATCACCTCAACGATTTATCCAAGTTCAGTCCTTCCCACTCGGAGTCGGAGTAATTGGTCCAATATTTCCAGTCAAAACGAGGAGCAGTTAGTCTGTAAGAAACCTCAAATGACGAATTCCTAATTTCTAATGAATTGCTAGGAACGGCGTAAATTGTAATTGTCCGGCTTTCAACGTCTTTCTCGTACCAAACGCGACCGTCGAAACCAGGCGAGAGAAGAACGCTGAAATTATCGAAAATTTCCTCGGCGCTTGTGCGGTAAACTTTACCATCCGGAGCGACATAGGCGCGACCACTGATATTGATGGCTTGGGCGAAAAGCCAAAGGTCAGAACCGATTTCAGCTTTGTTGAAATCAATAATATATTGAAGTTGAACTTCACTATTATTGAAGTTCAACTTCGATAGTTGGGCGACGCCAGTAGTTTCTTCTTTGACGCCGGTCATGCCGGGCAAATAGGTGGCATAACGCTTGCCACCGATAGTGTAAACCGGGTCAACGGTTGCGGCATCTAGTTTACCGGAGCCGGCAATGACCACCTTACCATTCGTCGAACCGGGTGTGAGAGTGATAACGCTGTCAGTCGCGGCAGTGATATTCAAACGATCTACACCATTGTGGTACAGCCGCATGGCGCCAGAAGCGATTTCAAGATAGGCCTGATAAGTACCGTCGTTCAAACCAAGGTAAGGGTTTGTTGTGCCAGCAAGACGAACCTGACCCGGTACAATGTGAAGTGTAGAGCTTGGGCTTCTTGTGCCGATGCCGACATTACCTAAACCATTAATGGTGAAAACAGGATAATAACCCACAGCGGTGCCATTCCAACCTTTTGCAGCTTCAAATATGTAAGAGTCAGTAGAATTCCATCTATTTTGTACCGACAAGCCATTCTGCCCGGAAGCATCTTGATTATTCACTATCCTTGCAGTCCAGGTACCACTCGTTGGACCACTGATACCTCCTCCCGACCCGCTTCGCACATCCAAAGTTGATGCAGGCCCTGTCGTCCCGATACCTATATTTCCGCCAGAACCGGAAATTATACCGCCGCCGCTACCGAGTTTAACGGAACCCACTGTCGAATCTTGAGTTCCGTAGATCCCTA
>DATLZO010000006.1:0-33474 GCA_035573955.1 Minisyncoccota bacterium
CCTGGCTTGGTCAGGACTCTCCGAGCCTCTGCCGCCGCCCCCCGACACGACTGCGCCTGCCGTTTCCATCACTTCGCCGGACAACAACGCTACGGTCTCCGGATCGGTTACCATTTCCGCTACCGCAAGCGATAATATAGGGGTTCGACAAGTTCAATTCCTTTTGAACAACACCAATTTCGGTTCGCCTATCACGAATCCGCCTTACAGGCTAAGTTGGGATACCACGTCCGTTCCTAACGGCTCCCATATTATTTCCGCCGAGGCGCTTGATGAGGCCGGCAATAGCGGTTCCGCTTCCGTTACGATCACGGTTGACAACCCGCCCCTCCCTCCGCCGCCTCCTCCTCCGGCCAACGCTCCGAGCGACCTTCGTGTTACTTCGTTTAGTTCGACCGAAGTCGGTTTGGCTTGGACTGACAATTCGACGGATGAAACATTTTTTGAAATTTGGCGTCAGGACGTCGGTCCGTCAGGTTCAGTGGTTTCCGACCAACCATGGGTTAGAGTTGCGATAGTAGGCGAATCAGTCACTTCTTATTTGGATACAGGTCTAGTATCGGATTACATCTACTACTACAAGGTGCGGGCTTGCAACACCGGTGGCTGCTCTCTTTACAGTAATGAGGAAGGTGTAGTTACAAGTTCAAGCGGCGGGAGTGGAGGAGGCCCTGCCTGCACCAGCAATGAAGATTGTAGGCCTAATGAGGTGTGTATACCCCCCGATGGCTACGAAACTCTTTCTGTGGGCAGTGTTTGGATAGGTCATTGCACCCCCATTGGAGTGCAAGAAGAGCAATGATGTCAGTCAGCAATTTCACGAAAAAAATGGAAGAACCCCCCAAAAAAATTTTAAGGATATTTGTTATTGCTCTTTTATTACTCGGGGTGATCCTTGCAAGTTTTTATTGGTATAAAGAAAAAACCAAAGCTCAAAACCTTTCGGCTCTAGTTGGCGGCGCCGGCTGGATAAAATTCAATTCCGAGCCCATTCCGGGGAGTAATTTGCAGGCTTCAACCGTGAACTACGGCGTTTATGTCCACCGCGACGGCAAAATTTCGGGCGCGGCTTGGTCCTCGGTTTACGGCTGGCTGTCTTTCAATGAAGCCGATTTGGCCGGCTGTCCGAGCGGGCCGTGCGTGGCGACAATGGATTTGCCTACCGGCGCGGTTTCCGGTTGGGCGAAGTTTTTGGGAATTGACCAGTGGGTTCATTTGCGGGGCACGGCCGGTGACGGCACGCCTTACGGCGTGAGTTTCAATCCGACAACGGGAGAATTTTCCGGCCAGGCTTGGGGTAGTGATTTAGTCGGTTGGATTAATTTCAGCAGCCAGCCGGGGGCGGCAGTATCCTACGCGGTGAAGGCAGAAGCTTTGAACCAGCCGCCGGTCGTGAGTAACGTATCCATAAGCGAACCAACTGATAACTGGTGTCTTCCCAACCCAAGTTATTTTGTGAACTGGACTTATTCCGATCCTGATATTCCTCCTGCTTCACAAATCCAAGCCGTAATCGAATTTTTCAAATCAAACGGCACCGTTTCGATGAGCGCAAACCCGACTCAAGCTGGCGGGACCTATAGTTTTGCCGACCCGCTGGGTTATATTGCGAACGGTTCTTATAACGGAACAGGATTTTTGGAAGCGAACACATCCTACAAGGCTCGCGTGAAGGCGTATGATGGCGTGAATTGGTCGGATTGGGCAGAATCGACAAGTACTATTACGACGCCGCCGCACTATTACCCGCTCGTCCAGTCGATCACCTGGACTCCGACGCCGGCGAAGCGCGCCCAGACCATAACTTTCACCGCCAACGTGACGGATCGTTCGGCCGGCGCCGCTTCGAACATGTCCTACGCTTGGACTTTCGAAAACGCTTCACCGGCCGCCTCCACCGCTGTCTCGCCCGAAGTTATCTTCAGCAATCTTCCTGCTGGAGTTCAGGTGACCGTAACCGACAGTGATGGCCACGGTTGTGTCGCAAATCAAACCGTGCAGGGTACCGGGACTTTGGATCCGAGCGAATTGAAGCGCCGCATCTTCCGCGAAAGATAAACTAGCCACTAGCCGAGTAGGGTTTAGCCACTAGGGGTTAGCCAGATTAACTGTGTCCCGGTGGCTATTGGCTATACCCTATTGGCTACTTACGCTTTTGCGATAACGAAACCTATAATCTTTCTCGCGCCCGCTTCTTTCAGGACGCGTACCGCTTCTCGCATTGTCGCGCCGGATGTGAAAACGTCGTCGACCAGGACGATGTTTTTGCCGGAGATTTCTTCGGGTCGCTTTAACGAAAACGCGCCGCTCACGTTTCTTTCCCTTTCTTCGGTATCTTTCATTTTGGTCTGCGATTTTGTGTTTTTGATTCTCACAAGATTGCCGTTTTCAATTTGGAGAAGTCCGACCTCCCCAACATTAACGTCAATGTTGAGAGATCGGACTTCCAAGCATTGACGTAGCGCTTCGGCAATAAGTTCCGCTTGGTTGAAGCCGCGGGATCTTTTCTTTGAAAAATGGAGCGGCACGGGAATGACGACGGCGCCCTTTATTTTCCCGAGGTTGTTCTTGAGGAATTTTTTCGAATACCTTCCGATTATGCCGCCAATGGGCTCGATTGCAGCCATCACCCGACCGTATTTGAGCGCATGGACAAGCTCCCGGACAGATTTGTTTCCGTAGTGCGCCGCAGCGGCGAGAACAAACTTTGCTTTCGGATGGCAGACGTTTTTTGCTTCCGGCAGACGTCCGTTGCATTCCGGGCAGAAGAAAGAATTATTGATTTTAATTTCCTCGAGGCATTGTCCGCACAACGGGCTTTCGCCGCGTTTCCCGCAAGCGATGCATATCGGCGGGAATACGGCGTTAAGGAATGCAGCCCACATTTTTTGAATCAGAGCCATCGTGTTAAAATTATATTACTATGCGCCTGGGATTCCTGGATTTTTTCGGCGACATCGCCAATTTTGTTAAAGGCGGTTCCGTTTTGGGTATTGATATCGGAACGACCTCTGTAAAGCTAGTTGAGCTCAATAAGCGGGGGGATCGTCTTCGGTTTGTAAACTACGGTATCCTGGAGACGAAACGCTACTTGGACCGGCCGAACGAATCTCTCCAAACAAGCTCTCTCGCACTTTCGGAACCGGAAGCCACTAAACTCGTGAAGATTCTCATTCGCGAGACGGGAGTGAAATCAAAGATAGTTGTTGCTTCCATCCCCGCATTCGCTGCCTTTGCGTCTCCGGTTGAAATGCCGCTTTTGTCGCCTTCGGAAACCGCTCGGGCTGTCGGTTTTGAAGCTCGGCAGTACATACCCTTGCCGCCGGAGCAAGTCTCGATCGATTGGTTGAAGGTAGACGAATTCGAAAACGAGCAGGGCGGCCGGATGCAGAGGATCATAATCATCGGTATCCCAAACGAGACGATAAAAAGGTACAAGGCAGTGTTCGAGAATTGCGGGCTGCGTCTGAACGCACTCGAATTTGAGAGTATCGCTCTTGTAAGGGCGATGCCGCGTTTTGACCGGCCGACGCTCGTTGTTGACCTTGGAGCAGAATCGACGGCTATAGTTGTTGCCGAAGGAGGTGTTTTAAAGGATGCACGGCAGACCGATTACGGTGGCATACACCTCACACAGGCCTTAAGTAAGAACTTGGGCGTGAGTGCAAAGCGCGCCGAGGAGTTGAAGCGTCGCAGGGGGCTTCTTGCGACGGGTGGAGAATCGGAGTTATCAACATTAATTCTCCCTTTTTTGGATGTTATAATACAAGAGGTGAGGTACGCCCAAGATTCATACGAGCGCCGCTACGGAAAGAAAGTGGAACAACTTGTTCTCGCGGGAAGCGGTGCCGAACTTTTGGGGATCGAAAAGTACTTCGCGGGTCAGTTGGATCTCAAGACTGTTGCGCCGGATATCTTCGGTGGCATCGACTACGAACCGAATTTGGATCCGCTCCGGAAAAATTTTTCGAGGACTCTCGCCGTCGCTGTCGGCCTCGCAAAGAGGTATTTCCAAACATAACCCATGCCCGAACCGCAAACCCAAAGTGCTCTGAAGGATCAGTTTATCGACGAGGTTATCCCCGTCGGTTTTCCGTGGCGCCTTTTGACGTTCTCCTTCATCATTTTCCTTTTCTCCATCTTCATTTTCTTCGGGCTCAAATTTGGCTACACTTCGTACTTGGATGGCCAGACTGCCGCCCTCGACAAGAAGATCGAGGAATTAGGTTCGCGAATAAGCGCCGACGAACAGGCCCGTTTCGTCCTTTTCTACTCCCAACTTGCCAATCTGAAAAAGATCCTCGATGACCACGGTTTCAGCGGCAACATAATTAACTTTCTTGAGAAGCAGACACTCGGCCAGATTTATTACACCGACGCCGCTTTCTCGGCCGACCGGGGGGAGTTGGCTCTCAAGGGTTTCGCCGCGTCGAGCGAGGCTCTCGTTTACCAATTGGCTCTTTTTGACAATGCCCCGGAACTCTCGAGTGTGATCTTAAACCAGACTAATGCCGACAGGCAGGGAGTTTCATTCGCCGTAACGCTGGGTTTTAAACCGGAATTTTTCGAAAGACCATCACTATGAATCCCGATGTTAAGCATTTTTATTATGCCAAAGAGCATCAAGGCGGGCAGAGTACCTACACCAAAGGGCGAGTTCCTTTTGAGTTGATATACTATTTAGGCATACCTAGATATGAAAGATGCCAAGTCTAGGGAAAAACAACTCAAATCAGGTCAAGAGAGAGCATATCTGAAACAGAGAATAAAGCGCTTTCTAACACTATCGGGATGAAGACATCAACCAAAAGGATATTGAGTATTGCACTCGCCGGCCTCTTCTTCATCGGCGTTCTTGTGGTCTATACGAGCCTTATTCGTCCGGAACTCGAAAAGGTAAACGAGAAAAGAGCGCTTTTCATTTCCAAGGAGACGGTTTTCAATAACCAGCGGAACGCCGTGACTCAAGTGGAGAAGCTTCTCGGTGAATTTAAGAACCTAACCGAACTTCAGGAGACGGTTTCGCTTGCGCTCCCGACTTCTGCGAATGTCCCCGACGTCCTGGGCCAGATCCAGTCCATTGCCAAGCTTGCGGGCGTGAATATCAATTCCTTTACCATCAAGCCGCTTGCCTTCACTCCATCCAAGGTGCCGCTTGTGAAACGTCTAGGTTCTCTGGAATTTAATATTACGGTGGGCGGCGCTTATGAGCGCCTGCGGAATTTTATCCAATCGCTCGAGACGAACGTGAGGGTAATGAACGTTATGAGTTGGAGGCTCACGCCAACTTTAAACGCCGAGGACATGAATTTGAATCTCCAGGTCGTCGTCTATTATCAGGAAGGCTAAAACAATGGCTATAGTCGTACAAGAAGAAAAGAAGGGAACGAACTGGGTCGCCATACTCTCGACTCTGGTCATTATCTTTGCGATATTCGCTGGCGCCTATTACCTATTCTTCAAGAAACCCGAGCTTATCGAGGTTGTGACGCCGGGTTCGCTCCAGAACGTATCAAACATTTCCAAAATTTCCTTCGATCCTCAGGCCGTTCTCAATTCGCCGACTTGGAAAATTCTCCGACAATACGGCAGCACCCCCACTATTCCCAGTCCCGGCAGGAGCAACCCTTTCAAACCCTTTTAGGCGATAAATCTTGGATTATGGGTTTTAAAAGATAAAATAGAAATTCCTATTAACCTATTCCCTATGATTTATAACCTAAACAATGACTGATCAAGAGCTGTTAAAGGAGTTAGTCAAAAGAAAAATTATTAATGCGGAACTCGCCGAACGGACATTGAAAGAGGCAGGTTTCGCTAATAAGCCGGTTGAGGAGATAATCTACGAAAAAAGGCTTGTCGACGAGGTGGAAGTGGCCAAAGCGAAGTCAACGCTCTTGGGCGCACCCTACAAGAAAATAGATTCTGCCTCCGTATCGATGGACGCCCTCTCTCTCATTCCTTTCGATGTTTCAAAGACGTATCGCTTGGTGCCGCTTGAGAGGACGAAGGATATGCTTGTTGTCGGTATGCTCCGCCCCGACGACCCACGGGCCCAGGAAGTTCTTCGTTTCATCGCCAAGCGGGAAAAGATCAATTTGGGGGTCTATATCGCGACGCCCACCGATCTCGCCGCCGTATGGCGGCTCTACTCGCCTTATCGGAGCGAGATCGAGTCCGCCGTGAAGGAACTGGGCGCCTGGGTGAAAGAGGGAGAAAATCTTGTGTCCCTGGAAGAAGGAGCGCGAACTGCCGAGGATGCGCCCATCATCAAGATCGTTGCTTCGACTCTTAGGCGCGCGGTCGAGGTGAAGGCCTCCGATGTTCATATCGAGCCGCAGCGTTCGCGCCTCCGGATAAGGTTCAGGGTGGACGGCAAGCTTCAGGAAGTTGCATCGCTCCCGGTGACGTTGAGCCAGCCGGTTGTTTCCCGGGTAAAAGTCCTTTCCCGCCTACGACTCGACGAGACTAGAATTCCCCAGGATGGTCGTTTCCGTACCATCGTCTCCGGCCGAGACATTGACTACCGCGTTTCCACTTTCCCGACACCTTCCGGCGAAAAGGTTGCTATCCGCGTTCTTGATCCGACAACGGGTCTCCGGGGCTTGACCGAGTTGGGTCTTTCCGATTACAACCTCAAGATTTTGAACGAGGGTCTTTCTTCTCCTTACGGCATGATCCTCATTACCGGTCCCACGGGTTCCGGTAAAACGACGACCTTATACGCGATGATGCAGAAGACGAATTCCCAAGATTTGAACATTGTAAGTTTGGAGGACCCGGTGGAGTATTTTATGGACGGCATTAATCAATCACAGGTGAAGCCGGAGATCGGATACACTTTTGCTTCCGGTCTGCGGCAGATTCTCCGGCAGGATCCCGATGTCATTATGGTTGGTGAGATCCGCGACTCGGAGACCGCGAGTTTGGCGGTGAACGCTGCTTTGACCGGTCACATCATGTTTTCCACACTTCACACCAATAACGCGGTCGGCGTCATCCCGCGACTCCTCGACCTCGAGGTGCCGGGATTTCTTCTTTCCTCGTCGTTGAACATGATGCTTGCTCAGCGGCTTGTTGCCAGACTCTGTCCCAAGTGCCGCAAAAAGGTGGAGGCGCCTAAGGAAGCCCAAGCTCTCATCGCCGAGAGTTTGGGGAAACTTCCTGTTGCCGTTAAAGATTCATTAAAGTTCAAGCCGCCCTATGCCGTATATCACGCGAATCCCCGGCCGGATTGCCCGGATTGCGGCGGCAAAGGTTTTGTGGGCCGGATCGCGATCTTCGAGATATTCCGGATGACTAGGGAATTGGGAGAGATTATCAACGAGGGGTTCTCCGAAGAGAAGCTTTTGAACGAAGCGAATCGCCAGGGGATGGTGACTTTGAGACAAGATGGTATTATCAAAGCCCTAGAAGGGGAGGTATTATTAGAGGAAGTGCTCCGAGAGACAGAATAAATCCTAAATACGAAAACCTAAATAACAAATCCGAAATTCCAAAATCCAAATGACCAAAAACGCGTTTAGAATTTAGACATTAGGATTTAGAATTTTAACATTATGATGGATTACAAGAAAAAATTGGAGGAACTCCTCCTTATCACGGCGCGGCAGAACGCATCGGATCTCCATATTGCCGTTGGCCGGCGGCCGACCATCCGGGTGGATTCGGTCCTAGTACCTATTGCCAAGGAACCGATTCTAACCAAAGAAGATACCGAAGGTCTTGTGCTTTCGCTCCTCTCCGAGGAACAGAAAAAAATCTTCGCGGCGAGGAAGCAGGTGGATTTTTCGTACAGCCTCGAGGAAAAAGCCCGTTTTCGGGTAAACGTCTATTTCCAACGCGGTTTCATGGCCGCTGCCTTGCGGCTTATCCCTTCGCAAATAAAGACGCTTGAGGAGTTGAATTTACCGCCTCTCCTGCACGAATTCACCAAACTAAACCAAGGTTTCATCTTAGTGGTCGGGCCCGCCGGCCACGGCAAATCGACGACATTGGCTGCCCTTCTTGATGAGGTGAACCACAAGCGGACCGATCACATCATCACCGTCGAGGACCCCATTGAGTACATCTTTTCCCAGGATCGCTGTATTATCTCTCAGCGCGAAGTGGGTTTTGATACACTTTCTTTCCAGGATGCGCTCCGCTCGGTCCTTCGGCAGGACCCGGATGTCATTATGATCGGCGAGGTGCGTGATCCGGAGACGATGTCTACGGCAATGACGGCGGCGGAGACGGGCCACCTCGTTTTCGCAACGATGCACACCAATTCTGCTTCGCAGACCATTGACCGCATCATTGACAGTTTCCCGCCGAACCAGCAAGGCCAGATAATATCCCAGCTCGCTTCAACCCTGGTCGCCGTCGTTTCCGAGAGGCTTATTCCTCGGACCGGCGGCGGCCGGGTGCCGGCGATGGAAATCATGCTTGCGAACCCGGCGATAAGGAACCTCATCCGCGAGAAGAAGGTTTACCAGATAGATCTTGTGATTGAAACCTCCGTTCAGGAGGGAATGATGTCTCTAAATCGCTCGCTCGTAAACTTGGTGCGAAGGAAGGAAATTTCGCTGGAGCAGGCGAAGAGTTACTCTCTAAACCCCGGCGAGCTTCAAATCCTCCTCGAACGAAGTTAGGTTATAATTAAGAGGGAGAAACCCCGTTGGCGTTAACCAAAGCATCTAACTAAAATGACCAACACAGGCAGTGACATTTTATATTTTCAAAAGCAAGGCCCCAAAATACGGTTGTGCAAGCACAACCCAATGCAACAATCGGGATGAAATTTGCTTATAAAGCCAGAACCAAGGAAGGGGAACTCCAAGTTGGTAACGTCGATGCTTCTACGCGGGACGCGGCTTTGAGCATTCTTTTGAGCCACGGCCTTTTCGTCCTAAGTCTCGAGGGGGTGGTAGAAGAGCACTGGTACGACCGGGTTTTGAACTTCTTCCGGAGAGTGAAATCGAATGATCTCATGATATTCACCCGGCAATTCGCCACTCTTCTCGCTTCGCAGGTTCCTCTTTCCGACAGTCTGGCCAATCTCTATCGCCAGACTTCCAACGCCACCTTGAAAGAGATAGTTGCTGAAGTCTTGAACGACGTCGACGCTGGTTTCTCGCTATCCCAAGCTCTTGAACGCCACAAGAGTACTTTCACCGATTTCTACGTGAATATGGTGAAATCTGCTGAAGTAACCGGCCGTCTTTCAGAGGTCTTAAATTTCCTTGCCGATTACCTCGAGGAGCAAGCGGCCTTGATCGCGAAAGTAAAGAACGCGCTGATCTACCCCGCGATCGTCATTCTTCTTTTCATCGTCGTCGTGATAATAATGGTTTCTGTTGTCCTGCCGCAGATAACGCCCGTTTTCCAGGAAGCGAACATCAAGTTGCCCATTTTCACCCAGATCCTTCTTTCGGTCGGCACTTTTATCGCTAAGTGGTGGTGGGGTCTCGGAATACTCTTCGTCGTTTTTCTGCTGGTTCTTATAGATTATTCTCAAACCCGGGAAGGGAAGGTTGTTTTTGACGAACTTTCGCTTCGCTTGCCGGTTGTGGGCGTGCTTTTCCAAAAGCTCTATATTGCTCGGTTCGCCGAGTCGACCCGCATGCTTATCAAAGGTGGGCTCACTATCCCGCAGGCCATCGAGATTTCCTCGCATACTATCGGCAACACTGTCTACAGTGACCGCCTGCGCGATGCCTCGATGAGGATCAGAAAGGGCGACATGCTCTCGAAGACGCTCGAAGGGACGTCCGAGTTCCCGCCGCTTGTCTCACAGCTCATCGCGGTTGGGGAATCCACCGGCCGCTTGGAACAGCTTCTCGAGAAAGTAACCGATTTCTACACCCGGGAGGTTGACAATATGGTGAATAATCTTGTCACCTTGATCCAGCCGATACTGATGGTGGTGATAGGGGTGATGGTTGCGCTTCTCTTCGCTTCCATTCTCCTGCCGTTATACAATCTTAGTCGTGTCTTCTAGGACTCGAGATTTGGTATAATTATTGAATAAAAAGGTCGGAAACACAATAGTTTATCAGTCGATAAAATGAAGAACAGGAAAGGTTTTACTTTGATCGAAATGTTGGTCGTTGTGGCCATCATCGGTCTTCTCTCATCGGTTGTGGTGGTGGGTTTGGGCAGTTCACGTTCCAAAGCGAGGGATGCAAAGCGCATCGCCGATATCCAGCAGATTCAAAATGCGCTTGAGCTTGCCTATGATCCGGCAAACGGTTACCCGGATGCCATTCCAAATAATGCACCACAACAGGATCCCCAGGGTGTGAATTATTCTTACGCTCGGGCTGCTGGAAACCAAGGTTACAGTTTAGGAATTTGTCTTGAGAACTCCGAGAACTCTAAGGGAGCCGCTAACTGTCCCTCGGGTATGCCTGGTTGCGCCAATAGACAATATTGCGTTTCACAGTAGAGGAAATAAATGAACCACCGACAGAAACCCGCATCGTTTTTGCCGAAAATGGAACCTTCGTCTAAAAAATACGGTAGAGAATCTTCATTTGCCACGAAAGTAAGCGGTGCGGGTTTCACTTTGATTGAAATGCTCGTCGTGATCGCCATTGTGGGTCTTCTCTCTTCCACTATTCTTGTCGGTTTGGGCAGCGCCCGGAGTAAAGCGCGGGATGCCCGCCGTATCGCGGATCTTCGGCAGATTCAGACGGGATTGGAGAACTACTATGTCGAACACAATCAATCCTACCCGCAGGAACTATACACTTCCATTTCCGGCCTGCCTCATGACCCGCAAGGCGGCGAGTACGGCTACTTCCGGGTTTCAAGTCAGGCCTACGTCGTAGGCGCATGCCTTGAGAACGACCGCGGCAGCGACATCCAAAGCGTCTCCGGGAGCTATGACGTAAGCCCGGTGGGCTCTCTCCGAGTTCCGCCGCCGTCCTGCACCTGCGACGACCAGAATTCCTACTGCGTTTCGGTGGGTTTGAGCGGCCGCTGACAATGGAAACTTTTTATCTCATCTTACTTTTCCTTTTTGGTCTTGCTGTCGGAAGCTTTCTGAACGTCGTCATCTTGCGTTATGCTCCGGAACGGAGCGTTTTTAATTTGAATAACTTTCGGGGTCGTTCGCACTGCCCGCATTGCGGTAAGACACTTCGCTGGTTTGAACTTCTACCTCTTTTCTCCTACATCGTCCAGAGTGGCCGGTGCCGGTCCTGCGATAAGCGTCTGACGCTCCAGTATCCTCTTGTCGAATTCCTCTCCGGCGCCGTTTTCGCTTTTCTCCCATTTTTCTTCAGGAATTTTTACGGATTCGTTTCTATTTTCCCCACCGGCGCGGGCTTCGGCAGCTATTACGCTTTCCTCGCTATATGGATCGTCATCATGCTCGTTTGGCTCGTTATAAGCGCGATCGACTTGAAGCATTACCTCATCCCGAACGAGTTGAACGTCTTTTTAGGAATTTTAGGTTTGGCTCTCGTCGCCGTGAAAAGTATGCCTTCAGCTTGGCTTCTACCTTTCCATTCATCATTTCTCCGGCATTATCAGATCATCTTTTCGCCGAACCAGGTTGTGTGGATGAACCACGTGTTTGGAGCGCTCGCCGGACTCATTTTCTTCGGATTTCTTCTCGCGGTTTCCCGCGGGCGGGCGATGGGTATGGGCGATGTGAAGCTCGCCGCTGCCTCGGGTTTGATACTTAGCTGGCCCGATATGGCTCTCGCCATGATTCTCGCTTTCGTCCTCGGCGGCGCGATTGGGGTGGTGATGCTCCTCCTTAAAAAGAAGACGTTCCGCGACAAGCTGCCTTTCGCTCCCATCATGATTATTGGGATGTTGCTCACCTTCTTTTTCGGTTTTCAGATCGTAAGCGGGTATTTCGGACTTTTTAAAATTTGATTTTTAGGAATTTCCCCGATTGAGTGTATAATTAAAAGAGTATGAAATCTCGCGGGGGCTTCACGTTCATAGAAATGATGGTGGTTTTGGTGGTTACCGTTTTTCTTTCAATACTCACCATCGTTTACAACCGTTCCGGTCATAACCAGATTCTGATGTTCAAGGATCAGGCAGTGGTAGTAGGGCTTCTCAATAGGGCAAAATCCCTTGCCATTCAAAAATACCAGAATCCATTGATAGCCGCCAATGATTACGATTTTTGTGCCTTTGGGGTGCATTTTGAAGCGCCCCGGACAATGATTCTTTTTGCCGATTTGGGGGTCGGTACCTGCAGCGTCGACGACGCGAATTATCGCTATGACCCCGCCGCGTCGCCGCCTGAGGCGCTCGAGACGCAAACACTCGACATCAGGAACGAATTTATCGGTTTGCCCGATAATGGCTTGGACGTTCTTTTTGTCGCTCCGGAACTTACGGCGACATCAAGTGTTGCTTTTCCCGTCACCGTCACAATAAGTTCTGTATCCGGCGGTTCGACTTCCGTTGCGAATACGACCATTTCGGCAGCCGGCCAAATAGTCGCAGATTAAGACAAAAACTATGAGCCACGAAAGGGGAATCAAAAACAGAAAAGGTAATTTACTTATTGAGTCGATAGTCGCTTTGAGCATCGCCACAATCGGTATTGTAGGGATTTTGGGATTGCTGTCACAATCGGTTGGATTGAATAAGGAAGTGAGCCAGAAATTCGTCGCCACCTATCTTGCGGCCGAAGGAATAGAAGTGGTGAAAAGCCTGATCGACAAGAACGTCGCCGATGCGAATCCCTGGAACGAAGGCATTGCGGGCGGCGATTACGAATTGAGCTTCGACGGCACGGCTCTTGTCCCCTTTTCCGGCACGCCGCTCAAATTCGATTCCGACACCGGCGTTTACGGATACGGCGACGGCGTCGCTACTCCTTTCAAGAGAAAAGTCAGTATTACGGAAATAGACCTGGACGAAGGCGGGACGGACGAACTTAAGGTCGTTTCATCCGTCACCTGGACCGGCCGGAGCGGTGAAGAATCGGTCGTGTTGGAAGATCATTTCTTCGACTGGCGATAATGTTTAATTCAAAATTCAAAATTCAAAATTCAAAATTACAAGCGGGATTCACCCTTATTGAGCTCATCGTCGCGATGTCGGTCTTTATCATAGCCATCACCATAGCCGTCGGCGGTTTTGTTCGGGCACTCCGCACTCAACGGATGGCGAATCAAATGCTCTCGGTGAATTCCAATGCCAGTTTGGCGATCGAGCAAATGGCTCGAGAGATAAGAACTGGTTACAATTTTGGACTTAATAACATTGCTCCGGGTAACTGTCCTGCGGGGCAGAAAGAAGAACTTGCGTTCACCAATTCGCGGGCAAACAGTGTTTTTTACCGCGGTGAGAACGGCGCCGTTTTAAGGAAGGAATGCTCCGGAACCGACTGTTCGGCAAGTTCTTTTGAACCGCTCACTGCCTCGAACGTGAAATTGGAAAAGCTTTGCTTCGTAAATACCGGCAACTTGGATAGCGGGAAAGACCCTTGGCGAATAACGTTCTTTATGAAGATTGGCTCTGCTAACCCCGGCATTGTCGGCGAGTCCCTCGATTTCCAGACCACGGTTGCGGCAAGGATTTTGCCGCAGGAACTGCCGCCAACACCATGAAAGTAATTCAAAATTCAAAATTCAACCCTTCGACTGCGCTCAAGTTTAATGCTGAGCGAAGTCAAAGCGTTAAAACTCAAAATTACCGCAGGGGGCAGGTGATGATATTGAGCGTGGTGATGCTGGGGGGTATTCTTCTATCGGGTTCGGCGATTGCAGGGATCCTTATGTTCTACCAGATTAGGGCGGCAAATGACGCGGTCAATTCCGCCAAGGCCGTTTTCGCGGCCGACGCCGGCATAGAGGGCGTAACCTGGTGCGCCTTTAAAGGCGGGGGAACCTGCAGCGCCGATAATCCTTTGGATATATCTTTTGATGACGAAAATGTTTCGGTTGAAATCAATTACAATCCCGATGAAGACGGAAACCTCATATACATCCTTTCTAAGGGTTATGCTGCCGGCGGCAAAATTGTGAGGATTTTGGAAACGATTTTCGAAGCACCCTCTTCGCAATAGTAGTATGGATAGATCAATTGCGAGGGATAGGATTGAAAAATTGAAGAAAACTATCGACCGCTATCGCTACTCGCGGCTAGTTCTGAATAAGGAAGATGTCTCGCCGGAAGTGGAGGATTCCTTAAAAAAGGAACTTTTCGACCTGGAGCAGAATTTTCCGGAATTTGTGACTCCCGACTCTCCGACTCAGCGGGTGGGTGGCGCGCCGCTCAAAGTGTTCAAAAAGGTCCGCCATGAAACACCGATGCTTTCTTTCAATGATGCCTTTTCCAAAGAGGACGTGAGAGAATGGTTCGCTAGGGTTGAGAAATACCTGGGCCGGCGGGTGAAACCTGAATTTTACTGCGAACTGAAGATTGACGGACTTGCCGTCGAACTTGTCTATGAGAACGGAATCTTTGTACGGGGCTCAACCCGCGGTAATGGCGAGATCGGTGAGGATGTCACAAACAACCTCAAAACAATCGAGGCAATTCCCTTGAGGTTGCAAATTCCAAATTCCAAGTTCCAAATTCCGAAAAAAATGGTTGTGCGCGGAGAAGTATTTCTCTCAAAGAAAGAATTTGAGCGTATCAACAGGGAACAGTCACGGCAGGGTTTAAAAACCTATGCCAATCCGCGTAATATTGCCGCCGGTTCGGTGAGACAACTCGATCCCAAAGTTACCGCTTCGCGCAAACTAGATTCATTTCAGTACGCTATCGTGACTGACTTAGGCCAGAAAACCCACGAGGAAGAGCATAAATTTCTCCGCGATCTTGGTTTTGTGACAAACCCCAATAATCGCCGCGTAGGATCGCTTGATGAGGTCTTTGAATTCCGCGACTGGTGGGAGAAGCACCGTGACCGGTTGCCCTATGATATCGACGGCATAGTCGTCATTTTGAATGACAACATAACTTTCAAATCGGCTGGAGTGGTTGGTAAAGCGCCCCGTGGGGCCATTGCCTACAAGTTCTCGCCGAAGGAAGCGACGACGACTGTAAAGGACATCAGAGTTCAGATCGGTCGGACGGGTGCCTTGACGCCCGTCGCCATTATGGAGCCGGTGGGGGTAGGCGGTATTACCATAACACACTCCACTCTCCACAATTACGATGAAATCCGGCGACTGGGTCTCAAGATTGGCGACACGGTGGTGGTCTCGAGGGCCGGCGACGTCATTCCGCAGATAAAGAAGGTTTTAAAGGAGATGCGGACCGGGCGGGAGAGAGAATTCCACTTTCCAAAAACTTGCCCTGTCGACGGCTCTAAGGTGGCAAGTGATGGTGCAATTTACCGCTGTTCCAATCCGAGATGTGGCGCGCGGCACCGCGAGTCGCTCCGTCATTTCGTTTCCCGTTCCGCCTTCGACATCCGGGGTTTGGGTCCAAAGATCATCGACCGTTTCCTGGACGAAGGTCTCATTGCCGATGCCTCGGACATATTCTACTTAAAGGAAGGTGATATCGCTGCTCTGGAACGTTTCGGTGAGAAATCAGCAGAGAATATTGTGCGGGAGATTAGGGAGAAAAAGCGGGTTACACTTCCGCGATTCATCTACGCTCTGGGTATTCTTCATGTTGGCGAAGAGACGTCTCTTCTCCTTTCGAAGTACTTCCCCGCTTCTTCGGTTAAAGAGCTTATCGGCACGTATAAGAATCTCAAGATTGGCGATCTGATGCAGGTTCGTGATGTAGGCCCTGCGGTCGCAAAAAGTATCTATGAGTGGTTCCACGAGCCGCGCAATATAGATTTTCTTGAGAGACTCTCCGCAGCCGGCGTCGTTTTTGAAAAAACCAAAACATCCGGTTCGAAGCTTGCTGGAAAGACTTTCGTCCTCACCGGCTCGCTTAAATCTTTTTCACGGGATGAGGCTAAGGAAAAAATTCGGGCTTTGGGCGGCGATGTTTCCGAAAACGTCTCTAAAAAAACCGATTATTTGGTTGCTGGGAGCGATCCCGGTTCCAAGTACGACAAAGCCAAGAAACTGGGAGTTAAGATTTTGACCGAAAAGGAATTTCTTGCGATGATTTGAGGCAATCAAATGAACCTTATCGATAAAAAGACGGTGAAAAAACTTGCCGAGCTCGCCCGGATGGACATCAACCCGCGGGAAGAGGAGTCTCTCGTCAGCGATCTCGAGAGGATACTAGAATATTTCGATGAACTAAAAGAATTGGACACTAAGAATGTTTTGCCGATGTCAGGTGGCACTTTTTTGGAGAACATCGTGCGAGACGATGGGAAAGGAGAAAGATTGCCGGGGGAAAAATCAGTCGACCAATTCCCGGAAAAGGAAAGGGGATTTTTGAAAGTCCCGCCCGTGTTCGAGTGATATGAAAAATATCCACGAATTGACGATTAAAAGTTTTCACGAGGGGTTGCTCGGTAAGAAGTTTTCTGCTTTCGAGATTACAAAAGGATATTTTGATTGGATCGACGAAAAAGATAAGGAGATCGGCGCTTACCTTTCGCTTCAAAAGGACGAGGCCTTAAAAGCAGCGTCTGTTGTAGATGCCAAAGTTGCTTCGGGTGAGGAAGTAGATGTTCTTGCTGGCGTACCGATGGCAATAAAAGATGTGATTCTTATTGAGGGTGCGCCCGCGACTGCAGGCTCGAAAATCCTTGAAAATTATCGGGCAAGTTATGACGCCACGGTTGTAAAAAAATTAAAGGAAGTGAACGCAGTTTTCTTAGGTAAGACCAATTTGGATGAGTTTGCGATGGGTTCATCCAACGAAAACTCCAGCTACAAACTGGTTCATAATCCCTACGATCTTTCTCGCGTACCCGGGGGTTCCTCGGGCGGGAGTGCCGCGGCCGTTGCTGCGAACATGGCTCTCGTTTCGCTTGGTTCTGACACCGGCGGTTCAATCCGTGAGCCAGCCGCCTTCTGCGGTGTGGTCGGCCTGAAACCCACCTACGGTGCGGTTTCAAGGCACGGACTTATCGCTCTTGCTTCGAGTTTAGACCAAATCGGGCCTCTCGCGAAAACAGTGGAGGATGCGGCGATTGTCTTTAATCGAATCCGGGGTCGGGACGAAATGGATTCAACGAGCGTTGAGACGGAGGAAAACGGTTTTCTTGAGCCGAAGCTCGATTATCTAAAGAAATTGAGGATAGGTATACCTAAGGAATATTTCGCAGGCGGCCTTTCGCACGAGGTTGAAAAAGGGATGGCTGAAGCGGAACGGAAGCTACGCAGTCTAAAGCTGGAGTTCAAGGAAATATCGATGCCTCATACGAAGTATGCCCTTTCCGTTTATTATATTATCCTTCCCGCCGAAGCTTCTGCAAACCTAGCTCGCTTCGACGGCATCCGTTACACAAGAATTCAAAATTCAAAATTCAAAATTCAAAATTTACGGGATATTTATTTTAAAACAAGAGGTAATGGTTTTGGCGCTGAACCGCGGCGACGTATTCTTTTAGGAACATTTGTTTTATCTGCTGGTTACTATGATGCTTACTACGCCAAAGCTCAAAAAGTGCGGCGGTTGATCCTTCAGGATTTTGATGAGGCTTTCAGAAAAGTGGATGTGATTTTCGCGCCAACGACTCCAGATGTCGCGTTCAAGCTCGGCGAGAAAACGGCCGACCCGATTCAGATGTATCTTTCGGACATATTCACAATCCCAGCTAACCTAGCCGGTGTGCCGGCGGTGTCCATTCCCGTGAAGAAATATTCCCTTGCTGACAAGGAATTACCCGTCGGTTTCCAGCTTATCGGCAAGCATTTTCGTGAAGCTGACATTCTAGGTTTGGGACAGTACTACGAAAAAGCTTAAGCTAAAACAAAGCTTAAGCTACAACCATAAATATCCACGGCCGTGGATATTTATGGTTTGTTATTTGTTAAGAATTTCCTCAGCTTTTTTAAGGTCTTCGGGGGTGGCGATGGGAAACCAGAAGTCCGCCTTCACAGTCATCACTTTGTGGTGTTTGGCGAGCTCGGCGACGGCGGTTGAGAGGTAATACTCATTTTTCACCGTTTGTATCGGCGGGTACTGGAATATCTTGTAATCAAGGACCAAGCCGTTTGTAAGAACAAGGTTGGATTTCGGATTTTCTGGCTTTTCCACTATCTCCTTGAGGGAACCGTTATCGTTCAGGATAACGACGCCGAAGCGGCGTGGGTCATCAACTTCTTTGACGATGAGAGCTCTTTCGTAGGCCATCGCTCTTCTCACAGTTCCTTCATCAATGAGATCGTCGGAATAGAACACAAAGAATTTCCCGTCTTTATCGTTGTGGAGGTACGGTTGACAGAGTGAAAGAGCGTGGTAGGTACCTCGGGGGTTTTCCTGTCTTACATAATGCACTTTGCGTCCCAGGAATTCGTCTCCGCAATATTTCTTGATCTGTTCGCCCAGGTAGCCGATGACTATAATGAGGCCGTCCACCTCCACTGGTAATTTCGAGACTAAGTGGTAGAGCAGCGGTTTTCCCGCAACTTTAAGGAGCGGTTTTGGAGTATCGTTGGTGAGAGGTCGCATACGCACCCCCTCTCCGGCAGCCAAAATTACTGCTTTCATTTTTTTGGCGGACCCGACCGGATTTGAACCGGCGATCTTCCCCGTGACAGGGGGACGTGTTAACCGGGCTACACCACGGGTCCATGTGCCGGCTGCAGGGATTGAACCTGCGACCTAGGGCTTATGAGTCCCTCGCTCTACCACTGAGCTAAGCCGGCATACACCCTAAGCGGTAGCACTTAGGTAAACTCAGGTTACTTCGACTCAATTATTTTATGGTTTGCACTGAGCGAGCGGAGCGAGTCGAAGTGTTGCGGGGGCGGGAATCGGACCCGCTCCGAGGAGGTTATGAGCCTCCCGTGCATCCGGAGCACCTCCCCGCGATTAAAAGATAACCCAATAAATTTGCGTTTGCAACGTTTTGATAAAAGCTCAATAATTTTAGAATGGATGGAAAATTGCGGAAAATAAATGACCCCCTTTCCCTGGAGGTGCTTAAGCGCCTGGAGGCAAAGAACGATTTCAAGAGCTTGCGCGTGAAGCGTCTACTCGCTTTACCGGATCTCACGCGGCGAGAGGGTTCGCCGCTTAAAATGATCGTCGACGCAATAGTGGCCCTGCCGCGCTTCCGCGATTTCGACGTGCTCCAGGTGCCGGAGGTGGTGAATGTGAAAACGAATTTTGACCTTCTGAACACGCCCTTAGACCACCCGAGCCGGCGGGAAACCGACACGTACTATCTCGAGCCCGATTGGGTCCTGCGGACGCACACGACGGTGATGTGGTCATACCACATGGCGCAGGATGACGTGAGAAAAAGACTGGAAACAGAAGGTGGGGCTGGAGCCCTCTGCTACGGCAAGAATTATCGCAAGGACGAGATAGACCGAAACCATTATCCGGCTTTTCACCAGATTGACGGCTGGTATGTCTGCCGTCGAGATAAACAGTTAATAGGAGCCGAGGAGCTGAAGGAGGTTCTTGTAGACATCGCAAAGGCTCTCTACGGCGAGGGAGTACGGTACAAGTTCAATCCGGATACATTCCCTTTCACCGACCCGAGCTTCGAAATGGTTATCGAAACAAACGGCCGCGAAATCGAAATTCTCGGTTCGGGTGTGGTCCATAAGGAAGTTTTGAGGAAACTTAGTCTCAACCCGGAAATCTATAACGGCTGGGCTTTCGGCATGGGTCTTGAGCGGCTTGCCATGGCTAAGATGAACGTTCCCGACATCCGCATTTTTTGGTCCGAGGACCCGCGGATTGTAGGCCAGTTCAAGAACCTCTCGAGCATATATAAGGATGTGAGCAGGTATCCGATGACCTATCGCGACATATCGTTCGTAGTCGGCCGGAATGTCGCCTTGAACACCTATTACGAAATGGTGCGGGACGCGGGCGGTGACTTAGTGGAAGAGGTTAAACTTATCGATACCTACGAGAACGAGGAAAAGTTTGGCAAGGACAAGGTGAGTTACACTTTCCGCATTACTTACCGTTCGCCGGAGAGGACGCTAACGAACGAGGAGGTGGACAAAATCCAGAAGGAAATAGAAGAACGAACCAAAAATGAATTCAGCGCAGTTGTTCGATAGACCTACTCCCAGTGAGTATCTTTTTTGAAATCCAAGAGACGTTCTTTTAAAACCGGATAATTCTTCAGTACCGGGTCCTTTTTCAATATTGCGAACGCTTCTTCCCGCGCCTCTTTTATCAGGTCCAGGTTCTGTAGTGCAGTCATTGCGAGGTCGGGCATTCCGGTTTGGGCCTCGCCTAAAAACTCGCCCGGACCCCGCAATGCAAGGTCTTTTTCCGCGAGCTCGAACCCATTTTTCGCTTTGACTATTGATTCCAGTCTTCTGCGCGTTGCGGAGGAGGCAGAATCGGTGAAGAGGAAACAAAACGACTGATGTTCACCCCTTCCCACCCGGCCCCGGAACTGATAGAGTTGTGCCAATCCGAAGCGGTCAGCGCCCTCGATCATCATTATTGTCGCGTTCGGCACATCCACTCCGACTTCGACGACAGAGGTGGAAACTAGGATATCGGTCTTTCTATCGATGAAATCCTTCATAGTTTCTGATTTTTCCTTCAGTTTCATCTTACCGTGGAGCATCGCCACGCGGAGATCGGGGAACACATTCTTCGAAAGTTTTTCGAACTCTTCCTTCACGGATTTGATCTCGAGTTTTGCCGGATCGGTTTCTGACATTTGACCTGGTTCGATGCGCGGACAGATAACAAAGACTTGCCGGCCCTTGTGCACCTGCCCCCTAATGAAAGCGTAGGCCTTATTGCGGTTTTCGGGTGATACCACTTTGGTCAAGATCGGTTTGCGGTTTTTAGGAAGCTCGGTAATGAGCGATAAGTCCAAATCGCCGAAAAGGGTGAGGGATAGAGTTCGCGGTATCGGCGTTGCTGACATACTCAAGAAGTGCGGAACAGTGGTGGTATGATTAGGTATACCGCCTGCATTTTTAGTTTTTGATTTACTTTTCTTTAATAACATTTTGCGTTGTTCTACGCCGAAACGATGCTGTTCATCTATAACCACAAGGGCCAAATTATTGAAGCTGACATTTTTTTGAATTAAAGCATGAGTACCGACCGTTATCTTGATCTTGCCGACCAAAACCTCTTTCAGGAAATCTGTTTTCTTAAGTTCCGATTCCAGACCGTTGCCGTAAAAGACCTTTGCTTCAGCCGAAGTGAGAAGTCCGATACCGAACTCCGCGTCAGCCCAGATCTTTGTTAAAGTGCCGTAGTGCTGGCGGGCGAGAATTTCTGTTGGCGCCATGAAGGCAGTCTGACCATCGTTCTTTGCTGCAACGAGCGCGGCGATGGCGGCAATCACCGTCTTGCCGCTTCCCACATCGCCTTGGAGTAGACGGTTCATCGGCCTGTTCTTCCGGAGATCGTTCAGAATTTCCTGAAGTGATTTCATCTGGCTCTCGGTTAATTCGAATGGAAGCCCGGCGATGATTTCATTAATTTCTTCGCTCCTTAGTCCGAGCGGTGCCGCTTTCTCCTTCGCGATCGCGAGTTTTTCTATGAGAACTGTGAGCTGGAGTAGAAATAGGTCTTCGAAGGCAAACCGACGCTTGGCTGCGATCGCATCATCGAGGTTTGCTGGGAAGTGTGCATCGTTTAGGGCTTTATTCAGTTCTGGCAGCCCTTTTCTCTTTAAAACCTCGTGCGGGATGAAATCACGGAGCTCCTCTAAATCGTCCAACACCGGTTTTATCAGGAAACGGAGGCCTTTTGAGGTTAATCCCCGTGTTTCAGGATAAACCGGCACTATGCGGCCGGTGTGTTTGGTTTCCCGGTATTCGCTCAAGACCTCATAGGTTGGATTGGAGAGATAGATTTCCTCGCCGGAGAGAGTGACCTTGCCGGAGAAATTCGCGATGCGGCCGGGATGGAGAACATTCTTGATATAAGGTTGGTTGAACCAGACGGCACGGATGGAACCGCTTTCGTCCGAAATGAGAGCTTCTACTATGTAGAGATGTTTCCGCCAGGTGCGGCGTCCGCCGATTTCCTTCACCACGCCCTGAATTGTTGCTTCCTGGCCCGGTTCCAAGTCTTTAATCGGGTAGATTTGGGAGAAATCCTCGTAGCGAGTGGGGAAGTGGCGAAGTAGATCTCTCACGGTGGTGAGGCCTAGCTTCTTCAACTTGAAGATGAAACGCGGCCCGATGCCATGGATTTCCGAGAGTGGCGCGCCGAACTCCGTCATATCGCGCCATATTGTACCACGAAATTCAATCTTTATTAAGGCCCTTTCTCAAACGTTCGAGGTAGAGGTAAATACCGAAGAAAACCTGATCGGTTTTCAAGGCTTCGATGGGGTTCTGTTTTCTCAATTCTTCTTTTTGCGCAAGTAAATCGTTTACGATGGCAAGGTCGTTTCGATATGCCTCGGCGATGGCCGTTTGTCCGGCATCATCTGCCACTTCCGCGAAAACCTCGAGTTCCAGACGCATCTCTTCGAGTATCAGGATTTGCATCGGATGTTTGGCTAGGTTGGTTCGGTCATGGCCGAGCCAAACCGGTATTATATTCTCGATCGCTTTTTGGTCGGCACCGACAACAACTTCCGGAATCTGTCTCAACTCGCCTCTTAGGGACGAGGATTGAAAGTATTTTACCTTAGCGAGCTCACCATTTCTTATCCTTGAAATGATTTTCCCCAGCTTTTTGTCGATGATCGGATTGAAAGTAACGTCAATGCCAAGAGCCAATCGGGAAATTTTACCGGGTTCGGTGGCAAATTCCACTATTTCATCGACACCGTTTTTCACATCATCGTAGTGGGCTGTTTTCACGGTTTTCGCGTCGGGACCCAACCAATCGCTCAATTCCGCCTGTTCATGGATGATCGCCTCGAGGATTGTCGCCGTTTTGCTGGGTTTCTCGTAGTCCGGACTTGATTCGATCCTTTTAATTTCCTCAAGATCACGTTCGACGTTCACCTCGCCATATAGATCGGTAAAGTCTCTTTCTTTGACTACGTCGATGGCGAGGACCCGTTCAGCGCGCCCAAAAGCCGCTTCTATATCGATTTTCTTCTCCACATCTTCGAATGGATTTTTCATGTCCACCCCCTGGGACTCGAACCCAGAACCTTGCGCTTAAGAGGCGCTTGCTGCTACCAATTGAGCTAGGGGTGGCTACCTTTCAAGTTAACGTGTCGAATAATTCTAGTCAATCTAGCCAATCTACATTTTGTTTTGAAACGTATTACTTTTTATTCCTTTGTCCTAATAAGAGGCGGCGCATAATTGAGGTCCCAGGACAGAATTTGGATTTGTTTGGTATAAAACCGTTATCTTTGTTCGGGACAGAAATATGTTTTTCAACACATAAAATAAAAGCCCGCTTTTAGAAACGCCTATCTCCCGAGTTTCGTTGTAACTTACCCATTTTTACGAAGATTCGGCGGTATTTGTTGGCTTTTCCGTACTTCCAATAAGAACACGGGAAAGCTATTCTGAATTGCAGGATTTGCTAGAATTATTAAAGAAGCCATGAATGTGCCAAACGCAGAACCGCATTCCAAGAAATTGACCGTCACGATAGTCGTCGCGGTGGTTGTGGTTGTGGTCGCTGCCGCGGTCTATTGGTGGATATCGCGGGGGAGGGAATTACCCTCAGAAAATGCACTCGAATCACCGGGTGCTGTTTCATTGCCCGAAATTGATCCCGTTTCCAATCCTCTAGAAAAATTGCCGGAAGTGAACCCGGTCGATGCTACCAATCCCTTCTTAGACATCAGGACCAACCCATTCGAATGACCAGTACCGCAACTAAGAATAAAATCCTTCCCATAATTGCCGCTGGCGTCGGTGCTCTCATTTCTCTTATTCTGGTAACCCATGCCGCCTCCGAGAATGACATAGTTTTCCCGGTGTCGGAGCTTGGTAATTGCGGGAGCGAAGCAGAATGTCGCGTTTATTGCGATGACTCTGCTAATATATCCGCTTGCATCGCTTTCGCTGAGGAACATGGCCTGATGTCGGCCGAGGAGATTGAGAAAGCGCGCAAGTTTATGCAGATCGGCGCGGGTCCTGGCGGCTGCACCACCAAGAATGCCTGCGAAAGTTATTGCAACGACGTTAATCATATCGATGAGTGTGTAGCTTTCGCCGAGAGGAATGGTTTGATGTCGTCTAGCGAGCTTGAAGAAGCGAAGAAAGTTCGGGCCGCACTGGCAAAGGGAGCGAAGCTCCCCGGTAACTGCACTTCTAAGGAAAGCTGCGACGATTATTGCAGTGACCCAAACAATATGGAGGAATGCATCACGTTCGCCGAGGTGGCGGGTTTTATCCCACCCGAGGAATTGGCGGAAGCGAAAAGGATGATCGAGGCGATGAGGAAGGGAGCAAAGCCGCCGCCCTGCCGCGGCAAGGAGGCGTGCGATGCTTATTGCGCGGAGCCTGGCAATTTCGAGGCTTGCATAACTTTTGCCGAAGCGGCCGGGTTTGTTTCTTCTGAAGAAGCGGTGATGGCAAGGAAAACTGGCGGCAAGGGGCCGGGTAACTGTCGGGGCCGGGAAGAATGCAACGCTTTCTGCGAAAATCCCGCCAATCAGGAAATTTGTTTCGAATTTGCCAAAGAGCATAATCTTATTTCGGACGAGGATCTGCGGATGATGGAGAAGGGGCGGCAACAGATGATGCAAGGTCTGACCCAGGCTCCGCCCCGGGTACTCGAGTGTGTAACATCCGTTGTCGGGGTTGATGTTATTGAAAAATTGAAATCTGGGGCAGTGATGCCGAATCAACAGATCGGCGACGCTATGCAGAGATGCTTTGAAGAAAACGGTAAAGCGATTAGTCCTCCGCACAATAGTGAAATGATGCCGGGGGGCGTTCTGCCGCAAGAAGGTGGGTTTGGCGGTCCCGGCGGCTGCCGTTCTCGGGAGGAATGTGAAACTTTTTGTCGTAGCAATCCTGATGCTTGCGCTGGTTTTGCGCCACCGGGTTCTGCTCCGCCGATATTTCAAACACCTATTGACGAAATGCGCCTGCCGGAAGGGATGGTTCCCGGCGGCTTCGAAATTCCTCCGGAGCAGACGAGAAAGTTCGAAGAGTTGCGGGACCAGTTCCAGAATGGGATGATGCCGTCGCTGGAACAGATCGAAGATATTCGGTGGATGATGCAGCAGCAAATATCACCGCCGCATGATTTCGTGCCGTCCCCAACCGAGTATCAAGCTCCGGAACAGGAACCGTCGGACACCGCCGTGCCTTCTGGCGGAAACATCTTCGATATTCTGAAGCGTTTTCTTTTCCGATAGCTGGGAAAACATTTGAGAATGAAAGCGCGGCTTATTGCCGCGTTTTCTGTAGTGTGGCGAGTGATAAAACGGCGGCGCAGTGTGTTGCGGCTTTGGTCGGTAAAAAGACGAAAATCAAGTCTTGGTGCCCCTGGAGGGATTCGAACCCCCAACAACTGGTCCGAAGCCAGTCGTGATATCCATTTCACCACAGGGGCTTGTTTTTGATTGTAGTCGTTGTCACCGCAAGTGACAACGCTTACAATTAATCCAATGAAAGCAGAGATTCCGAAAGTTGTGAGAGAAATTGCCAAGGAGCTTGAGGAGGCCGGCCACAAGGCCTATCTTGTAGGCGGCTGTGTTCGCGACCTCATACTTCACCGCGAACCCAAAGATTGGGACATTGCGACTGAGGCTAAGCCCGAAGTGGTCCAAAAGATATTTCCCGAGAGTGTCTATGAGAACGAATTTGGCACCGTCGGGGTGAAGACCGGGAGTGACGAGGATAATTTGAAAATAGTGGAGGTGACTACCTTTCGGATAGAGGGCAAATACACCGACAAGCGCCATCCGGACAAGATAAAATTTGCAAAGACGATCGAGGAGGACCTGTGTCGACGCGATTTCACCATGAATGCGCTCGCAATGGACCTATCCGGCGCCGTCGTCGACCCCTTTGGCGGTCGGGACGACATTAAAGCGAAGGTGATAAAGACGGTCGGCGCTCCTAAAGAGCGTTTCAGTGAGGACGCGTTGCGCCTCATGAGAGCGGTGCGTTTCGCATCCGAACTGGGTTTCGATATAGACAAGGAGACTGCTCGAGCTTTGAAAAACAACGCGGGACTCCTCGAGACCATTGCCAAGGAGCGGGTCCGCGACGAGTTTGTGAAGATAGTGATGACTCCGCGAGCGGCGAGCGGTATCGTGAAGCTCGAGGATTACGACCTCCTGCGTTACATTGTTCCGGAATTACGCGAAGGCATCGGTTGCGGTCAGAACTTGCACCATATCTACACCGTTTTCGAGCATAATGTCCGGGCACTGAATTACACCGCCGAAAAGGGTTACCCGCTTCACATCCGGCTTGCAGCTCTTTTCCATGATGTTGGTAAGCCCCGTACCAAGCGCGGGGAGGGGAAATATTCCACCTTTTATAATCACGAAACAGTCGGCGCGAAGATGACGGTTAGAATCATGGACCGTCTCCATTTTCCAAAAGACCTGACGGAGAAAGTATCGCATCTTGTCCGTTCCCATCTTTTCTACTACAACGTCGGCGAAGTGACTGAAGCTGGCGTCCGCCGTTTCCTTTCCCGGGTTGGTCCTGAAAATGTGCCCGATCTCATTAAAGTTCGGGAAGCAGACCGAGTAGGTTCGGGCGTACCGAAGGCCGTGCCATATAAGATCCGCCACCTTCTTTTTATGATCGAGAAAGTAAAGAACGATCCGATAAGTCCGAAGATGCTGAAGGTGAATGGCAACGACGTAATGAAGATATTGAATATAGGGCCGGGGCCAAAAGTAGGACAGATCCTCAGCGTTCTTCTGGAGGAGGTGTTAGATAACCCGGCGAAGAATAAGAGCGGTTATCTCGAGGACCGTGTGCGAGAACTCGGCAGTTTGGGGGATGAAGATCTTTTCGCTCTTGCCATGAAAGCTGAAACGAAAAAAGAGGAATTCGAATCAGGAGTTGAAAGAGAAATAAAAAAGAAATACCATGTGAGCTGACGGGTGGTAGCCACCGTTAGTACGAAAGATTTTCCTCGCGCCAAAATTTTCGGAGTGTCGTATAGTGGTAGTACGCAGGGTTCGGGACTCTGTAGCCTGGGTTCGATTCCCAGCACTCCGACAATGTTGAGTTTTGAAGATTTTAAGAAATTGGAACTGCGGACGGCAAGGGTTCTGGAGGCTGTTCGCATTCCTGAAACTAGCAAGCTTCTGAAGCTAAAGCTTGACCTGGGCGGCGAGGAGCGGCAGATCGTTTCCGGCATCGCTGAGGATTATTCGCCGGAGGATTTGGTCGGCAGCGACATTGTTATCGTCGCAAACCTCGAACCGCGCGTTTTGAAAGGCGTGGAGAGTCAGGGAATGCTACTTGCAGCCTCTGCAGACGGTATAATCTCCCTTCTGCGGCCGGACAAGAAAGTTCCACCCGGTAGCCAGGTTCACTAATCTTCGTTAACTTCGGTCCACTAAACTTATAACTGACGATCGTCAGTTATAAGTTTAGTGGTTTGTTTTTATATGTCAGTTGGAATAGGATAGTGACAATGGGCGGAATCTTTGCGATCTACAAGCCTAAAGGAATGACTTCACATGACGTGGTGGAGAAGATCCGTCGTGTGACAGGAGAGCGGAGTGTAGGTCACGCCGGCACCCTCGACCCTTTGGCCGAGGGCGTTTTGGTTGTGGGAGTCGGTACCTCGACGAAGTATCTGGATAAAATCGTCGCCAAAGAGAAGGAATACTTCGTTCGCATCAAACTTGGTGAGGAGAGCACAACCGATGACGCCGACGGTGAGAAACGCGTTGTCTTCGCAAAGGAGATACCCAGGAGTGATAAGATTGCCGAGCTCCTAGAGAAGTTCAAAGGAAAAATAATGCAGGTGCCACCTCTCTACAGTGCGGTTAAGGTAGAAGGTGAGGAGTCTTACAAATGGATGAGGCGGGGTGAACCGAAAGAGCTTAAAGCCCGGGAAGTAGAGGTGAAAGATATCGAGGTCATCTCTTATGATTGGCCAAATCTCTCACTGAAACTTGTCACCGGACCCGGTTTCTACGTGCGGTCGCTTGCCCGCGACATTGGCAGGGAATTGAAAACCGGCGGCTATGTCCAGGAACTTTTCCGGACGCGGGTCGGCGAGTACACAAACAAGGAAGCGATTAGATTAGAAAATTTTGCGGAATTCTGGAAAGCCAGGGAACTTTCGTAATATAATAAGTTTCTGATGCGCATTTTGCTCTACGGTAAAAGGGCGGAGGATATCCGTCCGCAGATAGAGAAGTTAAAGATTGGACTCGTCGAAGAACATCCCGAGGTTATTCTCGTCTACGGTGGCGACGGCGCAATGATGAAAGCAGAATACGATTTTCCCGGGGTGCCAAAAGTACTCCTTAAAGGGAGCGCGATCTGCAAACGCTGCTTGCCGCTCCCGAACGAGGAGATTCTTAAACGGGTGAAGAATGGCGATTTTGAGATAGAAGAAGCGGCGGCGCTTGAAGTTGAGGCCGACGGTTATAGATCAAGAGGGATAAACGATATCATTGTCCACAACAAGGACCACAGCCGTGCTATCCGCTATAACCTCGCGATAAATGGCAAAGACATGGGTCACGAGGTGATAGGCGACGGTATTGTGGTTGCCACTCCTTACGGCTCAACGGGTTATTACAGATCTATCACACACAGTTTTTTCGAAACTGGCATTGGTCTCGCATTCAATAATTCCACCGAGCCCTTCAATCATATGGTTCTTGATGACAACGTTGTGATAGAAGCGCGGATAACCCGCGGTCCCGCCGTCGTTTTTGCCGACAACCAGAAAGATTTTAAAGAGCTTGATGACGGCGGCGTCGCTATCATCAAAAAATCCAAGAATAAAGCGCGTTTCTTAAAATTCAGATGAACAAAAAAAGATGGATATTAATTACTCTGGTTTTGGTCATTTTAACTATCTTCTTATACCTGATTTTTCAAAATGATATCAAGGTGCCGCAGGTTGTCGAGAAACCGGATTTGATAAGAGTGACGAGCTTAAAGTCGGGCGATATTATCAAAAACCCATTCCGGATCACGGGCGAGGCGCGGGGATATTGGTATTTCGAAGCATCGTTCCCGGTGCTGCTCTACGATTCGGATGGTAGAAATATCCCTTTGAATCCTCCCTACATCACAGCGGTCTCCAATTGGATGACGGAGGATTTTGTTCCGTTCGACGTGATGTTGGAATTTATGCCGCCCGCGACCGCTACCGGCACACTCGTTCTTCAAAAGGACAATCCCTCGGGTCTGCCGGAGAACGACGATTCCCTTGCCATTCCGGTGAGATTCCGTTAACTTTTTACCAGACCCTCTAGGAGGAGGTTTACAATGAAGGAACATAACTGGATACACAAACCGGGGCTCTTCGGGGAGGCGGAAATTCCTCGAGGCGTCCAGGTCGAGCGCGAACCTGCCGCGACCTCGTCGGGGGTTTTCCAGGAGCGTTTCTGCTTAGTACACCCCGGTGAAAGACTGGTGCAGGAAATACCGATCACGGTCTTCGACTGAAGCTTGCGAGATGTCCCGTCGTCCCCGCTGATGACGGGACAACTCTTGGGCCTATGGTTCAGTGGTAGAACACGGCATTCGCATTGCCGGGACGGCGGTTCGATTCCGCCTAGGTCCACCAAATACGATTTGGCCGCCTCGCTCGGGGTTTCGCCCCTCGCTTGCCCGTCTCGCTCCCGCGCTCCGCGCGGAAAAATGGTGGCGCGATTCTTCAAGAAGCCCTAAGAGGCTGCTTTATTTTTTAGGAAAACAAAACTCAAATAATGGTGGGGTTTTGGGCATAATTATTGAGGTTTTTAGGCCATATTTTGATTATGCCCAAAACCTTGACAAACTCGCGCAAATTTGTTTTACTACTAACGTAAAAATTGAGTTAAATTCAGGTCAATTTTTACTCAAGTTCTTTGCAAATTTGCGAGCGAATCTCCTTGAGATTTTGAAATGAGCAGCGCATTGGGTGGCTGAAACACCACTTATTGCGCTAACAGATATTCAATGCGCTGCTCATAACGATCTAGACCTCGTCGCGTAGGACACGCGATTCAAAATCTCAAAAGAAAAAGGAGGCTGTCATGGTTCAGATGCTTTCTGTTCTTGCCAGCCTTCTCATTCTGGGAACGGTTGGCAGCTACATGTGGCACGTGGTACGGAACGGCGTTACGCCGAATCCTACGATGTTCTTCGTGAGAAGCATCGTGGCGGTGATGAACACCGTCTCGTACTTCATCGTTGTCCAGCATGATCCGTTCAAGTGGCTGGTTACCGCTGTTTCGGCCGGGGCGCTGGTGTTTGTGTTCTTCTACTCGCTCTTCTGTGGCAAGTTCACGAAGATGCGGGGAGTGGACATCATTTGCCTAGTGCTTGCTATCATCGTCGGCGTTGTCTGGAAGATGACGGACGGCGTGATGGCAAACCTGCTACTCCAAGGCGTGATGGTGTTGGCCTTCGTCCCTGCGGCCGTCGGCGTCTACTACAATCGGGCAAAGGAGAAGCCGTTGCCCTGGGCGCTGGCAGTCGCTTCCTACGTGTTAATGACAACGATCATCCTCATCGGGTGGCAAGGCAACTGGGAAGCGCTGGTACATCCGCTAGCAAGCGGCATCGGCGGCAACGGAGCACTGATGCTCCTTGCTGTTCGCCAACACAACTGGAAGTGGAGCTCGCTGATCCGATGAGCGGTAACTCGCTCCTCAATTCAAGGCCCCCGTGGTAGCAACATCACCACGCGGGGCCTTTTTCATTTTTACAAATAACTTTAGATAGCAGAAAAATAATTTTTTCTGCTGCCATCTAATTGATTTTATTGCACCACCATTTTTCCGCGCGGAGCGCGGGAGCGAGACGGGCAAGCGAGGGGCGAAACCCCGAGCGAGGCGGGAAAAGGGATGGGGAACTACTGATAGAAAGCGAAGAAATGAATCCAAAAATGGTTTTCAATAAATGAAATACCTTTTAAAAATATGTGGCCGGATGATATTTTTTGGTTGCCAGAAGTTATAAAAGGAAACATGCTTAAAGCAATATTCAAGTTTGGAGAAAATGATGTTATCCAAGACAAAGAAATCAATATCGTTAACGAGTTTTAGTTATTATGAACCATGTGGCGATAATGAAAAAATCATGGGGATTGACTCAAAGATAAAAAGTATTGTCTCTTGTGATATTTTTGAAAAATCCAAAAAAGTTAAGCCGTTCGAAATTAACAAAATCGGATTTGGAATGATTTCTGCTTGGTTATCGGTTGAAAATATTGATAGAATAAAAATATGAGCGAAAAATTACGATTAGGGAAATACGAACATTACAAGGGAAAACAATATGAGGTTGTTGGAGTTGCGAAACACAGCGAAACTATGGAAGAATTGGTTGTTTATCGAGCTTTATACGGCGAACATGATTTGTGGGTTAGGCCATTGAAAATGTTTTTGGAAACGGTAGAGGTTGATGGTAAAAAAATTCCGAGATTCAAATTTATTGAAAGTTAATAATAATTTGCCCTAAAAGACCGAAATCTGTAAACTCAAAGTAGCGCGCCAATTTCATTGGGACGAAAAACTGTGGCGGAAAAAAGAAACGACCAAAGCGAGGCGAGCATTCTGTTTTGGTTCTGCCGCGCGAAGCGCGGCAATCAGTCGGGATTTTTTTCAAAATGAGTTCTGACTTTTTCCAGCAAACACCGCAATTCAATTCATACGCAAATGCCTAACCGAAAAAAATCAGAGAAACCCATCCCCCTATTTTTCGACACCTATCTTGCGGTTATCCGGAACAGTGTGGGTTCCGGTTTGTTCCGCAACCTCTACGCCAAAGTCGGTGGACGTAAGACCGACCTGTTGCGGAATGGTAAGCTCTCCTGCGCATTTTACGTGTCATCCATCCTTAAACTTTTTGATCTTATAGGTGGAATCCATGCGACGGTAGATTCAACTATAGACGATCTTCGGAGATCGGGTTGGAGTAAAGTGACAAAACCCGAAGCTGGCAGCGTTCTTGTCTGGGAGAGATTGAAAGGCCACAAACACATCGGTTTCTTCATCGGTGCCGGACGTGCCGTGAGCAACAGACCTGAGACCGGTTTTCCATCCATCCACGGTTGGGAATTTGATTCCAGAAGGAAGGTCGAGGCAGTCTTCCGGCATCCGAAGTTCTTTTCGAAAAAGCACCGACGTGTTCTATAATAACAATTGGAGAACAAAAGGTCGCCCGAAAGTAACAATCAATGGCAACATTCTACAATTCAATGGGTTGGAGTTGGAATAATATGATGTCCTGGGGTCCGGGTATGGGCTGGTGGGGTTTAGGCAGTATCCTTTTCTCCGTTCTCATTCTCTGGACACTTGTTTGGAAGGGAATAGCGCTTTGGAAAGCGGCCCACCGTGAGCACAAGTGGTGGTTCATTGCTCTCCTTGTCATAAACACCGCAGGAATCTTGGATATCCTTTACATCTACGTTTTCAGCAAGCAGAAGTGGTCCAAGTAGCCGAATCCGGTGAAATGAAAGGAAACAGGCCGCCTCAAAAGGAGCGGCCTGTTTTGTCCGTTCCGGGCGCGGGTAGTAAGATTTCCCTATGAATGACGTCTTACCCCAGAATAAAGACAAAGACATGGACCAGTCGGTTTCAGAATTGTTGGCCGTGGACGGGGTGCATATTGACGGAAAGACGCAGGAGTCGTTTATTAAGGCCTTCGACGAGATGGCGCCGAGACTCTACCGTTTTGCTATTCTTAGGGTCAGTTCCCGCCCGCTTGCGGAGGATTTGGTCGAAGACGCTTTCCTGAAGACCTGGCAGTATCTTAACCGCGGGGGAAAAGTGAAATCCTACCCCGTATTTCTCTATAAGGTCTTGAAGAATCTCATCGTCGACTATTGGCGTTCTAAGTCTAGTGCCGAGGTGCCGATAAACGAAGAGATCGTTGAAAACTTCGCCGTCTCGGACAATCTGAACAATCTCTCAAACTCGATTTCGAACTCGATGGAGGTCGAACAGGTTGTTAATGCGCTGAAGAATCTCACGCCAGCCGAAGCGGAGGTGTTGGAGTACCGTTTTGTGCAGGAACTTTCTATTCGAGAAATAGCGGCTCTGACCGGTAAGAAACCGAATGCCATTTACGTCTCAATTTGGAGAGGTGTAAGAAACCTCAGAAAGAAATTGGAAGGCCATGTTTGATTTTTTCAAAACGATAAAGAGAATAAAGGCTCTGAAGATGATAGAACCCGACAAAAGATGGCTCGAATCGCGTCGGGCTATGTTTAGCGCTCTTGCCGCCGACTCAAAGCCGTCCATTTCCGCACTGCCGGCATTATTTGGCCCGCGCCTCGCGAGGGTCGTTGTAGCCTTTCTTTTAATAACAGTTCTCACGGGTGGCGCTGCGGTCAATTCTGCCCGGGCAGCCTTACCGGATGAGGCGCTCTACCCTATAAAACTCCTATCCGAGAGAT
>DATLZO010000007.1:0-29881 GCA_035573955.1 Minisyncoccota bacterium
ATCGGACAGCCGCCGTAAGACAAACCAGAAAATTCCGACAATAGCGATGAGGAGAGTCAAAACGGAAATAATGATGGTAAGAAAGTTGATAGCAATCGAGCCGATGCGAATGATATTCGAGGATTTTACGGCGATAGTTACCCGTTCTGTAGGCAAAGTTTTCGCTCCCCGGCTGTCAACCGCCTCTACCCACATCTCATAGACGCCGGCCCGAATATTGCCGTCACCCACAACGGTAAAATCGCCCAACGCATCGCTTGTTCCGGCAAAAAGCCGAGGGTTAGCGCCTTTCTGCTCCAACCAAACAGAAACCGCACTTTGGGGCTCGGTTCGTCCTTTCACCACCAGGTACTGGCCCGGCTCGATTACCCGAGGGTAATCGGTTAAGACCGGCGCTTCAAGAGCTTCGATGGAAATTTCGGTAAGGGCCGTTTCGTAGTTTCCCGCACGGTCGAAAGCCTGGACAAGAAGAGTCTGCTTACCAGGCGCGGAGGGTGGAAGAGTGTAGGGATTGCTTTCAACTTCGTCAGCGGAGACAACAATGAAATCCTTGTCGCCGATTTTTACTTTGTAATAATCAATGCCCGAACCGCTGTCAGTGGTATTAAAAAGCACGACGGGTTTTGGATTGGTTGAATCCTCTGAATCAACCGCCTTAATCGCGAATTTTGCGGGCGGCACGGTATCAATCTGGAAACGATAGTGGGTAATCGCTCCCCAACCGTAGTCGTTTTTGAACTGGGCGTGGAAATACCAAACGCCGTCTTCCAAGTCTTTAACCTCTTTGGAACTAATCGGCGGCGAATAGGTGACGGTGGGAATCGCCTGCGGCAGCCGGCCGACCAAAAGACGGACAGCAGTAACGTCAGCAGGTAAGTCCCACTTAAACGAGGCGGTACTTTTCGGGTACCATTTGTTGGAATCGGGGTGGGTGTCGGAAAAAATTTGAGGAGCGGCCGGCGCACCGGCGACCGTCGATGGAACCGTCGATTCCGGCGCCGAGAGCGGCACATCGCCCAAAGCGAAACTGGCGCTGCCAAGACCGGTCAGAATATTGGTCCCCTGACCGTCGTTTGCCAAAACCGAGCCCGAGGAAAAACTCAAAGGCCCCGCCCCGGCCGCCTTGACGCTGAAATTCAAGGTGATAACCTTACCGGCCGAACCGGTAAAACCCGGGTTCGAAACAATACCCTCGAAATTTACGGTGCCGGCGTCGTTGGAGAAAACTGGTTCCTGAACCCACAAAGTGATGATGGAACCGGTTTTGGAAACGGAGGTGATTTTCAGTTTGTCTTGGGGGAACTTCACCACTCCCGAGACGGCGTTCATCGCCTGGTCGGCGCTCGAAACGTAAACTCCGACGGAAAAGTTCTGACCGAGAGCATGGGAGCCGCTTGAAGGGGAAAAGTACAAAGTAGCCGCTTCTACTCCACGAATACCTACAAATAGAAAAATAATGGCAGCGAATAACAACACTAAAATATTCTTCGCCTTTCGTCTGAAATTCGCCACCATTTGTGGATTATTTATTTGTGAGTTATTCTCCTTCGCCATAACTTGCGTTCGAAAAACAAAGCGCCAACTGCGACTACAATCAGTATAGTCCAAAAGAACCAGTCTTCATACCATTTGAGCGGATGAAACGGCGCAAGTTCAACAACTCTAACATTACCCGCCCTATCAGCCGCTTTCACAAAAATCCGGCTTCGCAAACTCTGGTCTTTGAGAATATACGGGCTCTCGCCGATTCGCCACCGGCCGAGGAAGAGACGACGTTCCAATATTTCATAGTGGTCAACACCCGATTCTTTGTCTTGAGTGCTGAAAACGAGAAACCACTGGTCATTTCCTACCGCCTGGTCGCGGGCAATAATCGGTTCAAAATTTTCAGGGGGTTCCTCATCGGTTAAAATCGGGTTTTTGGAAGAATTCGGTTTGCCAGTTTCTCCGCTCACAGTGAGGACAAGCGGCGAAGCAGTCAAGCTCGCCTCAGTCCCTTCGCCGTCATTAAGGAACGCTTGGATATTGCCGAAGTTCAGTTCGGCTTTTCCTTCTTTTTTTCCTCTGAAGACGACGCTCATCAACCGGTTAGGTTCGACGCCGGTTGGCGTAAGAACATTACCAAAGCCGCCGGGCGCAGCGCCGCCAAAAACTATACGACCGGTCTCAACAAGATGGGGTTTTTCGAGCCAAGTGATTATAACTGAATCGCGCTCGTAAACGCCCATCATTTCCAAAATTTCCGCTGGGAAAAGGATTTCGCCTTGAACGGCGTTTAAAGTTTCGTCTCCGGTATCAATAAGAACGTCTACCAAAATTTCATCACCCACGCCAAATTCGGGCAAGTCGGCTTGCAGGCTAACTTCCGCCGCATCAGCCACGCTTAACCACACGAAAAAGAATACAAAAATACACGAAACAAGTTTCAAAAACGGCTTATAATTGTTTGTATAAATAATCCTTTTAATAAATAATCTTTTGGTGCTGAAGTTTACTAAATAGCCAAGTTCGTATTCGCTGTTCCTTAGGTAATGATAAAGTTGTTTTTCGTCTTGTTTACCGGAAAAAGAACTTGACTTTACTTCTATAGGAATTTTATTTTCTACTACAAGATCAGGCCGATAACTGCCAACAACTTTCCCGCTTTTAGAAGAAAAAATTTTTATTGTTTTTTCTTTCTCAACTGCTAACCCTTTGGACTCTAAACACTCTTTAAGCAAATTCACATATACTGACTCTTTTTGTCCGCCTCCATATTCTTTTCGAATTTCAAAACAGCATCCTTGGATAAGATAACTTAACTCCTTATGCAGTATCTTCGTGTTGTTTTGTGTGTCCATATTTTCGTGTAATTTTGTGTGGTTAGCCAGTGAAGTAATAGGCCATAATGCTGAAATCCACCAAATCTACCTTGCCGTCGCTGTTCAAATCGACGCTCGAAGGCGGCGAGGGACGCTTGTACCAATAGGCGGCAATGGAAAAATCAACGAGGTTAACCCGCTTGTCGTTGTTCAAATCGCCTTTAATCGCCGTAGAGGCCGGTTTTGCCAAAACCGTTTTTGTTCCTACCGCAAAACTTATCGCTTTACTAAAAGAACTATTTTCGCCGCCCACCGCGGCCTTTGATTTTGTAAAATGCTGACCCATGTCAAGTACTGATGTGTCAAAATTGTAAAGATATGTTCCGTTGGCGTCCGCATTGGTTTTATTAAAAAATTCCTCGTCCGAGCTTACGGATATGGTAATTTCGCTCAATGGCGTGCTTTGGCCAAAAATGGCGATATTCTCCCCTCTCTTTACCTCGCTCTTATCGACGGCGATGGTCGGCGCGATAAAAATGCCGCTCACGTTTGTCGTCGCGCCAGCCGTGACGCTGATGGGAAAAGTCGAGAGAGCCGAGCGGTTTCCTTTGCTGTCCTCCGAATAAATGCTGAAAATGTAGTTGCCGCCGGAGAGACTTGAGACGCTCACGCTGAAATTTGAATCTGTCCCGGCAATGGTGGTCGCGGCAATCTGGGCATCCTTAAGGATGGTAACAGCGCTCTTGGGGTAGGCTCGGCCGGAAAAAACGACGCTCGCTGCCGGCGCTACGTAGCCGCTTCCTCCGCCGCCCCCACCGCCTCCGCCGCCTCCGCCGCCCGAAGTGCAAGCCGAAGTGTTAAAAGTGCAATTCGAATTGCAACTTAAAGTGCCGCCGGTATAACCTTTGGTCGTACAGCTCTGACTATTGAGATTGGAACCGTCGCACTCCTCGCCGGACTCAACTGCGCCGTTGCCGCAAACCGGACTGCTTGTCACCGTCACCGTGACGTTGGAAGTTCCTGCTGAAACACGACCCGCAACTAGAATAAAAAAGGAAAAACACGTAATTAAAACCAGACATTTCTTCATCGCCGAAACCGTTTTCTTAAAAAAGAACGCGCTAAATAGCTAATCACAAGGAGAATTGCCGCGCCGATAACCCAGACAAACCATTTTATCTTCTTCTCAACAACGTCAAAAACCGTCTTGGTGTCGCCCACCACGGTTTCGCCGCGGTAAATTTTCGCTTCTGCCCAATATTCGCCTAAACCCAATTTAATATCTATCGGGAATTCAACGATAAATTTCTTGGTTTTAAAAGCCGGTGTTTCCGGCAAATTCTCGGTTTGTCCAAAACCCAAGCGCACCTGGCCGAACTTGTCGAATAAATCAAGGGTTGCACGATCCGGCGAAATCGGGACATTACCGGTATTCTCAAGCGTCACCTCTATTTTCGGCGACTCTCCTTCTTTAATATCCAAGATATTGACGCTCGTAATTTTAAAATCGGCGAAAACGCCTTCACCGACAGTGAGGGTGAGGGATAAACTGGCGCCAACAGCAATGACGACCTGCTGGCCCGCCGTGCCTTTTTGATTGACCGGCACGGTTTTAAAAGTAATAAGACCGCTCCAGATGCCGAAATCGGCGTTCTCTGGCACCCTGATCCTGACTTTGACCGGAAACTGCTGAACACCGGCCGGTATTACGAGGGGATTGGGCTCGATCGTTATCCAACTTTTGACTTTATCCGGAAAATCAAAAGCCGCCTCGACACCCAAATCACTTTTAGAGTCCTGGCGAACCAAAAAAACCGTCGCTTCGTACTCCGAACCTTTAACTAATCGGTCAATGCTCAAGCCCGGCGGCGAGATGCCAAAAGCATTAGTGACAAGAGGAACCGTAAAAAACAACAACAAAAAAGCAGATAAAAGCTTGCGCATCATCTGTCTTATCATATCACAAAAGACACCGCAGTCTCTTTTAATAAGCGGTTATTGTGGTAGTACCGTTATAAGTGCCCGCGGCTTGTCCAGCCGGTATTAAAATCGCCCAAAAACTTCCTTGCTTGGAGGGTGTGGTGGTCGCGGTCGCTTTTGCAATATTCAATTCCCGGAAAGTGGGTGTAGTGGAAAGAGTGTAATCCAATTGTTCGTAAGCTTCGCTTGTCGTTGTTGAATACTTCTGCTGAGCCGCGGCGATGGAATTTGCTCCAGATTCAAGTGCGACGCCGGAGAATTGAGCATCAAGCGTGTTATAGTTACCGGTATTGGTGGTTGAGGCGGAAACAGTCGCTGAAGTGGCGTTTGCGGCAACAGTGCCGTAGCTCAAACTTGCGGTCACATCAAGCGCGAGAAGGGTGGAAAGCTCGGGAGGCGTGGAATCTGTGGCTGAAGAACTGGCGTTCGAAGAATCAGTAGCAATAACCTCAACCTGCCAAGTCTCGGTCGAAAAAGAAGAACTAGCATCCGTCGCCTCGGCAATATACCAAATTTGGACCGTTCCGGAGGCATTACCGGAAGTGTCGCTACCGCCGGCGCAAGTGCCGCCGACATCAGTCATAGTTATGTTACGATAGCAATTATTAGGATCAGCGCTGCAACTGCCGGCGCCGGAGACGCCTGAACGGTAAAGTTGGGCCTTGATAGTGCCGCCGGTGAAAACTTCGCTGCAGCCGTTTGAATCAGTAATGGTCGCCGTGATGGTAATGGTTGTCGTACCGTTTTCCGTCAAAGTTATCGTCGCGGGAGAAATATCCACCGCCGAAACTGAAGGGGCGGCATTACCGACCGTAACCGAGGGGGTGACTGAATCTGCTAAAACAGGGATAACACTCAAACTCACAAACAATATAAAAGCCCCAACGAGAGCGGAAAGAATGTAGGCTTTCAGAATTGTCATCGGCTTAAATTTTAACATATTTTACCCACCCCGATAAAAAATGGGGGTGTTGATAACTTTATTGGGCGGTAATAGTGGTAGTGCCATTATAAGTGCCGACCGCCGTGCCTAGGGGTACTTTAATCGCCCAAAAATGACTTTGGGTGGAAGGGCTTGTGGTGGCAGTGGCTTTGGTGATATTCAGCTCGCGGAAAGTGTCTATCCCGCTCAAAACATAATCCAAATAATCCCAAAATTCATTGGTGGTTGTGGAATACCTCTGCGAACCGACCGCGATGGAATTGGCGCCGGATTCGAGGTTTACGCCCGAAAAGGTAGCGTCGGTAGAGTTATAATTACCAGTGTTTGTGATGGTTACGGTTTGAGTCGTGGAAGTGGCATCGGGATTAACTGTGCCGTAGTTAATTGTTCCCGTGACGTCTATCGCCAAGAGCGTGTTCAATTCCGGCGGCGAAGCGTCGGTCGCGGTCGAAGAGGCACTGGCGGCATCAATTGCTTTCACAGTCGCCTGCCAGGTGTCGCTCGAAAAACTGGAACTCGCATCGGTCGCTTGGGCGATATACCAAACTTGAACCGTGCCGGAGGCATTAAAAGAGTTGTCGCCGCCACCAGTACAAGTCCCCCCGGCATCGGCCATCGGAATGTTTGTATAGCAATTATTGGCGTCGGCCGAACAAGAAGCGCCCAAACTGGAACGGTATAGGGTGGCGGTCGTCGTGCCGTTCGTCGCCACGTCGGTGCAACCATTAGTGTCGGTAATTGTCGCCGTGATCGTTACGGTTGAAGTGCCGTTTTCGGTTAAAGTAATTGGTGAAGGCAAAATGTCCACAGCAGAAACCGAAGGAGCGGAATTGGCTTGAACGGTGTAGGTAATGGTGATGCGTACCTGATCAATGTTTACAGTGGCATTATTTTCGTTCGCCGTAAGACAGAGAGCAACGCCAAAATTAGATGATTCTACTTCCGCTTGAGTCCAACTGCCAGCCGGATACCAATCATCATTCGTCGCGCCGAAAGTTTGATAGGTGGAACCGGGGTCAGCGGTAGGAAAAGTCCCGGCTGCTTTATTGTCTCCGCGATTGCTCCCCGGAGCGGTAAATAAGGAAACTGTTTGATATGAGGCCGCCGGCGCCCCCGAGGGTGTCCACCCAAGAAAATCAACCTGAAAACCATCAATGGAAGTAACGGTGCCGACAAGAGAAAACCCAAAATTGCTTATCCTCAATTCATCAGTCACATTGCCACTGTCCCAGTTTCCCGCGCTATAAGAAATATAGGTAGTGTCATTACTCGTCAAAGCGGTTTGGTCAGTTGTGTTCCAAGCCATATTATCGGAACAAGACCCTGACGCTACACCAGCTACGGTACTAGGAGTATTTGGACCACCGGTATCAGCCGAGACTATTTTTGCCACTCTTGTCTGCTGGAGACGCCAAACACCGGAAGAATCTTTTTTCGGCAGCCAAACCCGCGGCCAGCCGGCAATAGTCCAAATCAAAAGCATGGAAAAAACAACGACAAAAGAGGTTTTAACAAAACCAGACATTTTCTTAATTAAATTATAACAACCTTCAAAATCTATCGCCGGGCGGCCAGAGCAAAAATATCAAAATAACGCTGCAAGTCCGGCAAGGAGCTTTTATAGAGTTTCCCGCCGTAGACGGAATCGCAAAAAACTTCCCTTGCCCGGGCGATTTCCCGCCGCCTCCCCAGCCAGCGCGGGTCATCGAGTGTCAGGTCAAAAAGCTCGAGTGCCCGCTCCACCGCATTCCAAAACATTTTTTCGTCTTTTCCTTGCGAACGGCTTGCCCGTAAAACCTCGGACCCGATATTGCCAAGCTGTTCCGCAAGCGATAATTCAAACCACCGCCCGGCGGCCAACTCCTTATGTATGGCGGTATGATGCGTCATACTATCGAGTTCCACGCGATATACTTAAGTCTGCCACTCGGAATTATCATTTATATATACATATTTATTTTAATCAATAATTAATTTTCTAACTACCTTTTTAATTTTATCTTTTATCTCCGGGTTCTCAACGTCCCGCGAGCGGTTGCCGAAATGAGGTTTCAGGTTAATCATTGAATCGAATTCAATCATTTCTTCCGCCGGCTTTTTTGGATAGATATTTATACCCCAGGTATCCTCCCGCCGCGAACCTTCTTTTTCGTTGAGAACAGTTTCCTCGTCGGCGTGGAGTTCACCGCCCACTGCCATGATTTCTTTTTCAACGTCAACCACCGCCTTTACAACATCGCCGAATTCCTCACGCGCTATTTCTTCGAGTTCTAACTTTTTGATGGGCGATTTTATTATCTTCATTTTAATATCGGTCTTTCACTCGCGTATTTGAGAACAATCTGCTCTTTGTCTTTCAAAACAATGGTGCTTGGGTCGTAAGCCGCCTTACCGTCTACTTCAACTTGCAACCTGTATCCCGGCCGTTCGATGGCTTTGCCCCAAACATCCATGAAATCTCCCAATGTATACTCCCTCCGATCTTGGGCTTCCACGTGAATTTCACCAGTTTCGTCATGGGTATGAATAGCTCTTTCACAACTGCTGAGACCAATGTTGGCCGGCACTTTTTCCTCTAATCCATCAACTAAAATCGTAAGGTGTGGATGAATGTGCTGAACGAGCGGAATATTCGGAACCAAACATGGAACGTTGGAAGAATAACCGCCAGAGGAACCACTCAAGATGCGAGAGAGCGAAAATAACCCGACGACCACAGCCGCGAGAACGACGATAAGAATCAAAGTTGATTTATTTCCGCGCATGGTTTATCAATAATAGCACAAAAGAATTGCCGGGTCGTCTAGTGGTAGGACGTCGCGCTCTGGACGCGAAAACTGGGGTTCGAGTCCCTGCCCGGCAGCCGTCAAACTTTTTTATCGAGAGACCGAGACGCCTATAAATAAATGGATACAAAACAGCAGGAACAATTTTCAAAATTTAAAGCGCTTACAAGATGGATGTATGAAGATTCCAAGAGCGCGCTAGATAAAGCAGATGCTCGCTTTTTAGTTGCTCTAGGCCTCTTTACTTATATTGAAATGTTAGGGGCCTTTTTAAAAGGGTACTTCCGAAAAGACAGCGCTGGCCAGATAGAAAAATGTAAGCAGTGTTCAGGTAGTGGGTGTGGAAGGTGTAAAAATGGGCAAAGTAGAACTTCTGGAGTAGAAAGATTTAATGAATTTCTCAGTTACTTGGGGCAAGAATATAAAGATTTGATAGCTAAGCATCCGGGTTTATACGATAAATTGAGGTCCGGTTTGGTACACGAGATTATACCGAAAGAAAAATTTTGTATATATAAAGACTTCGTTCCTCAAATTAACGTAGATCACTCAGTTATAGGAGGTGCCCGGGGTTCCGCGGCGGTTTATGTTATACCAGCGTCAATAACTACACTGAGCTGCGGTATAGTCTTTTCAGACAGTGAAAATAGATGGGAAATTATTTTATCAAAACTTTTGGATGATTTTAGGGCAGGTGTCGAAAGATTAGTAAGTGAGGTTGAAAACGGAAGTCATCATTTTACTTTTTTCGAGGCTGCTAACGAAATTAATTTAGACGGATTCCAATACTAAGACATTGTTTTCTTGGATTAAAAATTTATTTAGAAAAACCCCGCCTTTAAACAAGCAGGTAGGTGGATTTGAATTGCCTGGTGGAATAGTTATAGGGCCAGCTTATTTCAGCCAGAATGGGCAACAAAGTAGTGTCTTATTGTGTCCGCCGATATGGGCATTTAACTACAGCGTGACTAATATACTGAATCGACTTACAACAACTACCCCAGCGCCGGAAGAGTTCCAATCTATTTTCAACTCGCTTTTAGATGGTCTCGTAGCTGATATTCTAGTCTATGCTGAAAATAGACTGAAAATTATAGTAATCAGGGATAAGCTTAAGTACAAAATGAATAGCGTACCAGAATGCTTAAAAGCTTACAGGAACTTAGCCAATATAGATATTCGTACTTTATGCGACGTTGGTTTTCTAAAAAGCCTAGATCGCGCCCGAGGCGACAGACATCATACACATCGACGCTACGACGCCAATTATTCGATTGGCGGAGTTGTTTATGGAGATATGACCCAACTTCGTGCCCTGACTAGCCGAGTACGCACTGAAATCCAAAGATTAGATCAAGGTCTTGCTGCCACTCACAGAGATTACGACGTGAACGCCCAACAAACCCCCGCTTTTGTTAGAGTGGAATGGACAGCAGTCGGTCATGCTTTTGATATGACTGCTGGAGGGAAAATCGTACCAAAGCGACCAGTTATTGGTGGAGGAGGGCCAGATCCAAGTAACATTAGCTACTTTGCTATCCAAGCGAACTATCGCCAGTAGCTCAAAACTAAAACCGCAGATTCGAATCGGCGGTTTTAGTTTGGTCCCAGTAAAATTTGGGCTACAAGCCGAGATCGATGTACACGTCTTTGAGCACCACCACCCCACCTGGCCTAAATTTCAACCCAGCGGCATCCTTCGGCACATCGAAGATCACGGTGTATTTCTTAGTGATTCCGGGGTTGATGTTGTCAAGAAGCAGTATCTGTTCCTCGCTGGGTATCCAGTAAGAGACATCTGATGCTGTTGAGAACTTTCTATTCTGGTTATCAACAAGGCCGACGCTCCCCACCGATTCTAAGCTAGTGCCATTATTAGTGACTTCGAACGTCACCTTGATGAATTTTCCACTTGTCTTCTTAGATTCGATGAATTGGTTGTCTGAAGACAACACTGACCCTAAATCCCTCGCACTCACTACTTTCCATAGTGTTTTATCTATCGCTACGATGTCACCAACTTTGAATGTCTGCTCCGTCTGACTTCCTGATTCACCGACTTTTTGCGGCGTAGAGCTACTACTTGTACCGATGATGATGAGGATTACGACTACAGCAAGTACCCAAAACCACCAGCGCTTATAGAATTTTTTCTTTGGTTTTTGTTCTTGGTTTTCCATATTTATTTTCCACGATCTCGACCTTTTAGTTGCTTGTCCTGCGGCTTGCTTAACTAAAAGCCCGCCGCAGGTTTTAACAGCCTTTCGGCCGTTGCGCTGGGACCAACCAGACACCCCTGTGACGGGCTCTTAAAGTTGGTCCCAGCGCTATTCAGTTGTCTGGTTTCAGTATATCCATAAGTGCTTTATTTTTCCAGACTCACGACCTTGTTTTTGATAGTCAGTTTGCTTTTAATGCAAGAAAGTAATTCACGTTTCTCCACAATGCTGCCGTCTCTCAAGAGATACTTGGCATAGGTTCTGATATCAACGTCTCTGAGATTTAACTTTTCTTCTTGGATGCCGAGAACACTCTTTTGGAAGCGGTGGTAACGTTTTACTTCCTCCTCAAGCTTGTGCCGCATACCAAGATCATTTACGTCGACTTGATCGATTAGTTGAACGAGTTGGTTTATAAGCTCTTCTTCTCGGAGATAGCCGCCCTTGCAGTAGAGATTCCGCGATCTGGTACAACCATAGTAAACATATCGCGCCACGGTGCCATCTTTAAGTTTTTTAAATTTCTCGTCAGCTGTTATCCCCGATCCGCAGACGCCACAGGTAAAAAGTTTAGTGAAGGCAAACTCTTTGCTTTCGCGCTGGATTGCCTCACGCTTGAGCTGTTCGCGGGCTTTCTCAAACAGTTCCCTGCTGATAAGCGGCTTATGCTTGCCGGTATACCAACTGCCGCTTCCTTTAGGATACTCAAATACGCCATAGTAAAACTGATTTTGAAGAATGGTGTAGATATTGCTTAAGGTGAGATGATGATTGCTCTTTGTTCTGAAATTCAATTCAAATCTAAGCCAGTGGTAGAGTTTTCTTCCGCTCCACTTCTCATAAGCGACTTTCTCAAACATTTGTCTGATGACTGGCGCTCTTTCCGGATCTACAAGAATGTGGCATTTCCGATCAACACGTTTTTCATTAAGATAGCCTGTCGGCGCTGGTCCTGGCCACAAGCCCATCTCGCACCTTGTTCGCAATCCCCGCTTCACATTCAAGCTCTTATTATCATTCTCGAGCTTGGCTTGCGAACCGAGAATCATTAGAAGGAACTTCTCGTTTGGCGAATTTGCGAATTTCTGGCCATATGTCCGAATCTCTATAAGAAGTTTCTGATCCATTAAGTCCACAAGCGTTCCGAGATCACCGGCGTTCCTACTCAATCTATCCGGTGCCCATGTGAGGATGGCATTAAACCTGCCGCGCCGGATATCCTCGATAATCTCGTTGAATACGGGCCTCTCTCCAGAGGTCTTTGCAGAATGTGACTCACGTCTGATATCGGCCACTTCTAAGCCATCACGCTCTGCTACTCGGAGCATTTCTTTGACCTGCGACTCTATTGAAAGTGCCTGTTTTTCGTCCGCCTCAGTCGACTTACGAGCGTAGAGGCAGTAGCGAACCTTTACCGCCAGGGGGGTGTTTGGTTGGTCCCAGCTTTTTTGCTGTACGGTTGTGTTTTCCATACAGCACAAGAGATGACGCAACCCGCCCTACGAGTCCAGACCTCGGAGTTGATAACTTCACCCCCTCAAAACCCCTTCAAACCTTGCGAAAGCTACCTAAAAAGTTTTATCTCATCTACTCCTTCAGGCCCGATCCATAAAATCCTCGGTCCCGGCTGATCTTCTTTAATCGTTTTGTGGGCAATGAGTGTGAAGGCATCTACTAAGTCATCATGCCGCTCCACCCTGAACCCGACCATCTGCCGAATGAGATCCTCCGCGCCTTTCCGCGGAAAAAGAATTTTGCCGCTCTGGATGAGCCCACTTACCGTCACGAGCCGCGAGTGCTTGTCCGAACTCACTTTTACCCCTTCCACCTGAAAATCGCGATCCCATAATTGGTCTACGACTGCTTTCTGGTAGCCCACCTCCTCAATCAGAACTTCGACATGCGAATATATCTTTTTATTAGCCTGATACACAGCTTCGATCTGTTCGATTGTCTGAGGAAAGTTCATCTTGCGGTTTATTGGATTCGGAAGAATATATACTTTGAAGTCCTCCTCGTAACCCAAGATAAGTGCGCTTACAATCGCCGTGTAATCGGCACTGTCTTTCTGCGAAATGGCGAGATCCACACCTACAACTATCTTACGGAACTTCTCACGCGTTTTTGGCAGCTCGTCATAGAAATGAATCCACTCGGGTTGAATGACCTGATCTTCGTCGGGCACAATCCTAAGCAGGTATTCACGTTGCCAGGCGAACTCATACCCAACTTTTTTCTTTTCGACCTCAATATCGGTCATCGTCGGATATTTGCCAAGCCAAGCGATCGTATTATGAGCATCAAGCAGTGGATACGATTTGAAAACGCCATCGATTTGGCCTTCTTCGATATCACGTTTTAAGTGCATAAGAAGCGAGTCCTCGTGGAGAAGATTCCCGACCATAATGAGCCGAGTATTCTTATCGCCGGCCGGAATAACTTCGCCAGTGAGCCATTGGTAAGTTTTTTGACGGCCTTCATGGGTTTTCACCGAGGCCATATCCTCGACATCATCACAGATAATAAGATCCGGACGGTGTTGATTGTGCCGCAAGCCACGGATACTCTGCTCAGTTGAGGCCGCAGTGATACGGGCATTGAGCCGTGAGAAGACGAGAGAGAATGAACCCCACTCGTCATTTTCCTCTTGAAACGGTCCGAGGTCATTCTTAAGTAAATGATTACTCTCGAGTTCACGCTTTAAGTTCATCATGTGCTGCTTAGCTTGACCCCTCGTTTGACAGAGAATGAGCACGAACTTCTTTTGCTGTTCACCTAAGATCGCCCAGATCGGATACGAAGTGGTAAGGATCGTCGATTTACCCGATCCTCGAAAGGCCACAATGAAGAGATTTTTAATGTCCGCTCGCTCTGTTAAGTGGAAAATCTCCATTTGAAACGGGGCGGTCGGATAGTAGACGTAGTGAGCGAAATAGAAGTGGAAGAAAAGAAAGTGCATCTGCCTGGTGATAGCGATACGGATCTTACGATCCTTGATCATTTGTTCCACCATTTCCGCTGGCAGGGTTTTGCATCTATATTTTGGTGATTGATTATTGTTGGCGTTGTTCATGGTTTTGTGATGTTTGATTAACTTCTTTAATTGGTTCTTCGACGGTTAATGAGGCGAGGCGCAAAGCCTCTTTCACAGTTTTCTCTTGTTCTGGTGTAAGCTCCTCTTGCGGTGTTTGAAAGTTGGCGGTTACCTCGACCTTTTGTTTGTATTTTGGATGGTGATGGCGAAGCCAAAGCTGGACTGCTTGAAAATTCTTCTCCCGAATCATCGCGATTAGTTGAGACTCGCTCATATCAGTAATTAGTGCTTCACCTTCATCAAGTGCCTCATCGGCCGCTTTCTTGAATACCTCGTCTTCATTCCTCCACCTGTAATAACTAGCTCGGCTTACGCCTGCTCGTTCACAGGCAATCTGAATAATGGGCATTTTTCGGAGTTGTTCCAGTAGTTTTTCCTTATCTTTCGACCGGCGTTCCTCAATTGTGTTTGTAGATTTGTTATCCATGGATTTGTTCGGCTTTTTGGCCTGTTAGTTTCTCCCACCGATGCTTGATTACCTCGCAGTACACTGGTGATTTTTCCATAACATAACAGCGCCGTTTCAGTTTTTCGGCTGCGATTAAAGTCGATCCACTCCCGCCAAATGGTTCAAGGATGAGATCACCCCGCTTAGTGAGCACCTTCACGTAAGGGATTAAAATTTCGAGAGGTTTTGTCCCAAAAATAATGCCCTGTCCCCTTGACTTCTCATCGGCTGCTACAAATTCAACAAAATCGGTGGGGCAGTACTTCTTACCCTTCTCATACGGCTCCCAATGCGGCTTGCCTGATGTGGCGTAGAGGGCGTTTTCGTACTCGTTTTGGAATAACTCATCCACTTCTGGTGTAAGATTCAATGCCACTTTTCCTTTAGTTCCAACAAGAGCGATGTCATGTTTATTAAAGAACTTGTATTTGGCGGCAAAACCTTGTATGCGGTTTGGAACATGCCAGACGATAGTACTTCTATATTTCCAGTGTTTTTCCAGTTCACTCCAAATAGCTTTCAAGTTTTTAGGATGTTCAAAGACGATAATAGAGAAGTCCGGCTTCTGCACCTTGGCAACATTCGCCATCCACTTTTTGGTAAAGTCCGGCGGAAGTTCGTTTGTCTCCAAATATTTTCTATCTCGCTTCAAGCCAAATCCCTCCGTTGCTTTGCCGCGGCGCTTCTTACCTTTCAGGTACGATAAAAAATATGGAGGGTCGGTGAAGCACATATCGGCTTTCTCGCCGTTCATCAACTTCAAAATGTCTGCCTCAACAGTAGAATCGCCACACATTAGTCGATGTTCTGTTAGTTGATATACATCGCCTTTGTTGAATTTAATTTTTGTAATGTCGAGCTTCCTTAACTCCTTTTCGAGATCGAAGATCTCCGGCTGTTCGTCGATGCCAAAAATGTTATCCAAATCATCAGAGCTGAAACCAACATCTTTCAGCAACGACTCATTGAACTCTGCGAGTAAATTCCAATCCCACTCGCCGGTGTTTCGATTAAGTCTCAAGTTCAATTCTTTCTCTTTCTCGACATCAGGAATGTTGACATACACCACGGGTACTTCTTTAAAGTCCAATTCTTTCGCCGCTCGCAATCTCTGGTGGCCGCCGATTACGATATTCTTTCGATTTGGAGCACCGTTGACGATGATCGGATCAATCATCTGAAATCTATTAATACTTTCTTTCAGATGCTCTAGTGCTTCTTTGGTAATTGTTCGTGGATTATATTCTGACGGCCGCAGGTTCTTAATTGGAACGTAAACGATATTAAGTTTTGCGTTAGCAACATTTTTTCGCATATGTTTTTTAGTTTGTTATTTCTCGACCTTTAGCCTCAAAAAGAAGAGGCATAGCTTTTGGCTATGCCTCTATTAAACCAGGCGTCTATTCCCGTCTTCGGGAAAGACTGTACCTATCGTTTCCCGAATCGTCTTTGTCTCAATTCTCTAAGCTCGCGGACAGTCTCATAAACTTTTTTTGACTTCTTTCGATCGCCTAGTAGATTTTCCGCTATTTCCGCGCCACTCATTTTATAATCACGGCCCTCGACAACGTCTCGTTTATGACGGTTTTCGAACCATTGTTCAATCGTTAGTTTCTTTTCTGTATCCTTAAGGGCTTGAAATCTTGGCAAATGTTTCCCAATCCATTCGATATATCGCTTCAGTTCTTTAATATCTTCACTCGTAAGACGGGTGTAAATTTTGATTGGAATATATCGATTCTCCTGAGGTAGCGTCCATGCTGGGTATTCGCCGCCCTCAAAGTTATTAGATGGTGCACTAATAGTCCCGTAGATGATATAAGTACGTATATGATCTTTGTAGTTTTCAGGAACATTAAACTTTTCGGTAAGAAACCTTGCGATGTTAGTGAGATAATTAATTGGTATTTTGTGATGTAAAAGTTGTGATTGTTTTCTCGCCATTCGCATGCCGATTTCACGACGATCCAGTTTTTTTCTAATCTGTTTTAATTGTTTATTGAATCCCGGGGAATCTAATATTTCTTCAGACTTTTCTTCTATTTTTCTCCACCAAAGCTGCACCATCTTCCTGTCGTTATTTTTGAAACCGTTTTCTGGTATACCCAAGTATTCTCGAGCTGGTTTTATTGCTTCTTGAAATTCAGGATAAGAAACAAGAAGTTTCATATTATCTAAATTCTTTTTATGTGCTGGGAAGTTAAATCTGAAAAGCCCCCAAAACTTCTTCTGAGGTTTGAGTTTCTTGACCTTTGCCTGAGCTTTACTTTTCATTTTTGTCATTGTAAACTTATGTTAATTCACTTTTTATGAAAAAGCAATCCCAAAAACTTGAAAAACTTCCTAATGTGCTTACGCTTCGTCAGGCCTGCGAACTTCTGAATTGTCATCCAAACACTCTGCGTAATTGGGACAATAAAGGTATTCTAAAAGCAATTCGCTTCGGAAACCGCGGCGATCGTCGATATCGACGTGAAGATATTTTGGGTCTACTCAAACGCAAGTAGTATATGGCCAACAATAAGGATTACTCAAAACTCAATAAGGAAGAACTTCTGAAGATTATCGAGAAACTTGAGTCTCGTAAGAAGTACGGACTTGTTTGGGATGAAGAAAGAACTAAAGAACATTTTGAGAAAGAGTCGGAAAATGCCCTCCCCGTTTTGAAAGAAGTTAAAAATAAAGAAATTCTTACTAGTCCTGATCAGCCTATTAATATCCTGATTGAGGGCGACAATTATCACGCGCTTTCAGTTTTAAATTATACGCACCAAGGGAAAATCGATGTCATTTACATCGACCCGCCGTATAACACTGGCAGTAATACATGGAAATACAACAATAAATACGTTGACGCCGAAGATGCTTATCGCCATAGCAAGTGGCTATCTTTTATGGATAAGCGTCTCAGATTATCAAAGAACCTCCTAAAAGAAGATGGGGTTATGATCGTTACCATTGATGACTATGAAGTTTTTAACCTCGGACTTTTACTAGACGAAATTTTTGGAGAGCAAAACAGAATAGGAATCCTTGTGATGGAGGTCAATCCTCGAGGACGCACCACCAATAAATTTTTCGCAACCTGTCATGAGTATGTACTTTTCTATGCAAAGAATGCAGATTTGACATCAATTCACAATCTTCCTTTAACAGAAGAGCAGAAAGCTGCCTTTAACCTAGAGGATGCAATCTCTCGCTACCGTCTTTTACCATTTCGCAGGAGTGGTGGACTCTCAACCCCAGCAGAACGACCTAACTCTTATTACCCCATCTATTTTAATGAGAAAACCAACTATATTGGCTTAGAGAAAAAAGCTGGCTGTGTGGAAATATACCCAGTAGATAGTGCTGGCATAAAGCGGGTGTGGCGGCAGACGCGGCCATCTTTCATTGAAGCCGTGAAACGAGGCGACATTGTAATCAAAAGGGGTAAAAATAGCTTCACTGTGTTTATGAAAGATCGCATTAAGGAAGGTAGAAAGCCAAAAACAATCTGGATCGATCCTCGTTACGACGCATCTTCCCACGGTACGGTTTTATTACAGAAAGTTCTTGGTAAACGTAAAACTTTCGATTACCCAAAATCCTTATATGCCGTTATTGACCCCATTTCGGTTGTGCTTGGCCAGAAGAAAAATGCTGTTATTTTAGACTTCTTTGCTGGATCTGGCACAACTGGCCATGCAGTTCTAGAGTTAAATAAGAAAAATCAATCATCCCATCAATTTATTTTGTGCACTAACAACGAAAATGGAATTTGTGAAGAAGTGTGCTATCCACGTCTTAAAAAAGCGATGCAGGGATATGCACAGAAGAATGGAAATAGAATTAAAGGATTGGGTGGTAATCTGAAATACCTCAAAACCTCTTTTGTAAAAAAAAGTATCAACAAAGACGAACTTAAAATTAAAATCACCCACGAATGCACAGAGATGTTATGTTTGCGCGAAGGGATATTTAATCTAAAGAAGAAAACCGATGATTACAGAATTTTTGAGCAAAACGGACGCATTATGGCGGTGTATTATTCTCTGGATGGAGGTGCTCTAAAGAGCTTGAAAAAAGAACTGGACGGGATGAAGGGAGAAAAAATCTTGTATTGTTTTACTCTTGATCCCTTGGGGTTGGATAAAAATGACTTTGCAGATTGGGGCGGAGTATCACTTGAGCCTATTCCTCAGAAAATTTTAGACGTCTACGAAGAAATTTATGAATATTAACCTTAAACCATACCAAGAAAAAGCTGTAGATCAGTTGATCGCGGCAGTAAAAGGACTTCTTGAACGCGAAGGCGTTGGTGAAGTTTGTGTATTTCAGGCTCCCACTGGCAGCGGAAAAACAGTAATGACTGGGAAGTTTATAGAAAATCTGATTAAGGAACTGCCCGAAGAGGATCTTTGTTTTTTGTGGGTAAGCATCGGCAAAGGCGATCTCCATCTACAGAGCAAGCATAGTCTCGAGCATATTTTTGATGGCTTTCCAAAGGTTTCTTTAGTGGAAGAAGAATTTCATGGCGGCCGGGATCACATCGCTCGTAATGAAGTTGTTGTTGCTAACTGGGAGAAATTAAGAAGCAAGGATAGAACAACCGGAGATTGGAAAAATATCCTAATGAAAGAAGGCGAAAAGATTAACTTCCGTGATGTGCTTGAGAAAACCAGAGAACAACGAAAGATTATTCTTATTATTGACGAAAGTCATATCGGTGCCACTGCCGAACGCACAAACGAATTGCGCACCGAAATAAACGCTGATGTGGTGGTCGAAATGAGCGCGACTCCACGTTTAGTGCCAACCCCTGCCGATCTTACTCGCGGCGCTGCTGCTTATGTCTTGGTCGAACCAAAATCCGTTATCGAAGAAGGAATGATTAAGAAAGAGATCATTATCAATGAGGGACTTGGTAAGTTAAGCGGTGGTGAAAAAGACTCACAAGAAGTAGTGCTAGAAGCAGCTTATCAGAAGCGTCTCGAGCTTAAGAAGGCTTTTGATAAAGAGGGTGCGAATGTTAATCCACTAGTTCTCATTCAAATACCAACCGCCGAAGCTGGTGAGGCAAAAATCCAAGCGGTAAAAGAGTTCTTAGCCAAAAAGGGGGTAACTGAGAAGAATCGTAAGCTCGCCATTTGGCTTTCCGAACAAAAATCAGAAACCATTGATTGGATCTCCGAACCCGATAACGAGATTGAATTTCTTATCTTCAAGCAAGCCATTGATACCGGTTGGGATTGTCCGCGCGCTCACATCTTGGTGAAGTTTCGGGAAATTCGGAATGAAATTTTTGAAGTCCAGACGGTTGGCCGCATTCTCCGCATGCCCGAGCAGAAACATTACGCCAACGAGGCCCTAAATCGCGGCTATATTTTCACGAATCTTCCAAGTATAGAAGTTAAGAAGGAAGAGTACAATCCGAACATTATTAAACATCTTCGGGCAACTCGTATCGCCGACTATAAGCCTATCAAGCTCGTTTCTTACTATAAATCACGCGTTGATTACGGCGATATCACCTCTAGCTTCATGCCCGTCTTTGAAAAAACTGCTAACGAATATTTTGGAATCAAGGGTGATCACGCTCTAATCTTGCAGGCAATAAAACAAGTTGAAAATAAAGGTGTTGTCCTCGACTTAAAGCAGTTAGAACAAGAAGTTATTGCCGATACGCGACTACATGCCAGATCTTTTGACGAACTTGAAGGGAAAATAACGCCGGAAGCGCTTGCCCGGCTTACTATTGCTGGCAATGACCTTCAGGCGATGTTTGAGCAGGTTATCAAAAATAATCTTGGCTCTTTCAGAGGAGTTAGACGATCAGTGCCTGTAGTCAAAACCGCTATCTACTCTTGGTTCAGAAAATACCTCGGTTCAAAGAACTGGAAAGAGGAAGTTTTGCTCATTCAGAAAGTCTTTTTGCACGACCAAAACCGCCCGATTTTTGAACGGATTCTCGCTGATGCTGTAGAGCGCTATAGGGCAGTAAAAGAGTCGGAAGTTCGTAAGAAGATTGAGGAAAGCGAGCAGTACTACACTTTCGAACTACCTAAAGAGCTATTCTTCAATGAACACACTGACGAGCTGATAAAAGCGAAGAGTTATGCTTATGAGCCTTCTTACTTGAATGTCGATCGCTCAGATCCCGAGCGGCGGTTCGAGAAGTTTCTCAATGACAATGCCGACAAAATTACCTGGTGGTGGAAAAATGGCGAAAATAAACAGGATTACTTCGGCATCCGTTACGAATACGCCGGTGGTATTTACGCTTTCTACCCAGACTACTTGGTTCAATTAAAAGATGGTCGTCTCGGAATTTTTGAGGTCAAAGATGTTAGTGATCGAGATGGCAAAACAACTACAAAAGCAAAGGCCGAAGCCCTACAAGCCTGGCTCGCAAAGCAGAAGCGAAAAGATTTATTCGGTGGGATTGTGATTGAAAGGAATAGAACTTGGCTCATTAATTCCAAGAGCACTTACAACTGGGGTAAATGCGAACGCGGTGATTGGAGTGAGTGGGAAAAACTAGAATTTTGACTTCGTTATGTTTCACCAAAATATATGCAAACAAGAAAGGCGCCCTTAGTCATTTTCAGACAACCATATATTGGACTTATCCTTTTAGCCCTTATTTTTGCACCTCATTTTTATAATAAATATCCTATCTTTAAAAATATCGTCGAGCAATTTTTACTTTCATACGCAAACCATATAACTTCGAATTACTCCTATCCAAATGAGTTTTTCATAGGGGTTGCTGCTGCCATTTTAGGTACTATAGCGATAGCATTCTCGCTTGCTACTCTTAGCATTCAATATGCCGCCGAAAAAGGCACTACGACTGTCCTCAACGAATACAAGAATGATCCGGTTTACCTTGGTTCGTTTTCCGCAATAGGTGTATTTGCAGTAATAATTTTTATATTTTCATTACTGCCTAATAATCCGACGCTCATATTGTTGGGTTATGTGATTGCTTTTTTCTTCTTGGCGGCAACACTGATTTTACTTCTTCAAATAATCCGGCACACCATTGATCTTGTTAATCCGATAAACCGGATAGACACTTCGTATGAGAAAATCAAAGCGTATCTTTCTTCGCTATCATCAAATTTAGAAAACGCTATTGATAGCGGCGTAATAACTAGAGGAGACAATGATGCCACAAGGTAACGATTCTGAAAAAAAGGAAATTTTAATGGCTGGAGCATTCCACCAAATGCCCCAACTTTTGAATCCTGTAAGAATAAACCTTAAGGATATTTTTGACATTGTTCGTGAATACATACCCAGAAGGAAATACGACGTTACTGCCCACGGATATAACGCCATAGTGGCTGTTGTGGATCATTATTTCAAAGCCAAAAAGAGATCGACTGAATTTGCAAATTTATTTGGAGGACAAACAGATAAATTCTTAACAGAGATTTACGAAGAACTTACTGCATTAAGCAGAATTACAATTAACTCCCGAGATTTGCAAGGAACTCTCCAGATTGTACGTTGTCTTCAGTTAATCGCGTTCAGGGCACTATCTTTCCCTCCGGCGATAAGAAACAATGATAATTTTACTTGCAGCATGGCAGCAGGGTACTTAAAGCTCGCCATTCTAGATGCATTGAAAGTAGGGCTTGATGATGTTGGACTGGAAGGTATCAGAGCATTAAGGAGTATCGGGGAAAGAGTGCCGAAAGAATACTATTACACAACCATAAGTCTCATTACCGATATTTTTGAGATCGCACTGAAAGGTATTTATCGGTTTTATCTCGTGGATGAAAGTATGGATGCACTTGTGCAGCTTTACCATAGTCACGTAAAGCCGTATGAAAGAGATCACTTTTTTATCCGAAAAACAGCTTTCGAGAAGCTTAAAACAATCTCGAATTATTATCTTCTAACTAACCCCTCGATCTCCGTGAACTGCGAAGGCTTGAGTGCTGCATTTAGCATTCTTAATCCAAGATCGATCCCGGCAAGATTTATAAATGGTATTCCAGAAATAACCCCTGAGAATTTCGATGAGGATGCAGTCACCGAGTTATTTCACTTTTATCAAGATATTGGGGAAAAGGCCGCGGAAAGCGATTCCTTTTTGATCCATTTCATTGTTCAAAGTATTGAGAATATTGTTATTCAAGCAGTCAATCATTTCGGCACTAAAGAAGAAAAAGGGAAGTACGAAGAAATTCTCGAGGAGTTTGTGTGGTTATTAAGTGTATACTGGCGCATTTACGAAAAGCAGCCACAAAAAGATCCGAAAAATTACATAACGACGTTTGGCATAGATTACCTAGTTGCAATAGCTTTGCGATCTATCGATTTAAACTTCAATAAATTTGCTGAATCTGTAGTTAGCCAGATAACGTCTGTCGTAAGCACTGGCCTGAAGAAAGAAATAAGCGAATTTACAGTTCCAAGGTTAATGGAACACCTTATCAAGGTTGGCGTTGTTGCAAGAAAAAGGAAACTGAATGCTTTGGCAGATAAAATTGTAGGAGAAGTTGAAAAACTCAATAGACAATTTTTGACTCAAGCCGAGCCCAAGGTTCCCAAAGATTATTTCGAGAAAAGATTTAAAGAGGCCCTTCATAGGGAGATGTGGGATATTTACCTTGATTTCGATAAGCGCGAGAGAATTACAGCCTTTGATTCTGATATGCTCTTTCGAGAAATGGTGGAGGAAGAAGATATTAGATCTTACTTAAATGAAATTGAACAAAAGATTTATAACCGAATTATAGACGATATACATCGTAATATTTTATAGCCTCCCATGAGTAAAGAATTTAGAACCTTGTTTGAGTATCTCAAAAATTTGCGTTCAAGATACTTTAACGCCATTTCTGCCTTTTACGTTTATGAAGGTCTGTTGGAGCTAAGCGCGCCCAACATTGTCGGTCAAAAGGAAGCTGAACAGAATGTAGCAGTATTGAATCGTTTTAAGAACTTCTTTGCGATGTCAAAAGAAGCTTTAAGAACTTACTTTCTTTTAGAACTCGCGAAGCTCTTCGATGAATCCAAACAGTCACTACATATTAACAAAATTATCAATTTTGCCGGAAGTAATATCAAAAAATTATCGAGAAGTGACTTCCTTGAATTTCATCAAGGTCGGACTTTCCTAGAGGAGCTGTTTCAACAATACAAAGCAATTGATAACAAGGATTTATTGGAAACAAAAAATAAGCTCAAAAAGTACAAGGAGATTATTAAAAAACTCGGCGAATATCGCGATCAATACCTAGCTCATGAAGATAAGCAGAAGAAGGAGGTCAAAATTACCAGCGAGGAGATCTCACGGTTGTTCGGGTTGCTGAAGGAGATCTTAAATTTATTTTCTTCTCGTCTTGATTTTTCAACAACCGTTTATAGCCATGTAGAAAAAGATTGCAAGTGGGACACCAAACAAGTAGTCGAATACTTGAAACGTTTTGAGCCGTATAGATTACAAGAAATTGAAGATCGGTATAAATAACTTGTTAACAAATTCTAGATATATGGAAGAGAAATTATTAGCTCTAGTAAACAGAATAGAGAAATTACGAGATGACGGCATTAAAAATTCCTCATTAAAGCCAGAGGAAGAATCTTTTTTTCGATGGAAATTGAAAGATTTTAAGTATGGAATAAAGGGCATCGAATCTTCGAGCGCTGAGGAGGAGTACTTCACAAAACCAAGTTGGTTTCGGGCGGCACGACAGTTAGAGAAATTGATTAAAAGTACAGACGAGTACATTTCTGCAGTTGATGTTCTCAAAGATAACTTTAAGAACAGAGAAAGCTTGGAACAGCTCATTGACTCTTTTGTTGATCAGGCTATCTGGCGCTGCCTGAATGCGGGAAACGATTTAGCGTTCGATAAAAGCGGGCTTGTGAAAAGGTTTATAAGCGATCTCGAGGGAAAACCAGCAACGTATGGAGCCAAAATACAATTCCAAGGAATTGTATTGGAGCCGATCCAGATCAAAATTCCAGAAGTTGGGGTGATGCTAAGACAACCAACGCGCGATGATCTAGAAAAAGAACGCCCTTATTGGGCTCACCCTTTTTCTTACCCAGCCCATCCATCGGCCATTGGTGAGTTGTCTTTTATTGGACACCACGGCAGAGATATTCAGTTCAGAGTGGAAAAATTAACAGCTCTACTACGCTTATTTCGGGTTGGAAGTGTTAAACACCTTTCTTATTCCATGTATACCGATTCACTGATAGATACAACCTCTAGGGGAACAATTTCATCTGGGGGACAACTGGTGGCAATTGAATCAAGTTATATAAAAACAGGCGACGAAGGGAAACTCAAGAACTTCATACAGATCCTTGATCCATTATTGCCGCCCAAGTTTTATCGATTTGGGGAGGGTGAGGTATCCCATGTAACAATAGCCTTCGACAGATATAATGACGCCTTACTTAGAGTAGGTATCCTCGAAGAGAGAATCGCGAATGCAGTCATGGGTCTAGAAGCTCTTTTGTTGGATGCGACGCAAGAGCTTTCTTATAGGCTTGGCTTAAGAATTGCGAAAACTTTCTCGTTACTCGGTGACGACGGGAAACAGATTAGGGAGATACTCAAAGATGCGTATAGGGTTAGAAACCTGTTTGCTCACGGCAGTCATCTATCAGTAAAAGAAAGACGGAGACTTGAAACTAAACACGTAGATTTAAATAATCTGTTAAAAACCATATTGGACTACCTTCGGAGATTTATCGTGCTGACGATTGTTATACAAATAAGCAAGGAGGAATTTATCTTTCTGTTAGACGACGCGCTTATTGATAAGGAAGCAGAAGTGCATTTAAGTAATAGGATAGCCATCGTAAAAGATATTTGGTAACAGATTTCACGAGTCAACAAAAGTATCTTTGTAAGAAATTATTATGGCTTTAAGAAAGGAGATGCGAACGATTACTTTAACTTCCTGAAATTGATGCAAAAGTTATTTAGGCGAGTTAAATCGTTAACTAGTGGCAGAACCCTAGCTAAGCTTATAGATGAGCATAATTACAAAACAATAACCGAACCAGCGCTCAGAAGAAATAAGATGACGAAAATAAAGAAGGCCACTAAATGAGACACGCTATTGTCTCAAAATCATTTTGAGACACTCCAAAATGTCGTTTCTGTGTCTCATTTGTCTCATTTCTGGTTTTGAGCCCGCGACCGAGACGGGTCACTTCGACTTCTCGTCCGAGCCCCGAAAAAGCCTTATACTGCCTTTAGGTTCGGGGTTCTGAACCGAAGAGGCCAGCCAAGTTTGACGCTACGAATCACGAATTTTCAGACGAGGGAGTTCGCCCTGCCTTGCTGGCAGGTCGCAAAGCGGCAGCCGGCGGCGGGATTTCGCTCGTAATTTTTTGGCGAAACAAAATAAACTTATTTATTTTTTCTACGATGCTTTGTAAGATAATCCATAACTAACCTAGCCGAGTTTTTTTCATCATTCATCATTCCAACCATTCTGAAAGCTTCATTGCCGAAAGATTTTTTAATAAGTCTCGCGATAGAAAGCAATTTACCATCAAAATGTGATTTAAAAAATAATTTCATTATCTCATAACGAGAATTAAATTTATCAGCATTGTCTTTATACAAATTATCGACAATGTAATTCAAAACTTTTCTTTGCTCGTAATACGGTAAACGGTTAAAATCTTTACCGTCTTTGCTAATCCACATTATTTCGTCGGCTTCCATTCCTTTTTCTTTAGCTATTTTTTCTTTAAATTCTTGCGCCTCTTTTGATATTTCCCATTGATATTCATCTGCTAAAAATTGATTATCGTGGATGAGTTGTTGTAAATATCTTTTTTCAATTTCTGAAACAACTGCTTCATTGAGCCCAGAAAACGCGGTAAAAAAACCAATTCTTTCTTCTTTTTTTCTTGAAGCACTTATCTTTAAGCCGCTACGATATGGCTTGTGTAAATCTTCGTGGGCCTCAATAGCTAAATAATTTTTTAGATGGATTATCTCATGAAGAATAGTTGATGCTCTATCAATAGGATGTATTAAACGTTCAGCATTAAGAACAATTAGTTGACGGTCCTGAAAAGTTGTCGCGACTCGGTCGCCATCTTCTTCCACTTGTTTGTATAATTTCTCCGGAACTATATGGATATTTCTTTCTGGGACATCAAAAGTCGCAAGCCCAAACTCATCAATAATGGAATTAGTAATTTCATTAGCTTGCTCTATTGCCAATTTTTCGTATGGTTTCTTTTCATACTCAAGGGATTCTAAAATTTTTCTTTTATCCTCTGGTATTTGTTCATAATGGCATTCACCAAAGCGACTCCTAATTAGTTGTTTGTATTCTTCCTTTTTTTCGGAAGTGGCTGGTCCAACTATAACTGGTTCAGGGCGTTCAAATTGTGGCATTTTTTCACCCATATGTTTTATTCTATCATGATTTTTAAAATAACGAAGTTTCGCCAAAAAATTACGAGCGAAATCCCGCCGCCAGCCGCCGCACCTGCCCGCCGAAGCCTCGGCGCAGGCGGGAAGTGGCGGCTGGCGGCGGGGGTCAGCGAAGATTTCGCTTTTTGGATTTGTGTATCAGATTTGGTAAAATAATTTCAAAAGTTTGAGGGCATTTTAATTCCGCAGCAAATTCAGATCTTCAGGTAACGCCGGATGGCGAAGGCGGACGAAACAACACCCAAACCGACGCCAAAGAGAACTTGGTAGAAAAAAAGCCGGAGCCATTCTTTTGTCAGGTAATTCCACAAATCTATCTCCAAAACAAAACTCGCTATTTTCGGTGCAGCAAAATCTATAACCGGGATCAGTACGGCAAAGCTCACCATTGCGGCGACGACACCGTAGATTATCCCTTCCACCATGTAGGGACCTCTAATGAACCTGTTTGAGGCGCCGACAAGACGCATTATCTCGATCTGCTCGCGGTTCGAGAAAATGGCGAGACGGATGGTGTTGAAAGTGACAAGCGCCGCAAGGAACGCGAGAAAAACTGTTAGTAGAACCACGCCCCGCTCCATCGTGGCGACAAGCGAAGTTAACCTATCAATGACTGCCTTGTTCTGGGCGTAAGTGACTTTCTCTATGAGATCGGAGAGTGTCGGTGCCTCAAGATACGAAGCGATAGTGCCATACTGGTCTAAATCTTTAGCTTTGATGTTTAAAGAAGCAAGGAGTGGGTTCTCATCAAGTTCCTCGAGAGTTTGGATAACCGTCGCGTCGTCGGCGTGGCGCTCTTTGAATTCGGCGAGTGCGTCCTCCCTCGAGACATATTCTACAAACTTCACCTCCGAGAGACCCTCGAGCGACCTCTTAATGTCGAGCATCCTGTCCTCCGGAACGTTGGACTTGAAATAGACACTGATGTCTATTTTTTCCTGTATGGAGGAAATGGCAGCATTCGAGACGACATTAAAGAGGATGAGGCCCTCAAAAACGATAAGAGCGAGAATCATAATGCCTATAGTGGAAACAGAAAGAGAGCCGTTCCGGAGAAACCCCTGCCAGCCGTATTTGAATATCCGCGAAAGGGTGACAAACATGTGCTTTACAATATGAACCGCCCGTTCGGGTCGTCCTTAATAACCTTGCCGGCATCGAGGGTAATGACACGGCGGCCAAGGGTGTTAACTATATCCTTATCGTGGGTGGCAAGAATGACTGTCGACCCTAATTCGTTGATCTTGGTCAATATTTTGATGACTTCCCAGGTATTGAAAGGGTCGAGATTACCGGTCGGCTCATCGGCAATTATGACGTCAGGGCGAGTTATCATCGCCCTCGCGATCGCCACCCGCTGTTTTTCGCCGCCGGAAAGCTCCGCCGGAAAATTGAAGACTTTGTCACCCAATCCGACCATCTCTAAAACCTGTGGGACAAGTTCATTTATCTCTTTCTGGGTCCGACCCCAAACTTCCAAAGCAAAGGCGATATTCTCGAAAACAGTTTTCATAGCGAGAAGGCGGAAATCCTGGAAAATGACGCCGATGTGCCGCCGAAACTCCGGCATATCCTTGGACCGGAGTTTGTTAACTTCGTAGGAACCGAAAAATATCTGGCCTTTGGTAGGTTTGTCCTCGCCTATCAAAAGCTTTAGGATAGTAGACTTACCGGCACCCGATCGGCCGACGATGGTGACAAACTCATTTGGCTGAACCTTAAAACTTACTTTCTCCAACGCAGTCGAGCCGTTATAGTTCTTGGTTACGTTTTGAAAATTAATCATTTCCTTCAGATATAATTCTATTTTTTTCCGAACAACAAATCAAGGTTTCCATCCAAAACTTCCTCCACTTTTGAAATCTTTTTACCCGTCCGGTGGTCCTTTACCTGTTTGTATGGATGGAGAACGTACGAACGGATCTCGTGGCCCCACTCCGGCGCGACGCGGGTCTTGAGATTCGAGAGCTCGCTCTCGTGCTTTTCTTCCATAAGTTTTAGAAGCTTCGCTTTGAGGAGAGCGAGCGCCCGCTCGCGATTCGCGCTCTGCGAGCGCTCGACCTGAGCAGAGGCGGAAAGACCGGTCGGTAAATGGACGATGCGCACGGCAGTCTCCACTTTGTTCACATTCTGGCCACCGGGGCCACCCGAACGGGAAAAATCTACTTTAAGATCCCGCTCCGGGATCTGCAATTTCGCCGCGTCCAATCTTGGCAACTCGGGCAAAACTTCTACGAGCGCAAAAGAGGTGTGCCGCAGTTTCTTCGCGTCATACGGTGATATCCGCACGAGACGATGAACGCCGGATTCATCCTTGAGGCGCGGGTAGACACCATCACCATTTATCTCGAGTTCGTTCTCGTCGACCAAAACTGTCTTCCAAGCGTGTTTTACGGCATAGCGGGCGTACATCCGAAGGAGCATCTGGGCCCAGTTTTTGGCATCTTCGCCTCCTGCTCCAGCTACAACCGAAATCGTAACAACATTCGGATTGTAATTCATAAGAGTTTATTCTATCAGAAATCCCATCTTCCAAAAATATTCCAAATCATTATCACTAAACCAAAACCTGACGATTGTCAGAGTTGAGTTTAGCGTTGAATATCAAGTTACAAACGGTAAATTTGGAGCCACCCCGGGGATTTGAACCCCGAACCTTACCCTTACGAAGGGTCTGCTCTGCCGTTGAGCTAGGGTGGCACTGTTTTTATTCCCTAATTTCAGTTTTCTCGGGCGGCGGCAGTCGTGCTCTCTCTCCTTTCTATCATCTGCAGATAATCGTAAATATTCAAGAGAGCCTTCACGCCGTCACCGGCCGATATATTGTTCTGCTTGTAAAGAACGTCTGTCACATCGCCGGCCGCCCAAATACCCTTCGCCGAGGTAGCCTGGGTTTTGTGGTCAACAAGAATCTCGCCTTGGTGATTCATTTCCACGAGATCCTTCACAATTTCGCTGTTGGGGAGAGAACCAATTTCTACAAAAACACCATCCAACTTTAACTCTCTCGTATCACCGTTCTTTGTGTCCTTGTATTTCAATCCGGTCACCAAATCATTTCCGAGAATTTCCTGAGTTTCTGCATTCAGAATTATTTCTACTTTCGGTTCTTTACGAACCCGCTCCTCCGTCGTTTTATCGCCCTTCAGAACATCACGGCGGTGAAGCAGATAAATCTTACTCGCGTAAGGA
>DATLZO010000008.1:0-27052 GCA_035573955.1 Minisyncoccota bacterium
CCAAGCCAGGCCTTTCACAACGTACAGAATGTTCAAATCGAGCGTCGCCTCGTTGGAATAGGCGGATAAGCCCCCGCCGCTTGTTCTCACCCTCACTCGGTAATAATAGTTATCGTGGAGCGGAACATTGTTGTCGTAAAAGGTCTTATTTTGAGAGGCGACTGTAGCAGCGGAAACTTGGGCAATTTCCGTGAAATTGCGGGAAGAATCGGCGCGCTCAATAAGGTAAGTGGTGTTTTCCAAAATTTCTCCCTCCCATTTTATAAAAGTGTTAGCAGTAAGTCCCGATATGGAAACTATTCCCGCGGTAAGGTTAGTGGGAGCGAGCACCCCGCTTGAGACCGAAGCGGAATTGGAAAAGAAAGAACAGGCGGTCGCGGTACAAGAACGGAGACGGTAATAATAATTCTGCGGCGTCGGATCGGTGATTGCGTCAACATAAGAGGTGGTGTTTGCGGAGATATTGCTCGCAACGACCGTGGTTTGGCCGGCCGCAAAAGAACTGCTTAAAGACCGCTCCAGTTCGAAGCGAACTTCGTTCAGGGAATTATCTTGCCACCTTAAAGTAATTTCCCGGCTCTGGCCGTTGAAAGTGCCGGTGAGGTTCGTTGGCGCAGGCGGTACGACGACCTCCGATGAAGGCAATGATACTACGGTATGAGCACTCCGATCCGGGTTGCACCCTTCACCGCCGACTTCCTGGGTCAAAACGCGGTACTTATAAGAAATCGACGGGTAATTTGTTGAAAAAACGTCGAAAACCCCATCATTGTAGAAAGAGTTGCTCGCCGGAATCCTGTCGATTTTTACAAAATCGCCGAAGTTTGCGCCGCCATCGGTGGAAACCGCCCTTTCCACTAAAAACCCGCCGTAATCACTGAAAAGTGTGGAAACCGGCGAACCATTGTTCCAATCAAGTTTGATGACGCCGGCCGAAGCTTCCGTAACAACAAGATTCTGCGGCGAGCCGGGCGTAGTCGGCAAAGCATTAGTTGTTGCGGAAAACAGAGAAGTATAATCTGAACCTTCGCCGCTTACGGTGTTGAATGCTCTCACTTCATAAGCATGGGTGGTTGAGGGGTCAATCACCGTTAACCAGTACTGGTTTAGATCGCGGAAAGAGTGCTGGTTACCCGTGGTGCTCACGCCCACACCGGTGATGAGAACACTGTCTCGTTTTACATCGTACCGGTCGCCGGACTGCTGGTTATGAATCCAGCTTATATTGAAAGCGCAGGAAGAAATCGGCACGACATTCAAGTTTTGCGGTGCTGTGACCGCCAAAACCAAAACAGGAGACGCAAGAAGCAAAAAACTCGCCGCAAAAACTATTGCTATCCTCGGCATAAAAACGGTCTCTTTTAACATCTATTAAAAAGCTCGCCAACCAAATAATTGGCCATCTGACGTATCGTATGCAGTACAAACTTGAAATTTATCACTAGAAAAAATCACTAGACCTAAATTAGAGCCAGCTGGCCCAGGACAGTCCGGACGAGAAACATTTCTTAATCTCAAAAAACCTTCAGGAACAATACTTATAGGTGTAGCAATTGCTGTGCCATTTTCATAAGCTTTCTTGTGGGAAGGTGGAGCAGGCTTAGACCACTTAACACCTAAAATCAGGTAAGGTAGTTGCGCTCCTGACGCAGTACAGGCTCTTGTCGCCAAACTTCTGGTGTCATGTACCGTGTTACGGTCATAATTTACACTAATCGTAAAAGGCGAGCAATCTCCCCGACTGCGAGCTAATGTCACATTAACCGACTCGTCAGACGTTTCCTCCCAATTCCAAGATAAAAACTGGACTTTTTTGTAGGGTCTAAAAACGTCGGTATCACAATTAGCTTCCCAACCACTACTAAGATTACTTGAAGAATCATGACCGGAAACATAAACAGTAGCGATTGAACCATTTTTCTCGTAAATTAAACCAGGCCTATCATCAACACAAACTTGTTTTTCACCAGTTAAACCGTCGGCATAAGAACCTTGGTCTTCCACCAAATATTTATCGACAATCACGTTGCCGGCGCTGTAGCGGAGGTCATTGCCCACGAGTGTCCATTGCCCGCTCGTGGTGCCGCCGCCCACTGCCGCCCAACTGCTCTTACAATCACCGGAGAAACATAAACTTCGCGCGTTAATTGAACCGCTGAAATCAAGACTGTAATTATTGGTGTCTATTTTACTTATTGCTAAAGCATAATTATCTCCGTCTGTGATGTTTTTTATATAAAATGTGCCGGTGGAGCCGAAATATAATTTTGTATTATTATTAGAGTCTCTAGGCACGAAAGCTAAACTTGGAGTATTCGACTCGGAACCGTAGAGTGCAGTTCCGTTAAAGACGATTCTGCTTTCTCCCAATGTTACACTACCAACTGTTCCTCCTATTAAAGAAAGGTTGCCACCGCTGTCTTGGTCAACTTTATCGGTCTTAATAAGAGCCGGAGGTGGATTGCCTCCCGAGAAACCAGTTGTCGGCTCGGTGTAAGTGACGGCTCCCACGAACCGGGCAACCTGAAAAGCGACGACCAAGAACAAAACCAAGTTTAAATAGAAAAACGGATTTTTGATAAGCTTCATATTTTCTAATTATAGCATACCAAACCTTGTAGAAAAGCATGAACCCTCGTTGTGGAAACGAGGGTTCGCGCTTAAAGCTCTTCAGTGGACGTCGCCCTGACCGCCCACCCATACGTGCAGGCGGGGGTAGGGCTGGCAGCCTGCCTCTGGGACACAGGGCGGCGACGGCGGCAGGGGCTCGGAGGCGCTGCTGGAGAGGACTCCGTTGAAACGGGTGTCCACTAAGTCCATCCAGCCGTCATACCGCCAGTCATCGATTACACGCCTGGCCCGGACAGTATGCGGCCTTGAGCCATCCGGGTAGTTCACCGGCAGGGAGAGAGTCAGGACGTAGGACAAGCCTCCGTCCTGACTAAGAACCGTTGCGTGTCTCGGGTCAGTCAGGGCCCGACCCGCGCAATCGATGACCTCAACGCCGGCGAGGTTCACAAAAGGCGACGGTTGGCGCACGGTCGGCCGATATACCATCGTGACCGGAACCCGCTGCGCCGTCGTGTTGCGAGAATCGCACGGCTCGTAGTCCGGGGTCCGAAACTCGTCGGGGAGACTCACTTCGGCCACTCCGTCGGTCGCATGGATGCGGTAGCGGTAGGTGGTGAGAACCAAGAGACCTCGGAGAACCACTCGGAAGCTCGTCGAGGGACCAACCCAGGGCGTCGAGAACTCACGGTCGGTGGCGACACCGTAGGTGACGCGCCACCTGGCCGGCTTGTTCGCGGTGGCGCCGACTGCGGTTGACTCGGGTCCGAGAATTTCCGGAGCCCGAATCGAAGACACCAACGGTTCAGGTGGGGGTTCGGTCGGATCATCGCCGCAAGCGACGAGCCCGATCGACGCGAATACTGCAAATGCGCGAAGGAGTTTCATCGCTTGTTCCTTTCTGAAAAAGGGTTTATGTCAACTTCTCTGCTTGCAAGTATAGCACATTTTTATGCTATTTGTCAAAGATAAAAATTTTGTACCCCCTTGAACAGGCCTTTTATGATATAATGGAAAGAAAGCAATGAAATCAAAGAAAACTCTCACGATTATCGTCGCTCTCGCCATTCTTGCCGTCGTTTTCGGGCTCGGAAGCTATGCCGGAAAAAGCATTGGCCGGAAGGAGATGAAAAAAGAGCTTTCTCCCCTTTTGAGTTACATCTTCCCCGAGCCGCCGGCGGAGATAAAAAGTTTGGGCGGCAAAATCACCGGCATCTACGGCGCGACCATTAATTTAGAAGTGCCTGACCCGGACGACTATCTGCCCCATACTGACGGCTCGCCTCGTAAAACGGAAACCCGTTTTGTCACGGTAAACGCGAATACGGAAATTAAACTCGTAAATTACGGAAAAATCGACGGCCGGGGGGCACCAGAGACCCGGACTCTGAAGCTCACTGACCTTAAAGTCGGCGACGCCATCACGGTTGAGAGTGCAGAAAACATCAAAGAGGCGGAAAAATTTGACGCCACAAAAATCTTCCTGATAAAATACCTTTGATGAATCTGATCCCTACGGTCATCGAAAAGTCCGATTTGGGCGAGCGGGCTTACGACATTTACTCGCGCCTTCTTAAAGAGCGGATTATTTTCTTGGGCGGACCAATCAACGACGTTGTTGCAAACAGTGTCATCGCCCAGTTCCTTTTTCTCGACCACCAGGATTCGAAAAAAGACATCAAGTTCTACGTGAATACGCCCGGAGGTTCAGTCACGGCAGGGATGGCAATCTATGACACCATGCAGCACGTCAAAGCCCCGGTTTCGACAATTTGCGTGGGACTCGCCGCCTCGATGGGAGCAGTGCTCCTTGCCGCCGGCGAGAAAGGTAAGCGATTCGCTCTCCCCAACTCTGAAATTCTCCTCCACCAGGTGATGGGCGGCGCCGAAGGCCAGGCGACGGAAATCGAGATCACCGCGAAGCATATTGTGAAAATCAAAGACCACCTTAACCAAATAATCGCGAAGCACACAGGCCAACCTCTTTCCAAAGTTGAGCGCGACACGGAACGGGATTTCTGGCTCGACGCCAAGGAAGCGAAAGAGTATGGCGTCATCGACGAAATAGTGAAAACCAAGAAATAGATCAACGGAAACGGCACCGCAAGTGCTTTTTTTAACCGCAATGATGGAGGACGATGGCAAACGTAAAAAAATAACCCTGGGTGATACCGTCCGAATCCGCCTAGAAAACGGCGAAGAAAGAACTTACACGGTGGTCCAGAGTGACAGAGCTGACCCCGGAAAAGGCTTTATCTCCGACATGTGCCCAATCGGCCAAGCGGTGATAGGAGCGATGGAAGGCGAGAAGAAAATCTACAATGTCCGCGGCGAGGAATCAGAGCTGGTAATTCTAAAAATAACAAAAAAATAAAAAATTATAAATATAAACGGCCGCTTATATTTATGGTTGGTGGTAACGGTGCGGCCGAAACTTTTTCGTGATAGAATTGAAAGAAATGAACAAGCAAGAACTTATAAAGGAAGTTCTGGAAAGGTGTGTAGATAAAATCTATCCGTCAAAAGAGGCGCTTGAAGATGTTTTGAAAAGCGGCCGCAAAATGAAAGTTTATCTCGGGGTTGACCCGACCGGCCCGCATCTCCACTTGGGTCATGCCACTAATCTTTTAATTCTAAAAAAACTGCAAAATCTCGGCCATAAAATAATCTTCTTAATCGGCGATTTTACTGCCCGCATCGGCGATCCGTCGGGTAAAACAACGGCTCGAAAACCACTTACCGAGGAAGAAGTGAAAGCAAACTTAAAAACCTTCAAAATTCAAGCAGGGAATATCATCAAATTCGGCGGTCCGAACGGCGCAATCGTGAAATTCAACTCCGAGTGGCACACCAAAATGAGCCTCGAAAACATGATAAAACTGACACAACTTCTTACTGTCCAGCAAATAATCAAAAGGGATATGTTTCAAAAGCGGCTCAAAGAAAATAAGGATATTTGGCTTCACGAATTCTTGTACCCCATTCTTCAAGGTTACGATTCGGTGGTAATGAATGTGGATATGGAAATCGGCGGCACCGACCAAACTTTCAATATGTTAGTCGGCCGAGATTTGATGAAAAAGATCAAACAAAAAGAAAAATTCGTCCTCACCACTAAGCTTCTCGAGAACAAAAAAACCGGCAAGAAACTTATGAATAAAAGCGAAGGCGGGTTGATCAATTTGGATGACAAACCCGATGATTTGTTCGGTAAAACCATGGCCTTGCCGGATGAAGCTATTTTGCCAGTCGCAGAATTATCGACAGAGATGCCATGGAGCGAAGTCAAACAACTGAAAAAGATGAAGCCGCGCGACGCCAAGTTGAAAGTCGCTTTTTGGGTGGTGAAACTTTGCCATAGCGAACAAACGGCCGCCCGTGCAAGAGAAAACTGGGAAAAACTCTTCTCAAAAAAAGAAGTTCCAGCAAAAATTCCTACACTAAAACTTCAAGATAAGAAAATATTGCCGACTGAACTTTTAGTCAAAAGCGGCCTCCCCTCGAAAAGCGAAGCACGGCGGCTCATAACGCAGGGTGCGGTGGAATTGAACGGCAGGAAAATTACAAATCAACAAGAAAAATTAAACCTCTCTAGCGGTGATGTATTAAAAATCGGCAAACACCGCTTTTTCAAAATCCAATGAAATAGAAAGAGTTACTAAACTTATCCCTAACGATCGTTCGAAGTTAGTTTAGTAAGGAAGTTTGTAAAATCCAATATTACTCCACCATCATCACCCCTTCCTCCCCGCGGCTGCGGTGGCCGGGTACGTCACAATAGAAAGCGTATGAACCTGCAGTGGGCGCGTTGAAGGTGATTGCTCTCGTTTCTTCCGGACCAACGCCGATCGCGACCGCCTTGAGAGAGGGGTTCTCGAATTTAAAAACGTGCGTCTGACTTCCCACAGAAGTGAGCGACAACGTTACCGCTTCACCTGCCTTCACGGTGAAGGTGGTCGGCGAAAAACCTTGGTCGGAAACCTCGATCTGGATAGCGCTCTCCGGGAGAATCTCCCGGCTTATAGGGTTAGACTGCTGGGGCGCCTCGGGTGTGCCGGGGGTTACATCAAGCCGCACCGGATTTCCAGAATCGGTTATCACTTCTCCTTCGGCGGTGACGGGACTCGTACCGGGCGCAACCGGAGTCGGCGGAATCTCCACTTCCTCCTGCACGGGGATAGTGGAAGTCGCCACCGGACGATCGATGAAAACCTTTATCTTTCGGAGAGGCAAAATACCGAATACGCCGAAAAAAACTATGGATATTGCAATGAGAGCTATAAAAAGAACAGTGATGATTATTTTGACCGCCGTTTCCATCCAATCTAATTATAAAGTATTTGTGCCGCGGGTCAGAATCGAACTGACGACGCCAGCCTCTTCAGGGCTGCGCTCTGCCACTGAGCTACCGCGGCTTCAATGCTATTAAGCCCGGATTTCTAGTATAATAAGAAGCAATTTATCAGTCAAAATGCTCAAAAATATTCTTCAGGTAAAAAATCTTTCGGTCACGCTCGGCAACCAAAAAATCATTGAAGGCGTGTCCTTTAATGTGAAGCCGGAAGAAGTCGTGGCCATCATCGGCCCGAACGGTGCCGGTAAATCCGTACTCTTAAAAACGCTTCTCGGAATCATCCCGAAAACAAGCGGGGAAGTCATTTGGGCACCCGGCGTGAAAATCGGCTATCTCCCCCAGCGCTTCCAAGTGGACAAATACTTGCCAATGACAATCAAAGAATTTCTGAATCTTCAGCCAAAACAAGAATACAAAATCGAAGAAGTGATAAAAATGGTCGGTTTCCCGATTGAAGCTGCCGATAAAGTTCTATCTCATCTCTCCGGCGGCGAGATGCAAAAGGCGCTCCTTGCTTGGACGCTTATCGGGAAGCCCGATATTCTCCTCTTTGACGAACCAACCGAAAACGTGGACGTTGTAAACCAGAAATCAATTTACACCCTCCTCCATCATCTTCAGGATACTTTAAACATTGCCATCATTCTCATTTCCCACGACTTGCACGTCGTCTACCGCTATGCGAACGTTGTGATTTGCCTCAATAAAGAAATGATTTGCCGGGGCCTACCCCAAGAAGCGCTTACCACTGAAAAACTGGGAGAACTCTACGGCGACCACGCCTTCTTTCATCATAGTCATTTAGGTCACACCCATGACTGAAAATTTCCTAGCCATCTTATTCTCGGGAATTTTTGTTGCCGCCGCAAGCGGCCTCGTGGGCTCCTTTCTGGTGATGCGGCGGATGGCTTTGATGTCAGACGCACTTTCCCACGTCGCTTTGCCCGGCATCGCTCTGGGCGTCATTTTCCATTTTCAACCGCTTGCCGGCGGCCTTCTCTTCTTATTCTTGGGCATTCTCCTTATTTGGAGTGTTGAGAAAAAAACCAGCCTCGCTATTGAATCGGTAACCGGCGTCCTTTTTGTAACCTCTCTGGCAGTTGGCGCTCTCTTAATTCCTGAAGGGGAACTTTTAGAAGCTTTTTTCGGCAGCGTGGAGAACCTCACGACTTTTCAAATATTTTTCCAAACCGTGATTTCAGCCGCCATCATTGTTATCGTCCTTTCTAATCTCAAAAAAATTACTCTTATTTCCATCGCTCCCGAGCTTGCGGCCGCGAGCCGCATCTCTGAAAATTCAATGGAATTACTTCTCCTTGCTCTCATTGCTCTCACTATTACCATCGGCATCGGCTTCGTGGGTGTTCTTTTAATCAGCGCGCTTTCTATCGTCCCGGCGGCGACGGCGAGAAATCTGTCGGGCAATTTCAAAACATTTCTCATCCTAAGCGTCGTTCTTGCAGTCATCTCTCTTTCCGGCGGTCTAATCGGCTCCCAATTCGCGACTATCGGCCCGGGCATTCTAACCGTACTCATTAGCGCCGGACTGTTCGTAATCAGCCTCCTTGTAAAAAGAAGTTAATTTGTCTCCCCGGGAGGAATCGAACCCCCATCCTCGGCTTAGAAGGCCAATGTTCTGTCCGTTGAACTACGGGGAGATTAAGTTGATTCTAAGCCAAAAATCCGATAATTTAAAGCATAAGACCGCAAGCAAACGGAGAGTAGTGTAATGGCAGCACGAGTCCTTTGGGAGGATTTAGTCCGAGTTCGAATCTCGGCTCTCCGACAAATAATTTATAGCGATCTGTCGAATTCGCTGATTTTTGAGAGAAACTCGCCGTTCAAATCGTTTATCTTTGCGACGCTCCGATTCACATCGCCGAGGCGATCCAGAACCGCCCGCCTGTCAGCGGCGCCGTCGGTCGAAAGCGCGCGGGCAAGAGCGTTCAGGAACTCATCAAGGGCCTGGGTATAGGAGATAAACTCGGAAACCAGAGCAAGCTCAACGGAGACAGCTTCGTAGGCCAGACGCTGGCTTTTTAGAGAAGAAACCTGCCTAAGTGATTCGGTCATCTGTTGGAGATTGCGGGAGAGCCTAAAAGCCTGGTCGTAGGCTGCCTCATTGTCCCGGCGCGCTTCCTCGAGAAGGTTACGAGCCGCTGCCCGGTTACCGTCCAAGTCTGAAACGTTCACAGCCTTGATCTTATCGTTGGTCGAGTTCGTGAGAGCAACTATCTCGACACTAACGGAAGAAGCGTCTTTTCTTGCGGCCAAGAATTCCGAAGGCAGCTCTGTTGGTTTACTAAGCCTGGCAAGAACATAAAAGCCGGCAAATATGACAACGAAAGCCATAACGACTATCCAAAAAAATCTGTTCCGCTCGATAAAGCCCAGTTTGAAACGCATACGTTTAGTTAGAATATTAGCATAGCCAAAAGCTGATTCCGCGCAAGTTCTTGAAAAATAGGCGTCAAATATGGGACTATATAAAGTGGAAGCTCGCCTTTGTGACCTAAGCGGACTCTACCGCCGAAGATTGCCGGGGCGGGCGCAAGCGGCGGGATTCGTATAATGGCAGTATGTCACCCTTCCAAGGTGAAGGCGCCGGTCCGATTCCGGTATCCCGCTCAATCCCACTCTTACGCTTGTATTTATACGGTTGGACCTGTAACGTTACAGTATAAAAGGGATATTACACCCGGTATAAGAAACAATGAGACGATTCCGTCGTTCTACCTATGACAAAAGAAGAACAAGAGCTCGTTAAAAAGGCCCAGAATGGGCAAAAAGAGGCATTCGGAACACTCTACGACAAACATCTTCCCGCCATCTACCGGTTCATCCTCCTTAAAGTGGGGAATGAGCCAGACGCGGAGGATATCTGCCACCAAGTGTTCTTAAATGCCTGGCAGAATATAGAGAGCTACCGCTTTCAAGGTTTCCCATTTTCGAGTTGGCTCTACAGGATAGCAAGGAATGCCGTCATCGATCATTGGCGAACGAGAAAAACGGACGTGGATATTGAGCTCGTTTCCTCCACTCTTTTGTCGGATGCCCCGGCACTGGGAGAACAACTCGACGATAAATTGGGCATCGAGCGCGTCTGGCGGGCCCTGAAAAAACTCGACGATGACCACCAAAGCCTCCTCGTCATGAAGTTTGTCAACGAACTCTCAAATAAAGAGGTGGCAGAAATTTTGGGTAAAAGTGAAGGTGCCGTCCGGGTAACCCAACACCGGGCCCTGAAACAACTGAAAAAAATTCTGGAAGAAGAAAAATGACTATTCACGAGAAAACAATCAACGAACTGCGCAAATTAAGGATGGTTGAACCAAACCGGGCTTTTGCGCTGGCTTCGAGGCAATCCATTTTAGAGTCGCCAAGACCCGGACTTCATTACGGCGGTTTATTCAGATTTATTACAAGTCCTCATCTTGCATACGTCGGCGCCACTTTGGTCATTTTCCTTGTAATCTCTTACTTCCTTTTTATTCCATCAAAGCCGGTTGTTTCCGCAGCCTTGAGCCCAGAGAATATTGAGAATGAGCTAGCGGCTTTGAGTATCAACGTCCAGATTCGGGAGGTGGCCTACCAACAGAACGCCAACGTCGCCATCGCTTCGGCCCTGTCTGAAATCGAGAACACGAGTGTGAAGCACTTGAACCAGACGCTACTTGAATCCGAGAAAGAAACCTTCGATATGAAAGAATCGGTGAATCCCGAAATAGAAAAAATGCTAGACGCGGTCATTTCCAAATAACATGTTTAAGAATTTTGCAGCTGTTATTATCGCCGTTTTGTTAATCTTCGCTTCCAGCGCGAGCGCGCAATCGCCGGCTGTCCAGGACGCCCTCCAGGGTGTAAAAGGCCAAGTGCAGAGCCTTGTCACAGCAAAAGACGAGGGTAAAACTGATGATCTCAGTCTGCGCATTGAAACTTTTAAGAAAGTGCTGGAGTTCTCCGTTTCAGAAGCAAAAGACCTCAAAGTTAAACTTCTTGCGCTCGATAAACTTCCGGAAGAAACAGCTCTCTGGAGGGATGGTGTGGTGAAGACGATAAATACCGCTCTTGACTATTACGAATCACAGGCAGTGTTGTTCGAAGATGAGAATGAAATAAGCCTGGAAGAGATCAAAAAAATTGCCAGCGACTTCAAGAGTTGGCGCGAGAAAAACTATCTCGCGGCCGTCGGTGAGGCTGATTCCTATCTTCTCATTTCCCAGGAGCAAAAAGCTCTAGAAACGGCCGAGAAGCGGTGGCAGAGAATCCAAAAAGACGTCCTGTCGCTGCAAAAAGCCAGAATAAAGAACGCCTCGAAGCTTAAGGAAATGCTCGAAGAGGCCGGAAAGAAAATAAGCGAGGCGAAGAACAAAAACAGTGAGGCAAGTGGTATTTTCTGGAATGCCTACGTCATGCCCTATGCCATGCAGATAGCATCGAACCAAACCTCGACTACAAGCTCCGTTCCGATCGCCACAGCGACGACTTCCGAATCGGCAACCGCTTCGACCGAGCTTATCGCAGCGACATCCGACACGACAAGTTCCACAAGCACAGCGGCGAACGCTTCGAGTTCGCAGGTGATTCCAACTCCGTCAATAAAGGACTTGGTTGAGTCTTCCTTGAACGATATCAAGGGGGCTTACCAGATCTTTATTGAAATGGGCAATTTGGTGAGGAAATTGCTCGATTGAATTCCCCTGCCTGCCGCAAGGCAGGCCTAAATGGGATAGAAAACCAAAAGTCCGCCGTTATGGCGGACTTTTGGTTTAAACCAAGCAAGATATAAAACTGAGCTACTTCACTGCCTCCTTCAGAAGCTTACCAGCCCGAAACTTCGGTTTTGTGGAAGCGGCGATTTGAATCCTCTCGCCCGTTTTAGGGTTGATACCCATCCGAGCGGCGCGCTTCGCGACCCGGAAAGTGCCGAAGCCGGTGATGGCCACTTCTTCTCCGCGGCTCATCGTCTTCACGATCGTGTCGAAAACGGCTTCAACCGCCTCCGTTGCCTGTTTTTTAGTTTCGATACCGGCGGCTTTCATTACTGCCTCTACGAGACCGTCTTTTTTCATTGATTTCCTTGTTTAGAACCGACCTTTGGCCTTAATTTGACCGCTTTTATTATAGCAAATCGGCAGCTCGTGGCTACCTCGCTACCTCAACCGCCTTAATCTCACGGATCACCGTCACTTTTATCTCCCCCGGGTAGGCGACGTCAGACTGGATCTTCGCGGCGATCTGTTTTGCAAGCTGGAGCGCCCCGAAATCGTCAACTTTCTCGGGCGTAACAAAAACCCTAACCTCCCGACCGGCGGAAACGGCGTAGGTTTCTTTAACGCCATCGAATGTCTTTACCACTCTTTCTATGTCCTCCAAACGCTTCAGGTATTTTTCAAGAGTGTCGCGCCGTGCACCTGGTCTTGCGGCCGATATCGCATCGGCGGCCGCAACCACGTAGGACTCCGGCGTGGCGTAGGGATATTCCTCGTGGTGGGCTTCCATTGCTTTTATCACTTCGTCGGCAATGCCATATTTCTTCAATATCTTTCTGCCGAGCTCGACGTGGGTCCCCTCCACCTCATGATCTATCGCCTTGCCGATGTCGTGGAGGAGCGCCCCGCGCTTCGCGATATCGACGTTCAGTTTGAGCTCGGCAGCGATCATCCCGGCAATATGAGCCATCTCGATTGAGTGGACGAGGACGTTCTGGCCGTAGCTTGTCCGGTAATTGAGACGGCCTAGAAGCTTCAATATCTCCTTTGGGAGATCGACGATGCCGACCTCATAGGCGGCTTCTTCGCCGATCTTTAGTATCCTCGCATCGAGCTCCTGCTTCGCTTCTTCAACTTTTTCCTCAATCTTGGCCGGTTGGATGCGGCCATCGGCAATGAGTTTTTCCATGGCCATTTTGGCGAGCTCGCGCCGCATTGGGTCGAACGACGACAAAAGAAGACTCTCCGGCGTTTCGTCGATTATAACCTCGACCCCGGTCGCACGTTCAAAAGCCCGGATGTTCCGGCCCTCGCGACCGATGATCTTACCCTTGATCTCCTCGTTGGGGAGGTGAAAAACGGTCGTCGTCACATCAGCGATAGATGACCGTGCGTAGCGCTGGATGGCGCTTGTAATTATATCGATACTTTTCGCCTCAACTGCCTCTTTCTTTTCGTGTTCGAGTTTGGCGATCATGTCGGCGAGTTCATCCCGATGCTCGATTTGGAATTCCTCGAAAAGTTTGGCGCGCGCCTCCTCGCGGCTCAAACCGGCCACCTTTTCTATTTCTTTGATTGCTTTCTCTTCCCTTGCCTTGACTTTTTCCTCCAAAGCACTCACCCGTTCCATTTCCTTACGGATGGCCTCTTCCCGGCTTTCTAAATCGGCCTTTTCCTTATCAAGCGAATCCTCCTTGTTCTGAAGACGCTCTTCAAGCCGCCGAAGCTCTTGCTTCCGCTCTCTTTCCTCCTTTTGAGCCTCTTCGATTATTTCGGCGGCTTCGCTCTTCGCCGAGAGGATTATTTCCTTAGCTTCCGACTCGGCCGCTTCGAGTTTTTCCTTCGCCTTGTGCTCCAGCGACGAAACCTGATTCAGCGCTACCGTCCGCCGGACGAAGTACCCGACGACGAGTCCCAAAACCAGTATCCCCAATCCCAAGAATGGGTTTAGTTCTCCTAACATTGAAGTTTAAGAATTTGGTTTTCATCGACTTTGGTAACCTATATTATAGGCCGGGTATAAAAACGGGTCAATTGCCTTTTTTGTTCTATACTTAACTCTAAAGCCAAACTATGAAGAGATCTTTCGTTCTTGTGATACTGGACGGTTGGGGGATTGGCGAGTCCCAAGAAGCGAACCCCATCCACGCCGCGAACCCCGAGACTATCAGGTTCTTTGAGTCCAACTTCCCCGCGGCCGCCCTTCAGGCATCGGGAGTGGCCATCGGTTTGCCTTTTGAGGAGGAAGGTAACAGCGAGGTAGGTCATCTCACTTTAGGCGCCGGTAAGATCATTTATCAGCACTACCCGCGGATAATGATGAAAATCGAGGATGGTTCGTTCTTCGAGAATAAATCCTTGAAGGAAGCGTTCGCCCACGCCAAGAAGAACGGTTCCTCCGTCCACTTAATCGGTCTCATCACGAGCGGCAACGTCCACGCTTCATTCAAACATCTCGCCGCCCTCGTCGAAATGGGGAAACGCGAGAATTGCACCAACCTTTTTCTTCACCTCTTCGCCGACGGTAAGGATTCACCGCCACGCTCCTTCCTGGAATTGCTTAAGAAACTCGAGGAAGAAATTCGGAAGAACGGCGCGGGTCGGATAGCGAGCATTGCCGGCCGATACTACGCCATGGACAGGGATGGACATTGGGATCGGACGGAAGCCGCCTACAAAGCTCTCTTTGGCGAAGCTCCTCTCTCCACGCCTCTGGCTGCGGCCAAAAAGGCCTATGACCGCGACTTGGGCGACGAGTTTATTGAACCTTCCGTCGTAGAATCCCACCCCATCGGCGACGGCGACGCCGTTGTCTTCTTTAATTTCCGGGAGGACAGCATGCGGCAAATAACTGAACCGTTCGTAAATGGTAAATTCGACAAGTTCGCCGCGAAACCCGTCAAAAATCTGCTCGTTGTCACTATGACCGCCTACGAGGAAAATTGGCCGGCTCTGGTCGCCTTCCCGAGTGAAAAGATAGAAAAACCCCTAGGATACGTTGTCGCCGAACACGGTTTAACCCAACTCCGCATTGCCGAGACTGAAAAATACGCCCACGTTACCTACTTTTTCAACGGCCTTAAGGACCAACCTTTCAAGAATGAGTTCCGAATACTCATTCCTTCGAGGACCTCGGCACGGGAAGAGGATTACCCAGAAATGATGGCTTCCGCCATAACCGACCGGGCCGTGGTGGCTTTGAACGAAGGCGGCTTCGACTTCATCCTCGTAAACTACGCAAATCCTGATATCATCGCCCACACCGGCAACTACGAAGCAACCGTCGAAGCAGTGAAAGCAGTAGATCGGGAACTGAAACGGCTTGCCGAGGCTGTAATCCAAGGGGGACACATTATGATAGTGACATCCGATCACGGTAACGCAGAAGAGGTAATGGATCCTGTAAGCGGTGAGACAGAGAAAAAACACGATCCTAATCCGGTACCCATTTACCTGGTGGGACAAGAGTTCCGGCGAACGGAACTTAGAGAACCGGGCCGGCGGCTCGAAACTATCGGCATTCTCGCCGATGTCGCTCCAACACTCCTGGAACTGATGGGAATCCCCAAACCCCAGGAGATGACCGGAGAAAGCCTTTTAAATCAACTTCTCTGATCTTTCCACAAGCTTTTCTCTTTCCCCTAACTTTTCGGTTTGATTCCGGCTTGACAGCCTTAGGGGAACGTGTAAGATAGAAAGTAAGCTCTTTGTATACGTACGGTCGTGGTGCGAGCGCGCAACTCCACCGCTGTGTGGCGGACGCCTCGCCTCCCCCGGAGGGCTTTTTCTAGGCTCCTCCACATAGGAGCTGCTCGCTCCACCCGACCTTTTAGCAAGATAGGTCTCACCTCGGTGGGACCTTTTGCTTTCTGGCTCGCTTCGATTCCGGGGCGCGCGGAACATGCCACCTCGCGGTCTTTGCGACGCGGGACGTTTCTTTGATAGAATGATGGGTATGAAGTTCCTCGGACGCATAGTCCTTCAACTCGCCACTAATGCTATTGCTATCCTCGCCTCGGCCGAATTTATCAAGGGTTTCATCTGGACCGGTAAATTCGTCGAGCTGATCATCGCCGCGGCGATATTCGCCGCCATTAACACCTTTCTGAAACCGCTCCTCAAGCTCTTTTTCGGACCATTCATCATCATCACTCTCGGACTTTTCGCGATTCTTGTAAACGCCGCGATGCTATTTATCCTTGACAAACTGATGGAACCGCTTATAATTGACGGATACTTACCACTCCTTCTAGCAACGTTGCTTTTCGGCGTGCTAAATCTCTTTGTGCACTGGGGCAGTAAGGACAGGAATTAATCAAATGCTTGTCACGGCGGAAATCGTCATATCGGTGATATTGATCGCACTCGTCCTCATCCAGGAACGGGGCGCCGGCTTGGGCGGCCTCCTTGGCGGAGGCAGCGGTAGCACCACACCCTATTACACCAGGCGAGGTCTGGAAAAAATGATTTACTGGGGAACCATCGTCGCCGCCGTCATTTTCGTAGCGCTCTCTCTCGCGAGCCTCATAACCACCAAATAAGAAATGTCCATCTTTAAGAGCGTCTACAGCTCCTTCACACGGAAGGAAAGGATTGCTTTCCTTACCGCTACAGCTGTTTTCATAATTGCCCTCGCAACGAGAGGTGGTATGACAGTTTCCGACTCGGGAGCCTGGGTAGCGGTACCGGGCGGTTCTTGGCGGGAAGGCGTTGTTGGTCAACCGGTCGCGATAAACCCCATTATTTCTGATAATCCGGCCGATCTGGACTTGAGTCGTCTCATCTACGCCAACCTTCTCGACCTTGCCGAAAACCTTGAAATATCCGACGACGGCAAGATGTACGCCGTGAAACTCAAAGAAGATCTTCTCTGGGATAACGGTCAGCGCCTCACCGCTGATGATGTTGTTTTCACGGTCGAGGCAATCCAGGATCCCGAAACCCATTCCCCGCTCGCAAAGAACTGGGAAGGGGTGGTAGTCGAGAGGGAAAGCGAGATCAGAGTAAATTTCTCCCTCCCCGCTCCCTACGCCTTCTTTAAGGAAAACTTGGCGCGTCTGCCAATAATCCCCGTCCATATATTCGGCGGCATTCCCAAATCAAATCTCCGCCTCTCGGCCTATAATCTGGAGCCGGTCGGTTCTGGACCGTACCGCCTGGAAAGCTTCTCAAAGAGAAAGGATGGCTTTGTGAGTGATTATAGACTCGTGCGGAACGAAAACTTCGCGGGTGGCAGAGCTTTTATTAAAGATTTCCGTTTCGTCTTCTATGAGTCGCTAGAGAAAATGGTGAAAGATTTCTCGGTCCGCAAGATTCACGGCTTCGGCACTTTCTCGCCGCTCTCAAACATCCTGCCTGAAGGGAAAACGACCGTGAACCGCGTCGCCTCACCAGGTTTCTACGCAGTCTTCTTCAATGAGAACGTGAATCCCATCCTTAAGGAGGATTCACTTCGCCGAGCTCTCTCGCTTTCCGTCGATAAGAGACGAATAGTCGCGGAGGTTCTCGGAAACCAGGCGGAGGCAGTCTTCGGACCGCTGGGCAGATGGGGCGCGGGAGAAAAACTCGAAGTCGGTTCTGCATATAACATTGAGGAAGCGAAGAAAGAAATCGCAAAATTGAAGAAAAACGATATAACTCTCACTGTTATCGTACCGCAAGTTGATTTCCTCGAAAGGGCCGCCGAGATAATTAAGGAAGGTTGGCTCGCCGCTGGAGTTAAGGAAGTGAACATCATTCCTTTACCGTCCGGCGAACTCCTGGACAACGTGATAAAAACCAACAATTATGAAGCTCTTATTTTCGGCAACGTCCTCGAAAATCCGCTCGATCTTTTTCCTTTTTGGCACTCATCCCAGCGATTCTATCCGGGATTGAATCTCGCGCTCTATCGAAACCAGAAAGTCGATACGTTGATAGAAAAGGTAAGACAAAGCATGAACGAGGAAGAAAGACAAAACTTGGCAAAACAGGCAGAAAAGATTATCGTTGAAGACAACCCGGCTATTTTTCTCTTCTCTCTGCCCTATAATTACGTCCATTCCAAGAATCTCGGCGGTTTCCAATTCGAAGCCGCAGGCAGATACATCGTATTCCCATCAGACCGCTTCCAAAAGGTCGAGGAGTGGCACACCGCGAAAGCAAGGATAATCGAATAGCCCACAGGGGATGTGGTGGAACTGGCAGACACGTAGCGTTCAGGGCGCTATGGCCGCAAGGCCGTGAGAGTTCAAATCTCTCCATCCCCACATTTCAATTCGTTTCGCCCGTCACTTCGCGTAAACATAATGAGAAATAATCTGAGCACAGTTGAAAATCTTCAAAAAATAATATGACAAACAAAACAACATTTAAGTCGAGGAGAAATTTTTCAAGATCGGTAAGAAGACCTGTTTCAACCGAACCGAGAAAAGAAGCACACGATAGTAAAGAACCCGTCGTCCGCTGGGTAGCTTTGGGCGGTCTCGAAGAAATCGGCCGCAATATGATGTTCTTCGAGTATAAGGACGAGATTGTTATCATCGACGCCGGTCTGCAGTTCCCGGAAGAAGAAACACCCGGCATCGACTACATTATCCCCAATGTTTCCTACCTTGAGGAGAAAAAAGAGAATATCAAGGCGATGATAATCACCCACGGCCACTACGACCACATAGGTGCCATCCCTTATATCCTCGAAAAAATCGGCAATCCCCTGATCTACACGACGCAAATCTCCAAGGAAATAATCCTGCGCCGGCAGGAGGATTTCCCGAACTCACCAAAGCCGAGGTTCGTGATGGTGAAAGGCGGCGAGACCCATCAACTCTCCGAAAATTTCTCGGCGACTTTCTTCGACGTGGTCCACAATATCCCCGAAGGCGTTGGTATGATCATTAAGACCCCCATTGGCAACGTCGTCCACCCCGGCGAGTTTAAGTTCGATTACGATCACGACGGAAACCCACGCGGTCTCGATACCTGGGAATGGGTCGGTAAACAAGGTATACACACCCTGATGCTCGACTCAACTGGCGCCGAAACACCGGGTCATTCCCTTTCCGAACGGATCGTGGAGAAAGAGCTCGAGAAAATCTTCAAAGCCGCCGAAGGCAGGATAATCGTCGGTACATTTTCATCGCTCCTCGACCGCCTGAGTGAGATTATTAAGATCGCCGAGCGCCTCAAGCGCCGGGTGGCGATAAGTGGTTTCTCGATGAAAACAAATATTCAAATCGCCCAGAACCTGAAGTACATGAAAATCCAAAAGGGCACACTCATCCCCATCGAAGAAGTGAACAAATACCCCGATGATAAGGTGATGATTCTCGCAACCGGCGCCCAAGGCGAGCCGAACGCGGCCTTGATGCGCATCGCAAACGGCGAGCACCGCCATGTGCGTGTGAAACCTACCGACACCGTCGTCCTTTCCTCATCCATCGTTCCGGGCAACGAGCGTAGCGTACAGAATCTGAAGGACAACCTCGCAAGGCAAGGGGCGAAAATTTTCCATTACAAGATGCTCGATATTCACTCCTCAGGCCACGCGCCTCAAGAGGAGCTAAAAACAGTGATGAAACTCGTGAAACCAAGATTCTTCCTGCCTATCCATGGCTACTACTTCATGCGCTCACGCAATGCCCAACTAGCCCAGGAAGCATTGGGTCTTAAACCAGAGGAAACGCTAATCGCCGACAACGGTCTTGTGGTCGAGCTTCGCAAGGATTCAGCGCGTGTGACCGATGAGAAAATCCCGGCCTTCTACGTGATGGTGGACGGCTTGGGGGTCGGCGACGTGGGGGAAGTAGTCCTCCGCGACCGCATCACTCTCGCTCAAGAAGGTATGATCGTCGTGATCTGCACCCTTTCCCGCCAGAACGGCCGGGTCCTGAAAAATCCAGACATTATCTCCCGCGGTTTCATCTACTTAAAGGAGAATCAAGGGCTTCTCGACGAGATCCGCAGAAAGATCCGCGGCATCATCGGCCGCATCCCCCACTACCAGTCGGTCGACACCGACTACCTGAAGTCTTTGATCCGCGACCAGATCGGCCAGTTCCTCTATAATAAGACCAAGAGAAGACCAATGATTCTTCCTGTGGTCATCGAAGTTTAAAATTTTCAATTTCTAATTTTCAATTTTCATTGAATTTTCAATGACTTAATGTTTCAAACGTTTGAAAATTGAGTAATTGGTCATTGATTGAAAATTGTAAATTGATAATTGATAATTATAGCCATGAAACCTATCCTTGTTTCCGGAATACAACCTACTGGACGACTCCATCTCGGTAACTATCTCGGCGCTCTTAAAAATTTTGTTGATCTCCAGAACTCCGGCAAATACCGGTGCTATTTTTTTATTGCCGACCTCCACTCGCTAACGGAGGGTTTCGATCCGCGGCGGAAACAGACGCAAATCCTGGATTTGGCAGCCGATTACCTCGCCGCCGGCATCGGCAAAAACTCCATTATTTTCCAGCAATCGAAGGTGCCCGCACACGCGGAGCTCGGATGGATTTTCGAAACCTTGGCCCCTTTGGGTGAAATGGAACGGATGACACAATTCAAAAATAAATCCGAATTCCAAAGACAGAATATAAATGTCGGCCTACTCACCTACCCCGCACTAATGGCGGCTGACATCGCCCTTTACAATGCGAGTGTTGTGCCAGTCGGCGAGGACCAACTCCAGCACTTGGAGCTCTCAAGAACACTGGTCAGAAAATTCAACAACAAATTCGGCAAAACTTTTATTGAGCCAAAACCGCTTCTCACTAAAGTTCCGCGCCTTATGAGCTTGGATGACCCAACCAAAAAAATGTCCAAATCCCGCCCGGCTGGCTGCTTGTTTATGGAGGATTCACCGGCAGTAATCCGTCAAAAAATTATGCGGGCGACAACCGATTCTGGAAAGGAGATTGAATACGACTCAAGAAACAAGGCCGGTATAAGCAACCTTCTTCTAATCTATTCCGAACTCTCCAGTAAATCAGTAAAAACAATAGAAGAGAAATACAAAAACAGCGGCTACGCCGAGTTCAAAAAGGATTTGGCCGAAATGGTAATCAAGACCCTCGCGCCGTTCCAAAAAAGAAAGAAAGAACTACTAAAAAACCATTCTAGTGTTCTTAAAAATTTAAGAATAGGGAATAAAAAAGCAAACGCCGTTGCTTCCAAGAAAATTTTGGAAGTCAAAAAGAAAATCGGGCTTTGGGTTTAATTACCTATTTAGAAGTTCCCGCCGGTGCCTTTTCTGTTTAACTTTGTAAGAAGTACCTTTCCCTCTTTGGGATACTTCCGCAGTCGACCCCTTTCGGGGCTGTTCTCCTGCTCTCTTAAGCTGTCTTGCTCGCCTTGCGGCTTCGCGTCGAATGCGCTCCGGATTAGGCAGATTTGGTTTGAGATTCAGCACTCGTTCAATCCGACGCGGCACCGCCCCACTCTGTCTGATGCTAGAAGTGAAAGCAGGTTGTTCTTTTTGGGGTTGATGAAATTTGGAAAGAAGCCTTTCCCGAACCTGAAGTTCACGCTTCGCCGCCCTAATGTCCTGTACGGCGGCGAGTTTCTGCTCATCACTTTCGGCGATAGCGAGTCGTTTATAACCAATTCTTACCCGTTCTTCCCATAAAGCTCTTTCCTTTTCAATTTCTTTTTTATCCATAAGACTGGCAAGTGACTCCAATCCCTTCAATCGCTTCTCTTTCTTAGGTTGGGGTTCGGCGGGCGGCACGACAGAGCGGTGAAGAGCGGCCTCAAGCTCACGAACCTCGTGCCTCGCAGCGCGGAGATCATTAATCGCAGCCTGCTTTTGTTCTGCATCCTTAGCAATAGCAATTCGTTTCTTAGCAATATCAACACGCTCTTGCCAAAGCTTGAGGTTTTGTTCTTCCGGTCTAGTTTCTTCTTTCTGTTCGTTAAGAGTCTCTTCTTTGACTCCCTCTTCTGGCGCTGGCTCTTGAGCTGACTCTTGGATTGGTTCTTGGACTGGTTCTTGGACTGGCCCTTGGTTTAATTCCTCAATTCCCATACAAACAGCATAGCAAAACCTAATAAAAACGAAAGGCGCCGCTAAAACTTCAGCGACGCCCTGCTTTTACCAATCTGACGGCATGGAAAACCAAGCCGACTGCCGTCAATGCGCACATATATGCCATATATGCAAGGAATTGAATCCCTTGCATATAGAACTTCCATGCTAAGCTGGGGAAAACCCAGCCTAGCACGAAATGCACCCAAACCAACACTTTCATCCTTTCCTCGCTTTTGGTTGATGGTTAATAATAACAAAGAGTTTAGGATCTCTCCCACCAAATAATTCAATTTTCGTTTGAATTATTTGGTGGGAGGGCGACTTTTGACAAGTCGCCCGTGCTGCAGCCTATTTGCGGTTCAACACACGCTGGTTGGCCAGACCTCGGATACTGGTTTCATCTATGTCCAGTATCAAATCCCCTTAATTTAGCATCGCGCGGTCATTCGGGGACAGCCGCGCCAGTGAGCTAGAGGCGCTCCGTTACTACTTCAACCTTCGTCACTCGCTCGTAATGCGAGAAGACGAAGGCGGCCTTCTGGCCCGTCTCATCGAAGACGCGATTGGTGATCGCGCGGATGAGGGGGACATCGGGCACTTCCCGGAGAACCTCCGCTACCATCTGCAGTGGGAGCACGGCCTCCAATACATCGGCACCGTACTCCGCAACGAGCTCCTTGACGCGCGCCGCGTTAGGCACGGTCTCGGAGTGCTCGCGGATCTCGACATCACTGCCGTAGATCCGCTGCAGCGCCGCCACCTGCTCGGGGGTCGCAGGATGGCGGGTCAAACGGAGAACTAGCATTCGCTCCCGTCCGCTTAATGCGGACATCGGCGAATTCCTGCCCCCGCCACAATGCTCTAAAGAGAGAAGCCTTCCTGGTTACCTGCTTCGGGACAGGCTGGCTGGAAGGTTACTCTTCTGGTAAGGGGGGTAGCGCGACCAATATCTCATATATCTCCCAGCAGTGGTCGCACACGAGGAAGTGGTGGATAAGCCACCGATCCCCCAGAGTCTCTGTGTCGGCTTGCCGTTCAATGAAGCCGACAAGCCAGTTTGACTCTGGGTGGAAAAACTCCTTCACTACAGGCACCCTTTCGAGTGCTCTGTGAAGAGCCTCGTTGGTGGTCCAGACCACCTTCGCGGCTTCTTCAAGTAGAAGGCCGCGCCGGCGGCTCACAGAGACCACCCACTCACTGACTACAGAGGTCATATTCGCCTTCCCCTCTGTAGTGGTGGGAAGGTCGGCCTCAATCCCTACCTCTCCCCCCACACCTTTCCAGAGTTCCCGCAGGAACTCTATGAAAAACGATACATCAATCTGCTCAATCTTCATACTGTCTCCTTTCCCTCGATCGAGGGATTGACCTTACCCGATCGGGCAAGGCGGGTGATACCAGCCGCACTATGCGGCTGGTAAAAAGTAGTATCAAAGAGCTTTTGGGATTCTTCGTCCTTACTCAAGGACAAATTTTCTCCCACCAAATAATTCAATTTTTGTTTGAATTATTTGGTGGGAGGGCGACATAGAGAGTCGCCCCCAATGCTCTGGCTATGTCCGCTTGCCAAGCGCCTCGGTGCTGCCCCGAAGTATTAAAGCCCTAGTTTATTTTTGTCTCGTGGGGTTGGAGACCAGAGAAACTAATCCTCAGCCTCCTCAGCGAGGGCTTCCCGCCAGGCCCTCGTGTTCTCCTCCGCCTCGGCCATCTCACGGCAGGCCAAAGCGAAGAGGTCAGCCACCGGCGCCGCCTCATTGTGCTGGCGCACGTACCAGCATTCTTGAGGCGCGACGGCCCCAAGGAGGGAGCCGGCGGCAAAGGCTAGGTAACGGTCACTCAGTGCCGCTACCGCCTTCCGGTACGCGGGGCGATACTCCACCCCGAGTACCAGCGACACCTTCGTGCCGCCACGCGGCTCGAAGGCAAAAAGGCCTTCATTGCAGGGCCGGTAGCCCCACAACAGAAGAGGCTCCACCGGGTCGTCCCGGCGGGTCGCCCCTACAATCGCCACTGTCTCGCCCGAGGAGTGGGCGATGACGGGGTAAAAGAACTTCACGAATACGGGTTTCATACGCTCTCCTTCCACCAGTCGGCGGATTGGCCTTGCCCGGTCGGGCGAGGCGGGTGATACCAGCCGCACTATGCGGCTAGCAAACTTTACTATCAAAGAACTTGGGACTTTCCCTTAATAAATTCAGGGTAAACTCCCACCAGAATTACTTACACTTAGCTGTTAAGAAACTTTGGTGGAAGCCCAAATCTATTTATTTTATACTGACATAATAGCATACTCATCATAATTTGTCAATACTAGAAAAAGTTAGATTTTATGCGGTTTTCAAACCTTACACCGCCACCTCTCTTGCAAAAGAAAACGAAACTAAAGATGACAGAAACCAAAAAGGTGCCAGTATTATGCAGCAAAAAAGCCAACGCCGTTGCTTCCAAGAAAATTTTGGAAGTCAAATAAACTTTTTCTGTTTCCATCGCCTCAAAACCTCAGTATATACTGAGGTCTTGAGGCAAATAAAAACTTAAAAACAGCAAAAAAACGAAAAGCGCCGCAAACTGCTGCGGCGTTTAACTCTTGAATATGTTGAACCGTCGACTTATAACGGCTTCCTTAAACCAACCCATACCGGATAATCGTCTATTTTCGTTTCCAGTTCTGACTCAAATTTGTGCGAACGGCCGTATTCCACGCTTTTGGCGTTCACCTCTTTTTTGATTAGATTTTCGTTCTTCTGAACGACGTGATTTAATTCTTCCGGCAGTTCTACCACCAAAACAATCTCATCTTTCGGGTAGAGTCCGGCATCTTTGCGCAAACCCTGCACCAAACGCTTAAACTCCCTAAGCCACCCTTCTTCCTTGAGCTCGTGAGTAATCTCAGTTTCCAACTCAATTTCTTCTATTATTTTCGGGTCAAAGATTATTTCTTTGATATTGATTTCATCTTTCAATAATTCTAGGAGGTTCGATCTCTTAACATTGCCGCCAATTTTTGGGAAGTCGAACCTCCTTGGATTAATTTTGAGCGAAGCGAGAGGTTGACGAACTTTAATACCCGCTTCTGCTCTCTTCGCCAACGCCAGGCTCGCTAGACGTCTCGCTTCACTCATTTCGTGAAGAAATGTCTTCTCGCTCTCGGTAAGCTTCTCGGTTTTTGGCCAATCGGTGAGATGAACTGATTCATTCCCGTTCGTCAGATTCAAGTACAAAACTTCCGCAAGATACGGCATAAAAGGTGCAATCACCTGACTGGTTTTAATGAGTGAATCGTGAAGTGTCGCAAAAAAGCTTGCATCCTGCCTGCCTCGGCTGCGGCGCACATACCAAGTGGAAAGGTCGTTAATGTATTCTTCAATGGCGCGGGTGGCGCGCACTGTGTCATAAATATCCAAGTACCCGGTAACTAGATTAATGAGTTCTTTTGTTCTGGCTTCAATCCAAACATCCAGCACGTTAGTCAATTTCGAATTTCGAATTTCGAATTTCGAATTTTTCACTACGTGGGAATAAGTTTCAAAATATCGGTAAACATTCCAAAGAATAAGAATGTTTTTGCGGTAGATCTTCTCAACTTCTTTTTCGCTGAAATTTAAATCATCGGCCCGCATCACCGATGAATTCATTAAGTAGAAACGCAAGGCATCAACACCGTATCGTTCAATCACCTTCCACGGGTCGGGAAAATTGCCTTTAGATTTGCTCATTTTAGAGCCGTCCTCGGCAAGAATCGTACCGGTCGTAACCACGTTTTCAAACGGCGCCTTGCCGAAAAGAACTAAAGAAACAACATGCATCACGTAAAACCAAGCTCGGGTCTGGGCAATGTATTCAGCCACAAACTGGGCCGGGAAACGGTTTTTAAACGTCTTTTTGTTCTCAAATGGATAGTGATACTCGGCAAAAGGCATTGAACCGGCCTCAAACCAAGAATCAAAAATTTCTTTAATTCTTACGGCTTTGCCGCCGCACTTGGAACAGGAAAGAACAATTTCATCAATATACGGCCGGTGAAGATTGGCCATTCCTTGTTCATCGCGCGGCAAATTCCAACGGAGAACTTTCCGAATTTCTCCCTTCTCCGGATATTCCGGGTAGGGTTGGCTTACTTTATCAACACGACGAAAATCTTCATCATTCCAACCAAAAAGAGTTCGCTCTAAAACCCACAATGGATCGCCGTGACCAATAATCAAAATGCGTTTACCGCGATATTTCTCCTCAAGCTCTTTGAAGAAAGACATTAGGCGCGCCCGCACTTGCGGAAGAGTTTCACCGCCCGGAACGGCATAGTCAACGCGGTTCCATCCCCGCTCTCGATAATAAGAGAGGTATTCGTCAATCTTTCTGCCATTAAACTCTCCGTGATTCAACTCGCGCAAACGAGCGTCATACTTGGGTTTAATTCCGAGTTTCTCCGCAACAATCTCTGCTGTTTCTTTAGTCCTTGTAAGATCGGAAGAAAAAATATGGTCAATACCGAACGAAACGAGTTTTTTTGACGCTTTCACCACTTGTTTTCTTCCGTAATCCGTTAAATGAACTGAATCTTTCACATCCATACTAATCGTTCCAGTCACGTTTGAATCTGCTTCACCGTGGCGCAAAAGAAAGTAAGCATTCCCCGATTTGTGATGTGCAAATCTATCAAGTTCATTTAAAGAACCAATACATTGAAGGTTACTACACTTTTCACACCTCCAAATCGGAATCGGGTTGCCCCAATAGCGGTTGCGGGAAATGTTCCAATCCGGTGCGTCTTTGACGCTGTTTTCATACCGGCCTCTCTTTAAATGTTCCGGAAACCAGTTGATTTCCTTTTTGTTGGATTCAATTATTTTCTTTTTGATTTTCTGGATATTGATAAACCAAGCCGGAATGGCATTGTAGAAAAGCGGAGTTTCACAGCGCCAGCAATGCGGATAAGAGTGGGTGTGTTTTTCCTTCTTAAATAAAAGTTTGCGTTTCTCCAAATTTTCAATAATCATCTGGTCGGCTTTTTTGAAATACTTGCCGCGCAAAAATGTTGGCGCTTTGTCGTTGAAAATCCCTTTCTCATCCAAAAGCGGCACAACCGGCAACCCAACTTTTACGCCTAGTTCGTAATCCTCTTCACCGTAAACCACGGCCGTGTGAACCACGCCCGTACCCTCATCGGTAGTCACAAAATCGGCCGGATAAACTTTGTAGGAATTTTTGGATTTTACCGCCGGCACATCAAAAAGCGGCTCATAGTTTAAACCAACTAAATCTTTACCCTTAACTTCTTGTACAATCTCAAGAGGCTCTTGAATGACAGAAAGTCTCTCTTTTGCTAAAATGTAAAACTCAATATTTTGGAGGTTCGACCTCCTGACATTACCTTCAATTTTGGGAGGTCGAACCTCCCTAAATTGA
>DATLZO010000009.1:0-12446 GCA_035573955.1 Minisyncoccota bacterium
GGATTCGGTTTCATTTCCCGCCTCAAGTTTTTCGGCGATATGAAGACTTTCGTCCTCGTCGGCCACAGGCCCACTCTTGAGTTTCTCATCAAGTTCCTGACTACCCAGAATGTGGAAGTCGGTAACGGCGACGTCTGGGAAGTCAACTTGAATACCAAGACTGCGGCCAAAATCGAGTGAGAGCGAAAAGCAAACAAAGACCCCGGAACTTCTCCGGGGTTTTTGCTTTTTAGAGAAGATCAGATACCGAAGACGCGACCGACGACTACTCCGAGAACAACGGCAATACCGCCGATGGTAAGAGTTCTGATACCGCTCCGGAGCGGGTTGGCATTGAACCTACCGGCACTTACCAGCCCGAGAACGAACAGGGCGACCAAAGATAAAACTACCGACATTTTGAAAGCCGCATCTGTTCGTTGGAAAAGATAGGGGAAAAGCGGGATGAAGCCGGAAACGAAATAGGAAATGAACATTATGGCGCCGCCGATGAGGGGATAGCGGATCGGGAGGTCGCGACCGTCGACAAACTCTTCTGTCGAACGTTCGGAAAGAAAGCTGCCGGCGGCCATCGAGAATGCTTCAACAAAAACGAGAACCAGACCGATAAGGAGTATCTCGGTCCTGGCGATGCCGGCCAGGGCGACACCGGAGAGCATTCCGACGGTGGAAACAATGCTGTCCTCGGCGCCGAATATCAAGTTCCTGACTAGAATCTCGGAGAACTTCTTGGAGTGGAGCATTTCAGATGCCCAATTTTTTCTTTATCTCGGCCAGGTCCTTTCTTGTTTCGAGGAGATGCTGGTGCATTTCCTTGATACGGCTTTCTTCCCGTTCCACTTCTTCAAGAGTTTTTTCGTCTATCCGTTTTTCCTTTTTAAGACCGGAGAGAAGGAGACGTTCGCCGATGAAAAAAGAAACGAAGGTACCGGTGAGAAGCATTATAATGATGCTGACAATTAACGAGGCTTCTGTTGAAAGATTCCATTCGTCAGCCAAATGCCAAACGCCGCGCCAAAAAAGGACTATCGCCGCCCCTCCTACGAGCGCGTAAACCACCGGATGGCGGGAAAGCGTAGCTCTGATCTTATCCTCAAGTTTATCGAAGAATTTCAATATTTTCATGCAGTAATTATAGTTTCTTTAGAGCAGTTTCACAATGAACCAGCGTAAATTATTCTTTATTTTCTATTCTCCGCAAAAACCCCGTCCAATGAGGGGTAACTATTGAAACTCTTGTTTTTGGGTTAGCTACCTGAACACCGATACGAACTGGATTGGGTCCACTGAAACCCCTTTTATTTTGATTGAAAGATGAAGGTGAGGCGCGCTAGCAAGACCGGATTCGCCAACCGTGCCCACAATAGTTCCTTTTTTGACGGCATCGCCGGCTTTGACTTTCATCGTGTCCAAATGCATGTAGAGCGAGTAAATACCGCGGCCGTGATCTAGAATCACGGTGTTGCCGTAAATAGCATCAAGGTAGGCGCTTTTAACCACACCGGAATTGATTGCCGCAACCATTCTGCCTTTTGGATTGTCAAAATCAACTCCTAAGTGGGTGATGCGTTCACTGCCAGTTTGCCTAACCTCGCCGAAAGGTGAGGAGATTTTTCGATTGTCGTAGAGCGGCAGGCCGAAGGTTGCGTTGAAACGTGTGATATCCGCCACTTCTTCCACGCTTTTCCTGACCGTTTGATTTACGGAATCGAGATTTTGGACGACTTGCTTGCCGGTCAAACCTAGTTTTGGAGGCGGCGGCAGTACAATAATGCGGCCTTTCCCGCTTCTTACAGTAATTGCTTTTTCAAAGTGGGTGCCATCCGCAAAATCAGCCGTGAAAGCATAAGAACCGGCTTTGGTTGCAAGCGGCACGGGCACAGCAGCGCGAAAACCATTTTGATAGGGGAATACCTCAACTTTTTTTCCTAAAAAGGCGGCACTCTGCGGCTCTTCGCTCAATCTAACTACAAGAGTTTCACCAACCCAGAGATTAGGCGTTAAAACTTGAATTTCCGCGGCATGGGCGACGTTTATGAAAAAAAACGGCGGCAGTTAGAAATGATACCAAACCAATCCTCATAATACTTTTCTTACCACTTTTCCTCCTCTTTTAAAAATCTCAATCTGGCTGCCGCTCGGCAGTTTCTGTTCTAAAACGAGTTCAACCACTAGTTCCGCGACATCTTCGGGTTTTAGTATAAGTTTTCTTTCTTCCTCAATATCTTTGGAACCGTAACTAAAACCCACATACCTTGATTCCACCTTACTTATACCGTGGTACATATTCGTATCTACGCCGCCGGGACAAACTGTATAAACCTTAACACCCATACCTTTCAATTCCATTGCCAATACGTCACTAAAACCGACAACGCCAAATTTAGAAGCGCAATAGGCGCCCAAACCAGGATGGCCGCGATGTCCGGCCAGAGAAGAAATGTTTACAATTACGCCATTGCGTTCCTTGATAAGGTGGGGGAGAGCGGCGCTCGTGACATTAAAAACGCCGGTCAAGTTTGTGGCAATCGTGTCCTGCCATTCGGCTTCTGTTGTTTCCAATATAGGCTTGTAAATAGCAATGCCGGCGTTGTTCACCACTACATTCAGCCGGCCGTATTTCTTGATAATCGCCGCCACTGCTTTTTCCACTTCTTTTTTGTTTCTGACGTCAGCATCGTTTCTATCCAAAGCGGCCACTTGAAATCCTAATGTCCTAAGCGCTTCGGCGATGGCTTTGCCAATGCCGCGTCCCGCTCCAGTTACCAAAGCGACTTTCATAACCCCATTATAGCCTTTTTTATTGTCGCTTCTGAATGAAATCAGAACTTTGGTTTAGTGCAAAACCCGTGAAATCAATGTAAGGCTTTTTCTGGGCTCGGACGAGAGGTCGAAGTGACCCGACTCGGTCTGGAGGTTAATTTCCCATTTTGGACATATTGGACATCCCTGGGCGATTTTAGATTTATCTAATTTGAGATAAAATTAAGATGATTCTAAAAAGAACAGGAAAACATATGGAAGTTCAACTTTAATAAAGAAAGGTGTTGGAGAATTTATAACCATGTCCACCCAAGATACAACTGGAAAAAATTTTATGCGTGAAGCTGATGCGCGTATTTTGATTGACCGAAAACTTCGGGAAGCTAGCTGGGATATTGAAGACAAAAATCAGGTTTCTACCGAAGAACCAGCCCAAACTGGCCGTGCCGATTACCTCCTCAAAGATTCGCGAGGCCGAGCAATAGCAGTTGTTGAAGCAAAACGATTTTCTGTTGATCCTGCTTCTGCTAAACAGCAGGCGCTCTCTTACGCAGAGTCAATCAATGCTGATTTCATCTTTTTATCCAATGGCGAGGAGATTTACTTTTGGGATTATAAAAATCGCCCAGAGCAAAAAGTGGCGACTTTTTACTCACAACGCGATCTTGAAAAGATCCAAAGCCTCCGCCTTGAACAAAAACCGATATCCGTAATTCCTATTCCCGAAAAATATTTCAAAGGCGGTGAATGGCGTGCTCTACGGCCGTATCAGAAAGAAGCAATGCAAATTATGGATAAGGCGCTTATGGGCGGTAAACGCAAAATGCTTCTTGTGATGGCAACTGGTACTGGGAAAACTGACACCATCGCGCTTTATCTCAAACGGCTCTTTGAGGCTGGCATCGTAAATAGGGCATTGTTTCTTGTCGATCGCATTGATCTTGGCGTACAAACCAAAGAGGTTTTTGACGAGATTCTTAAAGATTATCCGTCTAAATTGCTCTATGGCGGAAAGCAACGCGACGAGTCGTCAATTATCATTTCAACCCTTCCGACCCTCTACTCTCAACTTTCATTATTCACCAGCGGATATTTCGATGTAATTGTATCTGACGAAGCGCATCGCTCTATTTTCGGAATTTACAACGCTGTCTTATCACACTTTGACGCTATCCGCATTGGCCTTACTGCAACGCCAAGCGCTTATGTGGATCGCAATACCTATAAACTTTTTGGCTGTTGGGACGAGACAGAGCAAAAAGGTAAACCGACTTTTGTTTATAGTATCCGAAGCGGCATCAAAGATGGTTATCTTGCTGGTTATGATATTGTGCAAATAGACACGAAGGTTTCGCTTGAGGGCGTCCAATACGAAGGCGAAGATTACAACCCCGAGGACCTTGAAAGAAAAATAAATGTTCCCGCGCGAAACGAGCAAATCGTTCAATCTTATTTTGCCGAAGAGGAAAAACGCCAGCCAAATAAACAACGAAAGGCGATTGTTTATGCAGTCACCAAACGCCACGCCAGCCAGCTTGCCTATTATTTCAATCAAGCCAAGCCGGAATATAAAGGCCGTTTCGCTGAAATTATTACTTCCGACACTGAAGATCCTCGTGGTGCCATCCGCCGTTTCAAATTAGAAGAATTGCCCATGATAGCCGTTTCTGTAGGCATGATGGATACCGGTATTGACGCGCCAATGGTTGAGAATTTAATAATGGTTCGGCCAACGCGTTCGCCGATTTTGTATCAGCAGATGCGCGGCCGAGGCAGTCGTTTGGATCCTCGTATCAATAAAAAGTCATTCAGGATTTATGACTTTGCCGGCGTTACCAAATATTTTAATGACGAAAGCTATAACCCTTATTCCGAAATTGCCAAAGCAAAAGCCGGCGTCCCGTGGGGCACGGAAGTAAAAGATTTTGAAGAAGAAAATCTGGAGGTGCCAGCCGGTTTTATTCAGGTTGCTGAGACAGCGCCGGAGAATGTTGATGTTGTTGTAAAACGCGCCTATGTGGAAGTTGGGCCCCAGGGCGAAAAGATTGACTCGGATGACTACCAAGTTGCTTGGGAGCGGCAAATTCAAGAACTCGCTAAAGCCGAGCCGTTGATTAAAAAGGTAAAAGAGTGTCAAGAGCTTTCAAGCGATGAATCAATGGTTCTTGCAGAAAAACTTAATTCGCCTAAATACTATTTCAACGAAGCCAACCTGCGCGAAGCATACCAATATCCGCCAGGCACTCTGAACGAATTTATTAAAACCGCGCTTGGTATTCAACAACTTCCCACCGAAAAACAATTATACGAAGAACGCATCAATGAACTTTTTGAGGCGTGGCTCATTGATAAGCAGTTTACAGTGGAGCAAGCCAAGATTCTGCGACTTATTAAGGCTCAATTCGTCGCTCGCCGCCAGCCGATTGACGCTACCATATTTGAAGAGCCGATGTTTCGCGCTTTGGGCGGCCTCAATCGTGTTTTACAAATGTTCGGCGAGGATAAACTAAAATCAACGCTTAAAGAACTAAATCAATCGGTCTTTGTGAATTCCTAATATGCCAAACGAACATATAGAAAAATTAAAAAGCGTGGCGAAAGGCAAGATAGCGGTTTTTGTTGATGCGGCCAATCTTGAACAGTCGGTGCGGGATATGTGGGTTAATCCAAAAGACATTCCGGAAGATTTGAAGCATTTTTCAACCGATCAACTTCGATGGTCTGTAGACTACAAAAAGTTAAAGGAGTTTTTTAAATCAATTGGCGTTGTTGAAATGATTCGTTTTTATTCTGCCGATTTCCAAACGGAGAGTCATCGTGGTTTTATGTATTTTTTAAGAAAAGGGCTCAAATTTACCCTTGTTACCAAACCCCTTAAAGAATATGACGATCATACTCCGGAGGACCCGCATCGCAAGGCAAACTTTGATGTGGAAATAGGTATTGATTCAACATTTTATATGAACAAATTCGACACACTGATTCTATTTTCGGGGGACAGTGATTTTGAATATCTCTTAAAGTTTATGCGGGGGCACGGGAAAGTGGCATTGGTATTTTCAAGAAGCGGACATGTTGCCAAAGAATTGCCTCCTGCGGCTAGCCACTATTTTGATATCGTGGATTTCAGGTTGGAAATATTAAACATTCAAGCAAAAAAAGCAAAGAACCCCGCCGGTTAAGGCGAGGCCCTGCAGTTCATGTCAAATGGCACTACTGCCATCTGTACCAATAATATAGCATATCAAAAGATTAAAAGTCAATGAACTGTGGATAATCTAAAATAGAGCCTAAAATGACCCAAAACACCCAACAATCGAAGGAAGAATTCAAGCAGAAGATAGACATTTTGAACAACTATCTTTTTGCTCAAGGATTAAGCGATCCAATGACGCGGATTCAGCAGTTGAGCTTTTTGTTTTTCCTGAAAATGCTGGAAGAGCAGGATATCGCGATGGAAAAAGAGGAAAAACTCACCGGACGCAAGCATAAATCTATTTTTGCCGGAGAAAAAGACAAATTCCGTTGGTCTCGCTGGCGCGAGAAAACTGGTCCAACCTTATATAAGTTTGTCCGCGATGAGGTATTCCAATTTGTTGCCGAACTACATAACGGCCACGAAAATGTCCGGAATATTTTCGCGGGCGCGAAACTTCTTATTCCTGACGAAGCAACCCTTAAAAGAACAATTGAAATCATAGACACCATAGAGTTTTCAAGTTTAGATACCGATGTAAAGGGCGATTTGTATGAATACCTTCTCTCGCAGATAAACGCGGCCGGAAAACTTGGCGCGTTTCTTACTCCGCGCCACATTATCCGTGTCATCGTGGAAATGGTTAATCCAAAAATAGGCGAAACAATACTTGACCCGGCATGTGGCACCGGCGGATTTTTAATAGGCGCGTATGAGCAAATACGATTGAAAAATAGCGACCCGAAAAATTTAGAGGAAAGAAATGGCCGTAAGGTGGGGTATGGCGAGAAATTAAATAAAGAACAATGGAAATTTTTGACTGAAAAAACATTTCACGGATATGATGTCGCGCCTGAAATGGTGCGTTTGGCGCTGATGAATCTTTTACTCCACGGACTTGAAGGTGCGCGGATTTTACGAAAAGACACGGTTGCAGGAAGCGAGGATGAAAACGACCTTAAAAAGTACGATGTTGTTTTAACGAATCCGCCATTTGCTGGACTGGTGGATGCTGGTCGAATTAAACCGACCCTGCCAGTTAAATCAAAAAAGACACAAGTCCTTTTTCTTGGTTATGTCATCAACTCACTTAAACCAAATGGCCGGGCTGGCATTATTCTGCCCGAGGGCTCGCTTTTTGGCACAAACAGAGACGACAAAGATATTCGCCGCTATCTTTTGGAAAACACCAAACTCGAGGCTGTTGTTTCAATGCCGGCCGGAGTGTTTCAGCCGTATGCAGGCGTTAAAACGAGTTTTCTTGTTTTCAAGAAGCGTTCTGCGCCTGCAAATTTAGCTTCGCTCGCCGAAGCTTCAGCGAAGGTGTGGTTCTTCAATATGCAGGGAGACGGTTCATCCCTCTCGGCAGCTAAAAAATTTGGCCCGCAGTATAAAAATGACATCCCAAAACTTCTTGAACTCTGGAACAAAGATCAAGCAGTTGCCAAACCTTATTCGTGGTTCACGCAGGTTAAAGACATCGCAGAAAACGATTACATTTTATCCGCAAATACTTATAGCCCGTATAACGGAGAGGAGGAAGTAAACCATCGCGATCCTAAGGAAATTTTGAGGGAAATAAAAGAGGGAGAGAAGAAGATAATTGAAAAATTGGATAAGATATTCATATGAGCAGTACAAAAGTAAAAATAGCCCCGCGTATTCTGAAATGGGCGCGAGTCTCTCTTCATCTAACTGAAGATGATGTTGTAAATCATTTTTCTCAGAAGTCCAAAAAGAAATTTGGGGTTGATTTATCTTTCCTAAGAGATATCGAAGACAACGAACGAGAGATTAAGTTTACTCTCTTGCAAGAATTGGCAGCTTTATACAAAAGACCTCTGGCCGTATTTTTTCTGACGCAGCCGCCGACCGAATTACCTATTCCTAAAGATCGCAGAACTATTGCCTCTGGCGTACATAAGGTATTATCGCCGGAAGCTGTTTTGGTGTTGCGAAGAGCAAGGTATGTCCAGGAGGTTTTTGCAGAATTGGCAAAGGAATTAAACTGGGATTTAAGCGTGCCCCTCAAGAAGGTTTCTTTGGGGGATGATCCAAAGAAGTTAGCCGCTTACCTTAGGGATATCCTAGATTTCTCTTTTGAATTTCAGGCAGAAAAAATTAAAAACTCAAGACAGCTATTTAGCGCTATCCGTGAACGACTGGAGGGCATAAATATATTTACCCTGAAAGCTACTTTTCCACTAGAAGACGCAAGGGCCCTCTCTTTAGTAGATAAAACTCCATTTTTGATAGTGATAAATAATAGAGATGGCGGTTATTTTGGATACGCACCAAAATCTTTTTCTCTTTTACATGAACTTGCCCATATTCTTTTGCGAGAGGGTGCGCTTTGTAATGATTTTAGCCGGCCATACCAGCAAATAGAAAAATTTTGTAATGAATTTTCTGCTTCATTTCTAGTTCCTGATCAGAAATTTTTGGAGGTTTCGCCCGCATCAAAAAATAATTTTGATGAGGATAAGGTTGAGGAATACCTCGATACCCTTCGAACAATATTTAAAGTAAGCAGGGAGGTTTTGCTTAGGAAGTATTTATCATTTGGTTTTATTGACAAATCTTTTTATGAGAAAAAAGTTGGCGAGTGGAAAGAAGAATACGAAAATCGTGAACAAGGGGACAAAGGCAAATTCGTACCAGCCATAACTCCAGCCAGAAGAGCGGTCAATAATAACAGTAGAAAATTTGTAGAGCTTGTTTTATACGCAAAGGGGCTCGGCAAAATAACATTTGATAAGGCGGCTGATTATTTAGGCGTAAGTATTAAATCGTTGCCAGAAGTTGAGAGCTTTTCTTTGAAATAATTGTTATGCGCCGTAGTCTCTTTGCTCAACCTAAATATACAATAGATACAAGCGCCTTGTTGGCGCTTATGAATCCTGGAGAAAAATACGAAAAAGAAACCTTCAAGCGCCTATGGAATGATTTCTGCGCCTTATGTGACAGCGGGAAGATTGTCTCGCATATTGAAGTACAAAAAGAAATAAAAGACGGCGGAGTAAAAGACCAGATTGTATGGGCTAAGCAGTACAAATTTATTTTTCAAAAGTATGATCTGCCAGCCGAAGGAAGAGTTATTCAGGATATTGGTTCGAAGGGAACTGACTTTGTTAAATTTCTTGAACAGGGAAAACAGAAATCTACTCACGCTGATCCTTGGCTTGTTGCGCAGGCAAAATTGAATAATCTGATTTTGATAAGCGAAGAATCGCCGAAAAAATCAAGTATCCCAATAGTGTGCCAGAACATGGGAGTAAAACATGTAAATCTATTAGGTTTGATGAGAGAGGAGAACTGGACTTACTAATATGCCTTACCCAACCAAAAAATTAGGAGAAATTGCCGAAATTGGCGCGGGTAACTCTGCGCCGCAAGATAAAAAATATTTCACCGACGGCACAATTCCATTTTTTAGGACGGCGGATGTCGGGAGAGTTCATTTTTCAACAGATTTAAGCGACGCCGGAGATTTTTTGAATAAAGAGGCGGTTAAAGAGCTGAGGCTTAAAGTTTGGCCAAAGAATACAATTTTGTTTCCCAAAAGCGGTGCATCAACCTTTTTAAACCATCGCGTAATGATCGGGGTGGACGGTGTTGTCTCCAGCCATTTAGCAACGATCTTTACAGAAGATGATACTTTGCAAAAGTATATTTTTTATTTCTTAACCACGATTGATGCAAAAAAACTGACGGCCGATCAGGGTTACCCCTCGTTACGCATATCAGATTTACAAAAAATTAAAATCCCCCTCCCACCTCTTAATATCCAAAAACAAATCGTGGAGCGGTTGGATAAAATCGCCGAGGCGCAGAAGTTGAATGACGACCTCATCCAAAAAGCCGAAGAACTTTTCCAGTCGCTTTTGCATCAGGGGCTTAACTCTGCCAACAAAGACTGGGTAGCTAAAAGAATTGGCGAGATTGCCGAATTGGGTCGTGGACGAGTTATCTCTAAGCAAGAAATAGAAAGCAGGCCGGGACCGTACCCCGTTTATTCCTCTCAAACGCAGAATGAAGGAGAGTTCGGCAAGATAGCTACTTATGATTTCGAAGGAGAATATGTCACTTGGACGACTGATGGGGCTAACGCAGGTACTGTGTTTTATAGGAATGGGAGATTTAATTGCACGAATGTTTGCGGAATTCTTAAACAAAAGGTTGATGGAATAGATATGAAATTTTTGGCATATGCACTTAACACTATTGCATACAGATACGTTTATCGTGTTGGCAATCCGAAATTAATGAATAATGTGATGGCAAAAATTAAGGTTTTAATCCCGCCGCTAGAAACCCAAAAGAAAATTGTTGAAAAATTGTTGGCGGTGCAGAATTACAAAACCGAACTCCTGCAACAGAAAGCAAAGCTAAAAGAATTATTCGACAGCGTCTTATATAAATCATTCCAATATTCTTGACCCCAACGGGGTAGGTAATATGGGAATGTCGCGAAATTGAAAAACCACATCATCCTCTTTGGCAAGCTACACAGAAGCAAAAGCTATGACCTGCGACGTGGCAGGTAAAAACAAGCTTTCTACCCGAAAATACAAACCCAAAGAACTTTTCAATTCGGTTTTATCAATATCGTTTTACAGTAGAAAAGAAAAGCCACTGATTGAGTTCAGATTCTTTATTTTACTCCTACTGTATGAGATAAAGGTAATACATAAAAATCTTGGGCTTCGGCAAACTTAACACACTTCGAATTGACCCAGTTATCGAAGGTGCTTACACTGAGCAAGCGAAACGAGTCGAAGTGCTGCCGGGCTAGGGATCGAACCTAGATTAGAGGATCCAAAGTCCTCCGTCCTACCGATTAGACGACCCGGCATTACCCGAATAATAACTCGGAATTCCGTTTAAAATCAAACAAAATGCTATAATTTAATCAATGCAGACGCTCAAAGCTCTGAAATCGGCGATAGACAAGCAGCTTTCTGCCTCGCCGACTGAAGTTTCCATCATCGAGCTCGTCGACCTGCTCGTCGAATACGCCTATTCCTCACGGGCCTCGGACATTCACATCGAACCGACAGACGAAAACGTAGCCGTCCGTTTCCGTATAGACGGCTTGCTCCACGATACACTTTCGTTCTCAAAGGAATTCCAGGACGAAGTTATCACACGCATCAAGGTCCTCTCGGGTCTGAAAACCGACATTCACCATGTGCCGCAAGATGGCCGTTTTAAGGCAAAGATTGCCGGCCTAGACGAAAAAAATGAGTATGGTGAGATAGACATCCGAGTCTCGATTGCCCCGACTTATTACGGCGAGAACGCCGTTTTGAGAATCTTGGCCGAAGCCGCCCAGAACTTCACTTTAGAACAGCTCGGTTTCAACAAAAAGCAACTCGCCATTCTCGACAAGTCTATTAAGAAACCCTACGGCATGATTCTCTGCAACGGACCAACCGGGAGCGGTAAGACCACAACCCTCTACGCTTTTATCAAAAAACTGAACACTCGTGAAATTTCAATAATTACTATTGAAGATCCAATTGAATATTCCATCGAAGGTATTACCCAAATGCCGGTTGCAGTCGGAGCGGGACTGACTTTCGCGAACGGCCTCCGTTCCATCCTGCGGCAAGACCCGAACGTCATTATGGTCGGCGAAATTCGTGATTCGGAAACGGCGAACATTGCCGTGAACGCGGCTTTAACCGGCCACCTCATGCTCTCCACGCTCCACACGAACGACGCGGCCACCACTTTCCCGCGACTCATCGATATGGGCGTGCCTCCATTCCTTGTCGCTTCTACTTTGAACGTCGCAATCGCCCAACGGCTTGTCCGCATCGCGTGTTCCTCCTGCCGCAAGCAAAGAACCCTTTCAATTGCCGAGATAAAAAGTCTGGGCGGGATCGCCGATAAAATGACAAGTGATAAAGTTTACACCGTGGGCCCGGGGTGTAGCGAATGCGGCGGGAGCGGCTACAAAAGCCGCATCGGTATTCATGAAGTACTCGAAGTGGACGACGAAATACGGTCCCTAATCGTTGGCCGGGCGGACGCCGCCCAGATCAAGCAAATGGCCGTGAAACGGGGGATGGTACCGATGATTGAGGACGGCTTGGAAAAAGCCAGGGAAGGCATAACCACCATTGAGGAGGTGTTACGCATCATCTATGAATAACCAAAAACCGGTTTGGATAATAAGAATATTCCAATCCGTTCCGCTCCAGGAACGGATAAACTTTGCCCGGCACCTTTCGGTCGCAACCAAAAGCGGCCTGCCGCTCATTGAGGCACTTAAACTAATCAGAACCCAGGCATCTTCAAAAAGTTTAGGGAGGATAATCGACGATATCACGAGGGACATCGAAAACGGCCAATTTCTGGCCCAGGCACTCGGGAAATACGAACACGTTTTCGGCGATTTTTTCGTCAACCTTGTGAAAGTGGGGGAGACAAGCGGTAATCTCTCGGAAACACTTCTTCATCTATCGGCGGAACTGAAAAA
>DATLZO010000010.1:0-24415 GCA_035573955.1 Minisyncoccota bacterium
CCCGCCGCACCGGGATCGGTGAGAAAAAGGTTCTTTAGATTAGCGCTCGATTCAATTTTCTCGACGGCGGCTTTGACTTCAGTAAGCGGGGTGTCGCCGAATAGTTTCAAAACAGCCGTTAACCAAGTTCCTTTATCATTAGTATAGGTAAGGAAAGTAAAATCCGATTCAAAAAGAGGTTTGGACGACGCGGCGGCTAAGAAGACATCGGGTAAAAATGTCCCCATAATGTCACCGGCAGTCAAAATTGCGCCCTCAGAATTCTTAAAAACGATTTCCTTCAAAATTGGAACTTGGGCGGTTGAAAAATCAATCTGACTCACAATCGAATTCAAATTCAGTGCGTCCAAAGTAATATTGGTATTCACGTCGGCAGCGGTCTTGAGTAATGATTTATGTTCGAGAATTTGGACATCGGGCACCGGCGCTTCTTCTTCGGTGGAAGTAGCTACTGGTTCTGTGCTTGTAGTTTCAACTACCGGCACTTGCGGCACGATCGGCGGCGTCACCGGAGTCGTTTCTTCAACTGGAGGCACAACAGGCGTCTCGATTTCTGCCACGCCGCCGAAGAAGGTTGGATAAACGTAGAAGTAGCCGATGGCACCCAATCCCACTACGATGATTATTCCCAAAATTAAAGCAAAAAGTCCTTTCTTCGATTTTGACCCTGCGCTGAACTCCTGAAGCCCCGCAGGCGGGACATCAGCCGGCATTGGCGTAACACTGCCGGGCGCCTGAAAAACTTCGTTGAAAGATTTCTTTTCCTCGGGTTGTTGGCTCGGTACAACGGGTTCAGGAGCCACGGGAGCGGAAACAGCCGGAGCGTATGGCTTCGGTGCCGCGCCACCTGACTCGGCCATGGATTTCACGTCCGAACTGTAGGTTCTTACATCAACGTCGGGTATCTTCGGCGCGCTCGGCGCCGTCATCGGCGATTCCCCCTCGCCCGTCCCAAGTGGGGTGTTAGAATTGCTCTTTTCATCCGGCCAGCTACCCTGGCCGAAATTGAAATTCCCGCCTGCCATTACCGTTATTATAGAACATCGGCGACGGCAGGTCTGTGGATATCCTTACTTACCATTCTTGAGTGAAAGGCCGATACGGCCGTTTTCCACCTTTATCACTTTGGCTTTTACTCGGTCTCCTATTTTCACTACATCCTCAACTTTCTTCACGTAACCGTCGGAAAGTTCAGAGATATGAATCATACCGTCCCGGCCGCCGCCCAAATCAACGATGGCGCCGAAATCGAGAATTTTAACAACCGGTCCTTCCACTATTTCTCCTATCTTGTACTCGCGAACAATGCTTTCAACGATCTTCAAAGCCCTCTCGACTGCTTCGCGGTTAGTGCCTGAGATGAAAACTTTGCCATCGTCCTCGATATCAATCGCGGTATCGCCTCCCACTTCGGCGATAATGCCATTTATCACTTTGCCGCCCGAACCAATAACCTCACCAATCTTTTCAGGGTCGATATTCAGGGTAAGGATGGTCGGAGCGTAGGGAGAAACGTGGGGACGCGGAGCAGGAATAACTTTCTTCATAAGATCTAAGATCTCCGCCCTCGCTTTCTTTGCTTGATTGAGCGCAGTTTCGAATATCTCTTTGGTGATGCCGAAAATCTTCACATCCATCTGGATGGCGGTGATACCGGCGTCGGTGCCAGCCACCTTGAGATCCATATCGCCGTGATGGTCCTCCGGTCCTTGGATATCGGTCAACACCTTGAACTTGCCGGATTTAGCATCGAGCATGAGCCCCATTGCGATACCGCCCACGTGCTTCTTCAAGGGTACACCCGCATCCATAAGAGAAAGGCAACCGGCGCAGGTTGAGGCCATGGAAGTAGAACCATTCGAGGAAAGTGTTTCGGCCACAATGCGGATGGTGTAAGGGAATTCCTCTTTAGAGGGAATAACGGCGCGCAACGCTTTGTGGGCGAGCGCCCCGTGGCCGATTTCCCGGCGACCGGGGCCGCCGCGCCCTTTCGACATTTCACCGCTTGAGAAACCGGGGAAATTGTAGTGGAGCATGAACCGCTTATGCGTCGTCGCTTCCATTGTTTCAACAAGCTGTTCCGCCGCGGGCGACGCCAAAGTTGTCGCCGCAAGCACCTGTGTTTCCCCTCTTATGAAAAGTCCGGTGCCGTGGAGGCGCGGGAAAAGACCAACCTCGGCGTGAAGCTCGCGGAGCTCGTCCATCTTCCGGCCATCGGGCCGGCGGTCGTAGTTCAAAGCCTCATCATGGACGAACTTGTCGACCGCTTCCTCGAAAAGGTTAACGGCAACGTTCAGGTTCGCCTGCGTCTCACCGGAGGCGGCGAGATGGTCCAAAAGTGATATCTTCAAACCTTCAAGCTTTTTCTCCTTGATAGCCTGCGGCAGGCTCTCCTTTATAAAAGTTTCGACGATTTGCCTCAAGGCCAAGTCTGGCTCTACAAGCTCGACTTTAGCTTTTTCCTTGCCTATTTCCTTTACAATCATTTCTTGGAAATCAACAAGTTTGTCTATCTCCTTCCGGCTCTCTTCAAAAACAGCGACAGCTTCGTTTTCCGTTATCTCCCGTCCTTCAAGTTCAATCATGTTCACACAACCGCGGGGACCGGCGAAGAAAGCGTCATAACGGAGGTTACCGTTCTGGTCATTCGCTATTTTCCTCACGCCGGCAACGGGACCTTTCCAAGGAATGTCGGATGTAGCGAGAGCCGCCGAAGCGGCGATAAGAGCCAGAGCGTCCGGGTCATTTTTCTCGTCATAGGAGATCACGGTTATTGTCACTTGCACTTCCCGGCGGAGGCGAGCGTCAAAAAGCGGCCGAATAGTCCGATCGACGAGACGGCCAGAGAGGATAGCCTCTTCGGAAGGTCTGCCTTCGCGGCGAACGAAACGGCTGCCTAAGATCTTCCCGGCAGCGTAGAAACGTTCCTCGTAATCAACGGTTAAGGGAAAGAAATCGCCGGGTTTGTCGCCCTTCGACATTACCGCGGTCGCAAGGACTGCCGTGCCGCCCTGCCGGCAGATCACCGCTCCGTTTGCCTTGCCGGCCAGCGCCGAGAACTCGAGAGAGAGTTCCTCACCGCCCAAATCCGTCTTGTAGGTTTTTCTCTTCAGATCCATTTTATTGTTTTCTTGTTTCACGTTCGACGTTTCTCTTTCTGATCTTTAAAAGTATCTTCGGAATATTCTCCATCTCGATGAATCGATCGGCAACCTCCCGGAGCTTCCCAGAAGTGGTGCGGGAGAACGCCGCCACCTCAACTTCCTTGCCCTGCCCCCACTTGAGGTACTCGACAAGGGGAATGAAATCGCCGTCACCGGTCACGAGAATGACGACATCGAGCGAGTTCGACATCCGGATAGCGTCGACCGCCATTCCAACGTCCCAATCGGCCTTCTTGTTACCGCCTGGAAATATCTGCAGATCCTTCAGACGAAGCTCGAAACCGCTCTTCTTCAGGGCTTCAAAGAATGATTCTTCACCCAAGGCGGTATCGCTCTTCACCACGTAGGCCATCGCCCGGATAAGCGGCCGGCCAGCGGTGATTGTCTTAATAAGTTCAGCGAAATTAACCCTGGCCCCGTAAAGGTTCTTAGCCGAGTGGTAGACATTCTGGACGTCCAGGAAAATCCCGACCCGCTGGGCCGGATGGATGCTAGCCTCTTCCATCATTTTCATGAATTATGTGGTTTCGAGCTTGAGCTTCTTTACGATCTTTTCGTAGGCCTTTTCGTTCTCGCCCCGCAAGTACTCAAGGAATTTCCGGCGCTTGCCGACCATCATTAAAAGGCCACGGCGGGAGTGATTATCTTTGGGGTGTTTCTTTAAATGCAAAGCCAGCTCCTTAATTTTCCTGGTAAGGAGTCCTATTTGCACTTCGGCCGATCCGGTGTCGGTCTTGTGAGTTTGATATTCCTTAATGACCGGTTCTTTCTGCCGCTTTGAAAGCATCAAATAACAGGTTATCGCAAAAGAGGATTTTTGTCAAAGTTTTTGCCCGCGCGAGAAAGCTTCGGCTCGCCCCGTGCAATTCTCTAGAATTGCACGGGGCTCGGGTAATTTCTTCGCTTCACCCCGCCACCCTTACCCCAAATGGCCTCTTTGGGATTCTTTTTCGATCCACCATAAATATTCACGACCGTGGATATTTATAGTTAATAACTATCGCGCACTACCGCACTACTATATGCGAGGCCCTTTGAGAGTCACGGAATTGCGCCACCCGAGCACCGTATTTCCATTCCAGCAATAATGCCGATCGAGAAGGAGAAGATGGAGAAACCAGCCGTAGTAGGCGATTTTCGTTGTCATTCCCATTAAAGGTTCAAGGAACTGCTAAAATGACTGCAATAATACGCACTTAAATTAACGGGAATCGTGTCGCAAAATATTTTATACTGAAAGCAATGACTGAAATTCAGAAACTTTTGAAGGATTACTTGGATTATTTGGAAATTGAAAAAAACCGATCGCCTAAAACTCGGGAGAATTACGAGCGGTATCTTAATCTTTTTATGAACCAAGCAGGCGTGAAATCTCCGGAAGATTTAAACGAAGAAACAATAAGGGAATTCAGGTTGAAGTTGGCAAGAGGAAATTTGAAAAAAATCACCCAGGGTTATTATGTGATTGCTCTCCGGAACTTTCTGAAATTCTTGGTGAAGCGCGGCTTGAAAGTCGTGCCGCCGGAGACGATTGAACTCCCCAAAATCTCCCGGCGAGATATTGAGACGCTGGATTACGCCGAATTGGAACGACTAATGGATGCGCCGAAGGGCGACTCGCTCCGCGCCTTGCGAGACAAGGCAATTTTGGAGACATTTTTCTCGACGGGTCTGCGACTCTCCGAACTCTGCAACTTAAACCGCAATATAGATTTGAAGCGCGGTGAGATTTCTGTTCGTGGCAAGGGTGACAAACTGCGCGTCGTTTTTCTCTCTGATCGGGCAAAAACCGCAATCAAAAATTACTTGGAAAAACGCGAAGATGCGGACGAGACGCTTTTTGTAAGTTTAACGAAACAAGGTAAACCCATTGGCCGGATTACGCCGCGGGCGGTCGAGCGAATGGTGGAGGCACGGGCGAAAGAAGCCGGCATTCCAAAGAAGGTTCACCCGCATCAGATCCGCCATTCTTTTGCGACAGACTTACTAATAAACGGCGCAGATTTGCGTTCGGTCCAGGAACTTTTGGGTCACGCGAACATCGCCACCACCCAAATTTACACACACTTAACCAATAAAGAGTTACGGGAGGTACACGAGGCATTTCATGCAAGGAGGAGAAAATAGAAAGTGCCGTAAACAAAGATACCGTTACAAAAACGACAGCAGTTAAAAACATTTCTGAACCCGATTAAAACAAAACCGCCAGACACCTGGCGGTTTTGTTTTGGTGGGCGCTGAGGGATTTGAACCCCCGACTTCTTCCGTGTAAAGGAAGCACTCTGGCCTCTGAGTTAAGCGCCCGCATAATCCAGGGAGTATCTTATCTTGGATTATTTTCTCTAGAATATCTCTACGCTTATGTTTTTTCAAACGATATTTTGCTCTTTTTACTTCGCTTAAATTTGCGCTTAGAAGTTTTCCCATATCGCTTGTGCTACTAATGTAATAACGGTTGTTTTTTATGCTTCGTAAATATAGACAGCCGGCTCATTCATAATTACTAAATAGTGCTCTAATATACTCTAGCCGCTATCCCGACCCATGTCGGGATCCCGACAACAATCGGGAAGCTACGCACGCAGTGTGTCGGCCCGGCAGGATTCGAACCTGCATGCCTTGCGTGTATAAGACGCCTGCTCCACCGTTGAGCTACGGGCCGTTCTAATTACCTATTACCAGTTACCGATTACCGGATAGCTACTGGCTTAAGATTAAAGCTTTTTACAATTTTGTAAAACTCCTCCTGTTCCAAAGTTTCCTTCTCTATTAAGGCCTCGGCAATCGCCTCAAGGACCTTCCCCCTACTGGAGATTATCTTTCTCGCAAAAGTGTGGGCTGTATTTATCAAACCGTTCACTTCCTCATCTATCACGGAAGCAATCTTTTCCGAATAATCCTTTTCGGTTGATATCTCCCGGCCTAAGAAGATGAGTTCTTGCGTCTTGCCGAAAGTGCGGGGACCCAATTTTTCGCTCATACCGTAGCTTGCGACCATTTTGTGGGCGAGTTCGGTCGCTTGCCTGATGTCGGAAGAGGAACCGGTCGAGATATCCTTAAACTTCAGGGATTCGGCCACGTAACCGCCGAAGGCGACGGCAAGGTCGGCTAAAAATTGCGCCTTGGTTTTCAAACGCCGTTCCTCGGTCGGAAGTTTCAGGGTATAGCCGCCAGCCAAGCCCCGTGAGACAACCGATACCTTATGCACCGGATCAGCGTCCTTCAATGAAGCAGCAACGAGAGCGTGGCCAGCCTCGTGGTAGGCGGTAATCTCTTTTTCCCTTTTGGAGATAACACGGCTCTTCCGCTCGGGCCCTAAGATTATCTTTTCGATTGAATCGAGCATATCGTCCTGAATGACTATTTTTCGGTTCTGACGGGCCGCGAGTATCGCCCCCTCGTTTACCAGGTTCGCTAAATCGGCGCCGGAGAAGCCCGGCGTGCGCACTGCGACCATTCTCAAATCGACAGATTTGTCGAGCGGCACCTCGCGGGAGTGAATTTTCAATATTTCCTCGCGATCGTTGATATCAGGCATATCGAGAACCACCCGCCGGTCGAAGCGACCGGGGCGGAGAAGGGCAGGGTCGAGGATGTCAGGGCGGTTAGTTGCCGCCATCACAATGACATTTGTATCCCGCTCGAAGCCGTCCATCTCAACCAGAATCTGGTTCAAGGTCTGTTCCCGCTCGTCGTGACCTCCACCTAAGCCCGCGCCTCTTTCGCGCCCGACAGCATCTATCTCATCTATGAAAACTATGGAAGGAGCTGACTTTTTTGCTGTCTGGAAAAGGTCACGGACACGGCTAGCGCCAACACCTACGAACATCTCAACAAATTCGGAAGCGGAGATATGGAAGAACGGCACATTGGATTCGCCCGCGACTGCCCGCGCGAGGAGCGTCTTCCCGGTGCCGGGCAGGCCCATAAGGAGCACGCCGCGGGGAATACGGGCGCCGATTTTGAGAAATTTGCCGGGATTTTTTAGAAAATCAACGACTTCCTCCAGTTCTTCCTTCGCCTCCTTGAGACCAGCGACGTCGCGAAAAGTGTAGCGTTTCTGCGAGGCGGAAAAAATTTTCAGGTTCGCCTTACCGAAAGTGAAAGCCTGATTCACACCCGTACGCGCCTGCCGAAATATCCACCAAAAGATGAGAACCATAATTATAACCGGAAGAAGCGCCGGTATGAGGATGCCGAGCCAGAACCTGGCGCCGCCCTCATCCTTTACGGAGAACTCCACTTTGTCGAGCGCCTCGGGACTGACACCGTAATTCTTCAGGGTTTCGGTTAAAGAACTTTCGCTTTCCTTGCGGGAGACCGCTTTTGTTCCGTCGTTCAAAATGATTTGAAGCGAGTTGCCGGAAACGCCGATTGATTTGACCTGCGCTTCGTTTATTTTTTTGGCGAGTTTATCGAGCGTAAGGACTTGTTTTGTTTCCAAATTGGCGTCAAGAAAACTGGAGAACAAAAGTGCGACGGCAACAAAAGTGAGAACCGCCCAAAGAAGGTTTGTTCCGAAAGATTTCATGGTTTTGGGTCTCTTAAATATAGCAAAGCCCCGAGGACTCTCAAGTGAGAATCCCCGGGGTATGGCGAAGCGGCTGTCAGACCCGCAGAGACCGGAGCGTCTCCTCATGCGAAAGCATCATCTTCAACATGGAGAGCTGCTCTTTGTGCCTCATAATGAGGCTGCCGATTCCGACAACTCGGCCGAGGAAACTCGAACGGAAGTCTCTCTCGTAGGGCGAGATATCAAAGCTCGCCGCGAAAGGAACGACACTGTTTACGGTTGTCGCGATGCGTTGGGAGACTTCGATGAGCCTCTCGAGAATCGCGACTTGCTCCGCGGTCGTGAGTTCCCGCTCGTTGCGATACTCCATAACGAGCTTGCCGAGCTCGCCCGGCACATCGAGGAGTCCCCGCCAGAATGATTGGCACGATCCGAACGCCGAAACAGCGACTTCCTCGCCAAGTTCTCCAACCCCCATTATCACGTAGGGGTAGAGTCGCTCAACAAAGGTGAGTTCAATGAGTTCGGTATGGACCGAATCAATGAAGAGCTCAATCTGGAAGCGCGGGACAATGGTTAGTCTGGTGAGACGATCGAGGCAATTTTCAACCTCGGCGCGAGCTATTTCGACTTCTTTTCTGTCGTTCCGTTTCACGGCCCGAATGCCGAGCTTCACCTGCTGGAGAGCTCGATTCTTCAAATCATGGGCCAGATTCAGATGTTCCTGAAGCTTCAACGTGTCGTCGCGGACCTTTTCAGTAATTGCCTCGAGGTCAGCCAAAAAACCGAGGTTGTCACTCATTTTTCTTCCTCTGGTTTCTTCTAAAGGGTTGGTCTGTAAAACCGTGAGCTTTCTAAATTATAAAATTAATAATTAAAAAAGTCAATTATGTAACACAAAACTTTACTTAGCGGCACCGACTATGGTATAAAAAGACCATGAATCCGGAACGTTTCGAAAACACACCAGTACCGCCGGAAAATGAAGGTACGCTAAAACCGGAAGACAAAAAAGTAGCCGACACAAGACCGGAAGAAGCAATTACGCAGGAGCAAATAGAAGCGGCGCCGACAGCGGAATCGCCAGCGATGCCGGAAACATTAACACCTCCCGAGACGCCGCCGGCGGGAACGCCTTCAACAACCCCCGAAGAGGCCGAAAAAATAAAAGCCGGTCATCCCATCGAGATGCCGGCCGTGAAAATTGAGGGCGCGGAAGAAAAACCGAAAGAAGCTCAAAAACAACATGGCCGAATCTGGAAATTCATGAGAGCCTTGGGCGCCGGCGTTGAGGGCGCAAAAGAAGGGTGGCGTGAGAAAAGAACGGAAAGAAAAACCAAAGCCGAAGAAAAGAAAGAAGCCAAAAGAAAGGCCAAGAATAACAGGGAGATAGAAAAAGAAGTAAAGAAGATAGAGAAGGTAAAAGGCAAAGAAGCGGCGGAGGAAGCGCGGAAGATCAAAAAAGGCGAGGTCATCATCGCAAAGAAATTCGAGGCAAAGCAGGAGAAGAAAGATATAAAGAAAACCTGGGATGAGATGACAGAAGAAGAGCGCCGGGAAAAATACGGACGCACTTTCGAGACCCGCGAGAAACTCCATCAGCTTAATAAAACCCGCGCTAATCTCGTCGTTCTTGAAAATCTATTCCGAAATTATCCGAAAAGCGAGAAAATTAAAGGAGAATACGAAGCGGCGCTTAAGGAGTACGAAAGAGTCAGAGCCGAATACATCGGCGCCAAATCCTGGCGCATGCTCAAAGAACGCAAGCGCATGGCCGAAGAGGAATCAGCGAAGTATGTGGAAAGAAGCAAATTCGAAAAGTTCCGTAAGGCATGGCGGTGGCTCGGCGACCAAAACCTAGAAAAACTCCTCCCCAAGAAATTCGAGCCAAAAAGCAGATTCACCAAGTTCGCGGTAAGGATGATGTCGCTCCGAACCCTCGTAAGTTTGGGTCTTTTGGGCGGCGGCATGGCAATAGGTTTTGGCTCGGCAGTAGGCATCGGGATGGTCGCGGCCCGCCGAGTAATGGGCGGCTTAGGCACCGCTTTCGGCTCATACGACCTGATGCGGATGGCTGTAGAAAAGAAAGCGCTCGCATTGACCGAAGAAAAAATAGAGGAAATGGACATGCCGGAGATAGAACAAAAAATGGCCGAGTTTGAGGCGCGAGCGAAGTTCTCCGGCGAAAGAATTGTGAGAAGCAAGGAATATCTGTTATTGAGGCAAAGATATAATAAAATGTTCGGATTAACAGAAGATCGGGACATCAACGTTATTACCGAAGAAAAAAAGGGTTTTACTCCTGAATCCGCCCGAAAGGAGCGTTTGGCAAAAGCAATCCAAACACTCGATTCGTCTCTTAGAGAAAAACAAGAAAAAGTAACCAAAGAAGAAAAACACCGGAAGGTTGCCGCGGTGGGGGTAGGTCTAGTTAGCGTCGGTGTTTTCAGCGCATCGGATATAAAACAAATCTTCCAGGAGAAACCGGAATTTGCCGGTATCACTCCCGAACAAGTCCGGGACACGGTGGAACGCGGTCCGATCGCCACACCAGAACAAATCCAGGATACGGTTAGAACAGAAACAGCATTACCCGATTCAGTCACCGAAGAAGCGGCTCAAGATACGCTTCGAAGAGTAGGGGGCGGCGTCACAGCCGAGGCTGCCACTCGGACCGCCACTGAAGCACCAGCGGCGGAAATTATTGCCGGCACGGTAAGACAAGGCGGCAGCGCCTGGCAAGCAGCCTACGAACTTGTAAGAAGCGGCAGGTTGACCGAAACACAGTTCGCTGAAGCGTGGTCAAACCACGCCTCGGTCGTGGAACTCGCATCAGGAACAAGGGTTCACATTTCGGAACTCGGCCTCACCCACGCCGGTGACCAAGTGGTCTACGTAGCCGCCGAAGGAAATGTGCCGGCTCATTTTGAAGTTGTTGATTTTGTTGGTGACAGATTTCATGTCGGCTCGAATGCGGACCTTGCTGAAGCTTTTCGAGCAGAAGGAAAACAGGTACCGGCATGGCTCCGGGAAGCGCTTGGAGAAACAGCTCCTGTTCCAGAAGCGCCGGATGTGCCGACAATCGAAATTCCCGAGAATGTTTTAAGAGAAACTCAGGCCGATATAGCGCGGGCAACCAATGAACTGACGCGTCAGGCGACTGAAGGCGGTATTGTCCCGCCCGCGGAGGTTGCCCAGCGAGCCGCTGAACACGCTTTGGAAACGGCTCCAGAACAAATCAACTTTGATTGGGGCACGGCGAGATTTATTCTCGATACCGAAGGCCGGATCGCCGACATAACAATTGAAGAAACGGTGACGCCGGAGATGAGAACAACATATATCGGTCAAGCAATTATGGATCATTTGAATCCAAATTACCGGCGCGTCCTCGAGAGCGGTGTACCAGAAGAAACAAGACACATTATTATGCCTTCAAGGATAGCTCGGGCCGAGGAAGCGGCTTGGGAAGTCGACCGACTAATGCGGGTTTTGGAACGCTTCCCCGACCGGTACAGTTCCCAATCGTACTTCCTACGCTTCAAGATTCAAACACTCGCGCGAGCGAGGGAAATGGCACTCGGAGCGAGGATTTTTCGAACTTTTAGATTTTAATTAAACATGAACAAACTTCCTCTAACTCACGCAAACATTGTCAAACTCTTGGGACTGGAATCTTTGCCACTCGATGAGCGGAAAGAAATACTGGAGAGCGCCTCGGAACTCGTGGAAACGAGAACATTCAACAGAGTAATGGAAGTGCTCCCCGAGGCAAAACGGGCTGAATTTTCTGCAATGTTAGAGAGTCAAAACAAAGAGAAACTTCCGGATTTCTTCAACCAAAACAACATAGACCTCGTCGCCATTACCGAAGAGGAAGTGGAGAAGGTCAAACAAGAACTATTGGCCGAGAAGTCCGTCTAAAGAATTACTCTCTTCTTCAAGTCCCTCAAAACCGCTGGGGGTGGGGAGTGGTTCTTTTTGTTCTTCCGTGGTCGAAGTCGCCTCCTGCGGCACGAGCGACGCATTAAGGCCGGGTCCGGCCGGCGCCGTTTCGACGCTTGGATTTGTCCGCGGTTTAAAAAGGAGCGGCACGTAGGCGAGCACAAGTCCTAATATGACAAGAAGAACCACAAAAATTGCTGCGTTGCTTGTCGGTTTGAGCTTCATATTTACTCCATTTTAGAACAGGCCAGCCTGCGGGACAACCTCTTCTTTGTAGGTGATGGTGACTTTCACCATCTCCGGCAGATTTCGCTGGGGAATCCAGACATAACCTTTGTCCATTATCTGATCGAAGATTTCCTTGGTTAGTTTCACGTCCTGCAAGCAGTAGCTTTTCAATTTTTCGATTTCGCCGCGCTTGTACATTTCAATCGCTTCCAAACCATAACCGGTTTTGCCGGCGCCCAGATTAGCCTGGGCCAAAACGCCTAAACTCACCCTTCTGCCGAACGATTTTTCTATTTCCTCAAGGATATCAAAGTGAGGAATGCTTGCTATCTTGAAATCAAAATGCTTCTCAAGAACCGGAATGTCGAAATATTTGCTCCAAAAACCGATAAGAAGTCCTGCCCGCTTAAAGAGAGGTATAAGCCCTTCAAGTTCATTCTCGCCGAAGACATAATACTTGTCTTCACTATAGGAATAGGCGCCGACAACCGAAACAAGAAGATCTTTCAGATTTTGGTGGCCGCCGACGTCGTCGAAGGAGTTTTTGGTCTCTATGTCGAAAACGATCTTGTCCATAGAAAAGCGATGCTAAACTACAAATACATTCGAATCTACGAACACTAACCAATTTTGTAGATTTGCATAAATTCGCATTTTTGAATCGGTCATACGTGTCTATCAGCTACCTTACTTGCCGCGTAGCTCTCCGGCTTGGTCTTCACTTCGAAGTTCGAGGCCCGGATCATTCCGACCACTTCCTGGATTAAAGTTGAAGTCGGTCCGTTCTCGCCCACATCGGCGTGGATCTCAAAAGTCCAATTCTCCGATTTCTGGTTATCCTTCAGTTCGGAAAGGACGAGCCGCGCCACCTCGAGCGAAAGGAGAACTTCCCTGATTATCCGGTCGCGAATCGTGTGAAACTTGCCGAGCTCGAGCCGGCGCCAGAAATAGCGGCCGCCGTTCCCCACCCGGTGCACCACGATCGCCGTCACAAAATCGGCGTTCTTATCCGATAAAAGTTCCGAGTCGGTGCCGATGATAATTTTGTACCGTGCTCGCGGGTTCGATTCCATAAAACGCAAAATCTCGGCAACCACATCCTTCACATCGAGCTGCAATCCGAACGCGCTTGAAAAACTTAAATCGATCTTATTGAGAATTTCCATTGTTCTCTCAAAATATTCTCGTGAGTGTCTTTTGTCAATGAAATTGTGCCCTCGAGAGGATTTGAACCTCTACGCCTTTCGGCACGAGCTCCTAAAGCTCGCGTGTCTGCCGTTCCACCACGAGGGCGTTTTTCAAAGATTATATAGGGTAATCTACTATTTGACAAACCGCTCAAAATGTGATAGATTATAAGGCAGAATCTCGACAACTGAATACCAACAGCAGGAACAATACATCGCCCGAGAGGGTAAGGAGAGAGCAGTGAACAACGAAAGACTTAACGGAAGGACGCTGACGGCCTTGTTTACCTGGGCCATCCTTCTACCGGCGGGGGTAGCCTGGATTCCAGTGCCCATCCTCCTGAAAATCGGTCTCGTGGGTGTGGGAGTGGGTGTCAGTTTCCTATTCTTTACGGTACTCGTGCCGGAGGTGACAGGGCTTATCGTCCTGAACTTCTTCACAGGTGAGCTCTTCGCCTTCAAGCCCGGTCTCCACTTCAAGTATCCTTGGGACATCGTCCGAGATGAGAACTTCTTCCCACTCGAACTCGTCACCAAAGGTCACGAGGAAACCTACGCAGCCAAAGACGGGCCGATGATGAAGGTGAAGTGGTCGTACCAGTACTGGCCCGATGAGAATCGGCTCACAGATTTTATTAGGGTAGACAACAGCACTATCGACGCCGGCTTCGTGGACGTTTTCTCGAGCATCCTATCGGAAGTGATAGGCGGCTGGGAACGCTCAGATCCTACCGGTAAGATGGAGTGGTCGGAGTCAGTACGGAGAGAAGTCATGGCGGTCGAAACCGAAGTGATCCACCGATTCCAAGATCTTAAACTTTACCAAGTCCGAGGCAACAGCGTATCCGGTAAGGACAAGCTCGAGGAGCAGTACGGTGTGAACTTCAAACTTTTCAAGATCGCCGACATTGACTTTTCCGAAGACTACCAGCAGGCGCGATCGGGTAAGGCGCGGATGGCAGTCATCACCGCGACCGCGAAGCAACTCATCGACGCCACCGCCGTCAACGGCCAACCGACCATCTCCGGCAAGGAGGCGGCGAACCTCGTCCTCGTCGAGCAGGACAAGGCGAAGAAGAACATCGTGGAAGTCGAAGGCGGCCAAGGCGAACCGTTCCTCAGGGCCGCCGCTACACTCGGTTCCATGACCGGCTCGAAGAAGGGGGGTAACTGACATGCCGCATAATATATCGCAGAAGATCGGCGACTCACGCAAGCGTCACGCCGCGATCAGGAGAATCATTATGGTCGCCGGCCTGACATTCATCGGCTTCGGGATCATCTGGTGGGGAGCTAAAAGTCGACCTTTCCGCCGAGTCGTGGCGACCCCGACAGCCCGGGCACAACCCGCCTCGCGTGAGGAGTGCCCGCCATCCGGCAGCAACCCCACTCCCACCGTCCGAACCATCACGGTTGGCGCGCGTCTGGTTGAGATTATCATCCAGCCCTGCCACTGGTTCAGGCTGGATCCGGAGAGACGCCTCACGGTCTGTCTCCGGAACAACCGTTGTTTCGAAACGACCGACGGTCAGCGGTTCACTCCCTATGGAGGGGGTGATCCGGTGCGAGGCCTGCCCAGCAACATCCCGGGATTCGGTGTAACTCTCCGGGCAAGCGACGGCAGACCGATGCAGGTTGTCTTTTCGACCTGGCCCAAGTAGCACGAAGCCCGTGCGGTACATCAACCGCACGGGCTTCTTCTTTTTTAAAACAAAACCGCCCGATTTGGGCGGACGGCTTTGTTTCTACTGAGTAGTTGGGTTAGGGCAATGACGGCTCATTAAAGCCCAGGATGTTAAATATCAATCTTGGAACCGCGAAAGCAAGGGCGGCAACTATAATCGCCACAATCGCGTAGACAATCTTGTTCTTAGCTCCGCTGACTTTCTCCGCCTCGCCTCCCGAGGTGAGATAACCAAAAGCCGCAATAATGATGAAGATGACGGCTACGGCGAAAAAGATTATCGCAATCCAAGTCGCAATCTTCTGGAGCAAACCAATCAAGCCTTGACCGGTGTTAACATCGGGACTGATAGGGTTTTCCGGAAAAGCACCGCCTTGCGCAAAACCAAGGAGAGGCATAGCAACAAGCGATATAACTGCCAAATCAGCAGCAACTCGTCTAACTGTCTTGAGATTCATGTTTTGATAATTTCTTTCGACCTTTTTAGTATGCCTTAAGTTTAGCATAATACCCCGGTTTTTTTAAGAACCGCCGGAAACACCGAGAACGTCGCGAATAATGGCGGCTACTCCCAAAGCCAAGGCAATAATAATAAAACCAATAACCGTGTAGAGAATGGTTTTTTTACCGGTTTCGAACTTTTCGGGGGAACCGCCTGCAAAAAGCATCTGGTAGGCGCCGAAAATTATCATAAGAGACGCAAGGGGTGCCGACGCGACGATAAGCCATCTTATTATTTTGTAAATAAGGTCGGCCACCGTGTTTGTGCTCTCGCCTAAGGGGTTTGGTAATACGATTCCAGAGCCGGTTCCGCCGCTCGCGCCCCCTGTACCGCCTGACGGTTGAGCCAAAACTGAGGTTGAAACTAAAGCAAGATAGATTATTAGAAAAACAACGGTCAGGGTTCTCATTTCATTTAATTATATCAATTCGCCCGACAATTTATCTGATTCCACGGGAAAGTCGCGTCGCCTACAAGAACACTCAAGGCGGTGTTCACGATTATCCAGGCAGAAAGAGCGATGATAAGGCCTACCACGGCACTCGTGATTATTTTCCGGCCGCTTGCGACATTCTGCTCCGAACCGCCCGAGAACATAAGCCGCAGGGCGCCCCAGACGATCATCACAACCGCAATCGGGATGGAAAGCTCAAAGAGGAATTGGATGGCGTTCCGGATAACAATGATACCGTCGCAGAAAGTGCAGGGCCCGGCAACGTTGCATGTTTCCCCACCTCTCCCCGTCCCTTCCCAAAGGAACCCTTGAGCGGAAACCGAACTTACGGAAATCAGAAACAAGACAGTTGAAGGAATTATTTTTTTCATTTTACAGCCGCTTAATCAATAAATCTGTGACTTTACCCTCGGCTTCCTGCAGGGCATTCCGAACACTTGCCCGCCCCGATAGGACCGATTCGATCGCGTCGCTTAAGAAACCGCTCGTCTTATTGTAATCCACCTGGGGCCAGGCGCGAGCAACAAGCGACTGTTTTGCAAAAACAGAAAGTGAGGGATCGTTGAGCAACTGATTGATAAGCGCGCGAAGGGCCGGCGGCTTGCCGGTAATAACTTGATAATTCTTGGCGTTCTCCCCAGTCACAAGGCTAAGGACAAAATCCCAAGCAGTATTAACGTAGCGGCTTTGGCGGGAGACGGCGTAGCCCCAATAATTGCCAAAAGTAATTACCTTCTCGGCTGTAGCCGGCTGCGGCGCCTCGGCAACGCCGACATTTAGAGTGGTATTCCGCGATCTTATCGCGGGGAGAGCGCTCGCGTAGTCAAGGATCATAGCAACCTCGCCAGCGGCAAAAGCTTCCCGCGCTTTTTTCATTTCATCGTTCCAGCTGTAAGCGGTATTTCGGGGATCGGCGAATTTGAGATAAAAATTCATCGCTTCCTCGCCGTCCGTTGAAGCAAATGCGGCAGAACGATAATCGCGGGAAATCATTTCCGTCCCCGATTGAAGCATAAGCAAGCTTAAAATGTCCGGCGCGTTCCCAATCGATCTCAAGGAACCGCCGAGGGCGATTGCCGCTTTCTTTATGTAACCGTTTTCCTTGCGTAGAAGTTTGGGAACAATCATCTCAAGTTCCGTCCAGGTCTTCGGCGGCGAGACGATCGCGGCTTCATTGAAAAAATCCTGATTATAAATTAGGGCCAAGGTGTCGATCGAGAGCGGTAGGGCAAAAATCTCCCGCCCGTCGGGGGCAAAATCGCTTTCCACTATCTGCGGAAAGAGGTTACGCAGACCTAGGACCGAGAGTTTGGAAACCGGCACGGGAGCAATTTTCGTTGCATCCCGTAAGAGATCGGTGTTCCGCACCATGAAAATATCCGGGCCCTTGCCGACCGCAAGCGCATTCAGAAGGGTGGACTCGTACTCTTCGGGATCGGAAAAACCGCGGTAGGCGATTTCAACGCCGGGGTTGGCCCGGCTGAAAGCATTGATCGCTCCTTCGTAGGCGGCGACGGAATCGTAAACCCCCCAGAATTGGAGGTTTGCGGCGACCTTGCGCGTTTCCTTCTTCTTCAAGCCCGGTAGGATACCGACAAAAACGAGGAGGAGGATTAGTACAACACCCCCCATGGCTGCTATCAGAATCTTCTGGTTCCTTGTAAAATTCATGTTCCGTTCAGACACAGACGATGCCCACAAGTTTGTCGCCGGAAGAAAGGTTCATTATCCGCACTCCCTGGGTGGCACGGCTCGCGACGCGGATGTTCTTTATCTCGGTACGCAAAGCCTGGCCCTTGGATGAAAAAGCGATTAACTCGACGCTATCCGGCTCGAGGATGGTGGCGGAAATTAAAGGACCCGTCTTCTCCGTCACCTTTCCGGTCTTCACACCTCCACCGCCGCGGCGCTGGAGCTTGTACTCTTTTAGTGGCGTTTGTTTGGCAAAACCTTTAGCCGAGACGACAAGAATTTTTCTTTCTTTCATCTCTTTACCCCTTATTATACCAAGCCCCGCAACAACATCGCCTTTCTTCAGGCGGATGGCCTGCACGCCCGCAGCGCTCCGGCCTAACGGACGGGCGTCTTTTTCCCGAAAACGGATGGCTTGGCCGTTCGATGTCACAAGGATTACTTCGTCGTCACCGGAGGAGAGCTCCACCCACCGCAGGCTGTCATCGCCCTTGAGACGGATGGCAATGATACCCGTGCGCCGGACGTTCGAGAAATCGGCGAGAGCAGTTCGCTTCATAAGACCGTTCGAAGTCACCATCACGAGAAAACTATTTTTCTCATTCAGTTCCCCGTTTGAATAAGCAACGAGAGCGTTTATCTTCTCGTTCGGCGGGATTTCAAGGAAATTATGGATGGACTTGCCTTTGGAAACTCTCGCACCCGCCGGTATTTCGTAGACCTTAGTCTGGAAAACCCTGCCCCGGTCGGTGAAGAAAAGAATGTTGTCATGGGTCGAAGCGAAAGTGATGTGTTCGATCGCATCCTCTTCCTTCAATTCGAAGCCGATCAGCCCCTTGCCGCCGCGCTTCTGAGCGCGGAATGACGTGGGCGGCAGACGCTTGATGTAACCGCCGCGCGAGAGAGTGATTATCACGTCTTCTTCTGGTATTAGATCCTCTTCACGGAATTCCTTTAAACCCGAGGCGACGATCTTCGTCCGCCGCTCTCCGGCGAAGTTTTTCTTCAACTCCCCGAGCTCGGCGTCGATTATCCCGGCTATCCTCTTTGGGCTTTTTAATATCAATTGGAGTTCAGCGATGAGTTTCTTTTTTTCTTTCAGTTCTTCCTCAATCTTCTCGCGTTCGAGGGCAGCTAAAGTCGCAAGTTTCATCTCAAGGATAGCGTCCGCCTGGATAGCCGTGAATTTAAAAATTTTCATTAGATTAGCGTGGGCAACTTCCTTGTCCTTGGACTTCTTGATAGTGGAAATAACGCGATCGATGTCGCTCAAAGCCTTGTGCAACCCAAGGAGAATGTGGGCGCGCTCCTCGGCCTTCTTCAGGTCGAATTCCGTTCTTCGGCGAATTACTATCTTGCGGTGAGCGAGGTATTGTTCCAAGACATCTTTCAATGAAAGAGTCTCCGGCTGGAGACCGTCGACTAAAGCGAGGATGTTGAAATAGAAGTTCTTTTGAAGTTCAGAATATTCGTAGAGCTGGTTTAGCACCTTCTGCGGCGAGGCGTCCGCCTTCAGTTCTATGACAATGCGCAGACCCTCGCGGTCGGACTCGTCGCGGATGTCGCGGATGCCCTCTATTCTTTTCTCTTCGGCAAGTCTGGCAATAGACTCGATCAAGGTTGCCTTGTTCACTTGATAGGGGATTTCGGTTACAACAATCCGGTGACCGCTTTTCCACTCCTCGATCTCGGCGACCGCTCTTGTTGTCACCGACCCGCGACCGGTGGAATACGCTTCCTCGATGGACTTGCGGTCGTAGATCACGCCGCCCGTTGGAAAATCAGGGCCGGGCACGAATTGCATCAAGTCCTTCACTGTCGCCTCGGGATGATTGTTTAAATGGATGGCGGCATCGGCTATCTCGCCCAAATGATGGGGAGGAATGGAAGTTGCCATACCAACCGCGATGCCGACCGTGCCGTTTATGAGCAGATTAGGAAGTTTGGCCGGGAGGTATTTGGGTTCTTCTCGCGAACTGTCGTAGTTCGGAGACCACTCCACAGTTTCTTTCTCGATATCGTTCAAAAGCTCCTCGGCTATTTTTGAGAGACGTGCTTCGGTGTACCGCATGGCTGCCGGTGCGTCGCCGTCAACCGACCCCCAGTTACCCTGCCCCTCAACAAGCGGGTAACGGAGAGAGAAGTCCTGGGCCATCCGGGCCAGGGCATCGTAGACCGCCATATCGCCGTGGGGATGGTACTTGCCCAAAACTTCACCCACCACGTTCGCCGACTTCTTGAACTTGGCGCTATGAGTGAGACCCGAATCCCACATCGCCCAAAGGATCCGCCGCTGGACCGGCTTCAAGCCGTCGCGAACATCAGGGAGAGCGCGTGAGACGATAACCGACATCGCGTAGTCGAGGTACGACTCGCGGAGCTCCTCGGTTATTTCCTTCCCTTCAATTTTCTGCTTAATGGGCTTGTCCATGAGTTTAGGGTTCAATGGTAAATTCTTTGTTTTCCCGGAAGCGGGCGATAATCGACCCGACACCGCTTGCTATGTTCTCCTTCAACTCGGTAAATTCCGAGAAAAGCGCGTTCTTTAGGTTCAAGGCGCCGCGGCCGATGACGCTGAAAAAAGATTCGCTTTCCGCCTCCGCCGACGCGGGGACCGCCGCCTCCGGCGCCGCGGGCGCCAAACTCGGCAAGGTAAAGCCGAGATAGAGGACCCAGGAAACGATGACCATCACCATCGCGAGGGCCGACCAAGCGATGAGGTAGCGTTTCTTGGTTTTATTATCGGCTCGTTGGAGGCGGTGGAGCCGCTCCATACCGTCCTTGTAAATCCTGTTCAAGTCGATAGACATTATTGTTTGAGACATCGCAGCTCCATGGCGCCCGGCTTCAGATCTTTCGCCTTGAGGACAATTTTATCCTCCAAGTCGCACTTACCCTCACTAAACTCTTTGACGAAACCCTTCAAATCTTTGAAAAGCGCCGGAATGATAACCGAAGGCTCGATCTGGCGGAGAAGCTTCGCAATGGAAGCCTCGGCCAGATAAGGCTTGCCGCCTGCTGGCGCGATGACGACATCGACATTATGGAAATTCTCCTGAACTTCGGCTGGTGGTTCTTTAACAAGATGACCCAGGACAAGCAATCTTATACCTTCGAGTTCCAAGCGATAGGAGGTCCGAACGGGGCTTCTTTCACCCGGAATACTAATACCCCTCACCGATAATTCACCAATCTCGTATTCCCCTTGGTTGTCGATAAAGAAACACACCTCGCCTTCAGGAACAATCTCGGCCGGCTTCAAAGTCGAAAGAACGACGTTTGCTCCCCTTATTGACCGACGATCGGTGGGATCAACAAGGACCGTGAAATCGCCCGATTGAATCTTAAAGTAGTTTCCGCCCTGAAAACTTATGACCATGACACTTTAACAACAAACAACGATGACTATTGATTCAGTTTTTAGTCATCGTCTTTATTGCTATTATACCGTCTTTTGGCTTGCTTTTCAAACGGTTTTCGTGATACGCTGTAACTCGCCATGAAGACGCAGGAGAACAAAAATTACCCCCAACAACTTTTCAAACAGTTCGTAAAAGCAAAGCCCGACCTGTTTTCGATTTTGAAAACCGGCGACTTGGTCCAAGGACGGGTCATCGATAAAGGGGCGAACACGATCGTGGTCGATCTTGGCCGCCACGGCATAGGCGTCGTCTATCGGGAAGAAATACAGAACGCTCGCGAAATAGTCCGGACACTGAAGATCGGCGATGAAGTTCACGCCAAGGTCATCGAAATAGACAATGACGACGGTGTGGTGGAATTATCTCTGACCGAGGCCGGTAAGCAGCGCGCCTGGGCCGAGGTTCAAGAACTGCAGGAAAAAGATGAACCTCTGAAACTCAAGATCCTCGGCTCCAACCGCGGCGGCCTCGTCTCGGAAATAGCGGGTCTCGCCGCTTTCCTGCCCGTTTCCCAGCTCTCCACCGAGCACTATCCGATGAAAACTTCCGACGAAAATGCGGCCCCCGAGGCGCTGGAAAAATTGATTGGTGAGGAACTCACGGTGAAGATAATTGACGCCAACCCCCGCTCCAACAAACTTATCGTCTCCGAGCGGGCGGCGAACGAGGTTTCAGCGAAGGAACTGGTCAAAAAGTACGAGGTCGGCCAGGTTATCGAGGGCATTGTCTCCGGAGTCGCCGATTTCGGAGTCTTCGTCCGCTTCACCGAAAACCCGGCCATTGAGGGATTGATCCATGTTTCCGAGCTCTCCTGGCGGGTTGTTGAGAACCCAAAAGAGATTGTAAGCGTTGACGACGTCGTGAAAGTGAAGATTACGGACATCAAAGACGGTCGAGTTTCACTTTCGCTAAAAGCTCTTCAGCCGAACCCCTGGGAAGGGGCGGCAGAAAGGTATCGAAAGGGTGAGGGGGTGCGCGGTAAGATCTACGCCTTCCATCCTTTCGGAGCGATCGTGAACCTGGAGGATGGATTGCAGGGCCAGATACACGTTTCAGAATTCGGCGGCGCAGCCGAGATGAAAGAGAAACTTGCCATCGGTAAGGAATATGATTTCACCATCGAGGATGTGAAACCTGAAGAAAAAAGGATAGCACTAAGACTTGGAAAGTGAATTTGATCCCCCGGAAGGGGGATTTTGGTTTTTGACCAGTTTTGGCGTAAATTAAAGAATATGAAAACAGTGGACAAGGAAATAATGAAACTGATCTCGGCCGAAGAGGAAAGACAGAACAATACGATCAATCTTATCGCTTCGGAAAACTACACTTCAAAAGCAGTTCTCGCCGCCCTTGGGTCCGTCTTCACCAATAAGTATGCCGAAGGATATCCCCGCGGGCGTTACTACGGCGGCAACGAAAACTCCGACAAACTTGAGGAACTTGCCCGGGCGCGGGCATTAAAGTTATTCAAACTCGATCCTTCCAAGTGGAGTGTCAACGTCCAGCCATACTCCGGCAGCCCCGCCAACCTCGCAGTTTATCTCGCACTCGTGCCGACGGGAGGAAAAATAATGGGGCTTAGACTCGATATGGGCGGTCATCTCACCCACGGCCATCGGGTAAGCGTTTCCGGTAAACTGTGGAAACAGATTCCTTATAATCTCGACCCGCGGACCGAGCGGCTGGACTATGATTCACTCGCGAAGCTAGCAAAGCGAGAGCGACCGAATGTCATCGTTTCCGGCTTCACCGCTTATTCCCGAAAAATAGATTTTGGCAAGTTCCGAAAGGTCGCCGACGCCGGCGGCGCCATTCTTCTCGCCGATATTTCTCACATCGCCGGCCTCGTCGCTGCCGGAGTCCATCCATCGCCTTTCCCCCACGCCGACATAGTCACAACAACCACCCACAAAACTCTGCGCGGGCCGCGGGCAGCGATGATCTTCTCGAGAAAAAAGTGGAGCGAGGTAATCGACAAAACCGTTTTCCCCGGTCTCCAGGGCGGACCGCATCTGAACCAGATCGCGGCGCTTGCCATCGCTCTAAAGAAAGCGAATAATTCGGATTTTAAAAAGTACGCAAAACAGACGGTGCGCAACGCCAAAGCACTTGCCGTCGCTCTGCGCCGGGAGGGCTGGCGCATTGTCTCGGGCAGCACCGAGACCCATCTTTTCCTTGTGGACACTTGGAGAAAAGGTGTGAGCGGCAAGGCAGCGAGTGACAAACTGGAAAAATCGGGCATCATCGTCAATAAGAATGCCATTCCCTTCGACAAACGCTTGCCGCAAGACCCGTCGGGCATAAGGATAGGAACTCCTGCCGTGACGACCCGCAGAATGAAAGAAAAGGAGATGGAACAAATCGCCAAGCTCGTCGATGCGGTGCTTCTTGATAGAAAAACGCCCGGCGAGGTGAGGAAGGAAGTCGCGGAGTTGTGCCGAAAATTCCCCATTGACTATCGATGGTGATCGACGGCAGAAAAATAGCCGAAAGGTTGGTCGGCGAACTGAAAGCCCGACCAAAACCCGGGAAATACTTAGCCGCCTTCCTCGTAGGCGAAAATCCCGAATCCGGGAGTTTTTTAAAAAGAAAAGAGGCAACGGCGCGCGATCTTGGTGTTGATTTCAGGACTATAAAAATCCCGGCGGATGAAACCCTTTTGCGCGGTGAAATAGCAAAAGCGGCGACTGACCCGGACTGCGGTGGCATCCTACTTCAACTGCCGCTTCCCGCGAATATGGGCCGGAGAGAACTCGTGGATATAATCCCCCCGGATAAGGACGTGGACAACCTCACGGGGAGGGCGGCGGTTCTCCCGCCCGCCGTCCTCGCACTCAAGTCAATTATCAACGACATTGGTTTCAACCTAGCGAGCGCGCGTGTCGCCGTTGTTGGCCTTGGTTTCTTGGTCGGCGGTCCAATATCTCGATGGCTTAAAGACAAGTGCGCCGAACTTCATTTATTGGATACTAGAAATGATTTGGAAATATTAAAAGAGATGGACTTGGTAATTTCGGGCGTAGGACAAGCTCACTTAATAAGCCCCGCAATGCTAAAAAACGGTTCAACCGTCATTGATTTCGGCTACGATGTAAAAAACGGCAAAATCTACGGTGATTTTGATGATTCGGAAATTCGAAATTCGAAACTCGAAACTCGAAATTTAACCTATACCCCTACCCCCGGCGGCACCGGCCCCATTCTAGTCGCCAAACTCTTCGAAAATTTCTATAACTTGACAAACAACCAGTAGTTGTTTTATTATTTCGGCGGCTCTTCAACCATTTACCGAGGTGAACTATGCCGACTGACTTCCTGCTGATCGGTCTCTGGCTCATCGCCACGCTCGTTATGGTCGGGGTGGGCGGGCTCTGCTTCCTTCTCTCCATGGGGCGCCAGGTGAAGCCGGACCGGCACCGGTCGCTCGCGTCCTGGGGCTGGTGGTTCACCGGCGCCGGAGCGGCAATGCTCGCCGCTCTCTTTGTTGCCGGCTAGTTTGCCGGCGCAAACCACAGCGAAAGCGGCTGTTCTTCGGAACAGCCGCTTCACTTTTTAAATCACTTTATGGCGGCGGTGGTTTGCTTCCTAATTTTTTCCAAAAGTTTTTTGTCCTCTTTCAACTTT
>DATLZO010000011.1:0-4125 GCA_035573955.1 Minisyncoccota bacterium
AAACACCCGCCGAACTGATAAGCTGGGCGATCACCACGCGCTCGACGCCGTTGATGATGAACGTCCCACGCTCGGTCATAATGGGGAAATCACCGAGATAGACCTCCTGAGTTCGGCTCTGTTTGGAAACACGGTCAACAAGCTTCAGGTTCGCACGGAGAGCAGCCTCATAGGTTTGATCCTTGTATTTGGATTGTTCCTCGGTGTACTTCGGCTGGTCGAATTTATAATCCAGAAAATGAAGCTCCAACTCGTTGCCGGTATGGTCCTTGATCGGTGAAATCTCATCAAAAAGCTCCTTCAACCCTTTTTCCAGGAACCATTTGAAAGAATTCAATTGAAACTCAATCAAGTTCGGGCCTGTGAACTTAGGACCGTTATAGGAAGAAAAAATTTTTACTTTTTGCATCGGCGTAAAATAAGGCCTTTCTATCAATTAAAGGTATTTAGCTCGATTGCGATTGTGTTCCTCGAGTGTTTTTGCAAAAATCGTTTCTCCACTCTCCTTAGCAGAAAGGTAGTACAAGTACGAGCTCGCAACCGGGTTCAGTGCGGCGGAAACGGCCGCCTCCCCAGGATTGGAGATGGGGGTCGGCGTCCAGCCAAGCCGCTGGTAGGTATTGTAGGGCGAAGACAAAGTCAGGTCCTTTCTGGTAATCAAAGCATTAGAGCATCCTTTGAGTTCGCCGTTGCATTTAAGATAGCTTAAAGTGGCGTCAACTTGCAAGGGCATACCTAACTTTAGCCTTCTTAGCAATATTCCCGCTACTATCTGGCGGTCGGTGAACTCGATGACCTCCCGTTCCAGGAAAGAGGCAAGAATAAGGTAATCGTACCAGTTGGTCTTAGCCGAAAGCTCAGCCCATACCTTATTCTTGAAGTTTCCTAGCATTTTTCTCGCCGCCGCCTCTGCACCGTAACCAACTTCAAAGCGGTAGGTATCAGGGAAAATGAATCCTTCAAGAGAGCTCACTTCAGCGAGAAACGGGTAATCGTTCTTCAGTGGCTCGAAGTTCAGGTTGGAAAGCGATGACTCCTCAATGACACCCGCTGAACTGAGGAGCGAATCAATATCCTTAAGAGTCATGCCTTCAGGTATTGTCACCGTTACCTCGTTCCGGCCAATCGAAGTGAGCGCCTTCACAATCTGTGGGACACTCATTGCAGGATTTATCTCATAAATGCCCGGCTGAAACTTCTGTGCATTGCCGGAGAAAAGTGAGTAGATCTTGAACACTGTTATAGATTTTATGAAACCGTCGCGCGATAACCTGGCTCCTATTTCTTTCAATCCCTCTCCCTTGGATATTTTGAAAACAGAACTATCCGAAACTTGATCGACGGGAATTGTTTCTTCTTCAATCACCTTCGGTTCAAGACCATAGAAGAAGTAGGCAACAAGAAGTATCAAAAACAAAACGCTCCCCAATGCGATGAGGAAACGCAAATTCAAAACACCTCTTTCACTAATATGAGGATTCAAGTTTGATTTTCTGAATGATACAGAGGAGGATAGCGAATGTCAAGAGGTTGGAACCTCCATAGCTTAAGAACGGGAAATTGATCCCAGTAACCGGCAAGAAGCCCAAGTTCGAGCCGATATTTAGAAGGAAATGAATGAAAAAAACGAGGGCGGTTCCGAGAACTATGAACTTATAGTCGTTGTTCACAGCCTTGATACCGATAGCGGCAAGGCGCATCACAACAGTGAAAAAGGAAGCGATAACAATGAGCCCGCCAAAAACACCCCATTCTTCAAAGAAGGCGGCGAAAATGAAATCAGTCTCCGCTTCCGGCAGGAACCCGAGCTGTGTTTGCGTCCCTCCACCGAAACCCTTGCCCCAAAGTCCCGCCGAACCGACGGCAATCTTAGACTGGATGACATTGTAGTTCACACCCAAGGGATCTCCCTCGGGATTCACGAAACCTATTATCCTGTCCTTCTGGTAAGGTTTGAGGAAAAAAACCCACATGAGCGAGGCGGCGACTAAAGCGAGTACGACGCCAAAGAGCAGTCTTTTTTTGTTGATGCCGGAGAAAATAATGAACCCGAGCCAGATACTAAAGATCACAATTGCGGAGCCGAAATCCGGTTGAATGGCCACCAGCCCAGCCGGCAACACCGCATAGAAAAATGAAAGAGCAATATTGCGGCCCACCCAAGCGGCGATGTGTCGCCGCGAAAAGAATCCGGCAAGAACCAGAATGAGAGCGAGTTTGGCTAGTTCTGCCGGTTCGAATTGGAAGTCGCCAAGCGTGAGCCAGCTTGCCACACCCCTTACTGTCCTGCCAAGAACAAAGACTACTAACAAAAGAAAAATAGAGAACCAGTACAGACCGTAACGGAAGTAATCGTGGCCGATGAGTCCACGCCAATCTATTCTAGTGCCGAGAATAATTACGGCGAAGGCGATGAAGTACCAAACAAGTTGCCGCGAGAAAAGTAAAACATTTGCGGAAAGCAAAGTTGTAAGACTTGCGGTTGCAAGGATGCCCAGTGCCGCGAGAAGTACCCAATCGAGCTTTTCCCAATGACTTAACATCAGGAAGAACTAACTATTTTCTTAAACTCGGCCGGCCTTAAGCTCGCGCCGCCGACGAGTACGCCGTCGATTTCTTTCCTACCCAAAAACTGAGCGGCGTTACCTGCTGTAACCGAACCGCCATAGAGGATCTTGGCACCCGATATTTTTTTCACAAATTCTGCTATCACGGCTGATTCGTTCGGTTTATCGGGCCGACCGGAGCCGATCGCCCAAACCGGCTCGTAGGCAACGATAAGGTTCTTCTTTATTCTCACTCCTTTCAAATCCTTCATAAGCTGTCCCTTAACGAATGATTTTGCGGCCGTCAACCCTCTCCTGCGAACAGACCAAGGTTCGCCAATACAAAGAACAGCCTTCAAACCCTTACCGAGAACAGCCTTAAGTTTCATATTCACCATTCTGTCGGTGTCACCGAGCGCTCTTCTTTCGGAGTGACCAACTATAACGTACTGAACACCCATTGACTTTAGCTGGGCAACGGAAACTTCGCCGGTGTAAGCGCCCTGCGAGACCGGGAAAGCATCTTGAGCAGCTAAACGCGCCTGCTTCAGAACCTTAGCGACGGCCGGAATGTACGGGAAAGGCGGCGCTATAACCACCCCGGCCAAATCCTCGCGCCGGGCCAGAAGCACCGCCCCCTTTTCTGTTCCAGGATTCAGTTTCCAGTTGGCAATAATGAGTTTTCTCATACCCACCACAATACTGGCATGAATTATTTTAACTTTTTATATGGGAAATTCATACTAAACTAAAGATATTGCCTTTGATAACAACAGGACAATAAATCCCGATATGGCGTTGCCGATGATTATCATTGCAGCCGCCTGCCTCATCGGTATACCAAAGACAAAAGCGGCGATCGTCCCGCTCCATGCGCCGGTCATGGGCAGCGGCACAGCCACGAAAACCATGAGCGCAAGATCTTTCCAAACCATAAAATGGCCAGCGTGCTTCGCACGGGTTCGTTCGAAAAGCCACGTAAAGAAACGGTTCGGCCAATAAAAGCGGTGAACGGCTTTCATATAAACGAAGTTTAAAAAGAAGAGGAGCGGCAAAACCGGCAGCGAACTCCCCAGAACGCCAAGGAGATATGCCTTCAAAGCTGGCATACCGTAGGCGAAGACGGCAAGAGGAATGGCGCCGCGGAGCTCGAAGATTGGTAAGGCGGCGAAAGCGACTGTCGTGAATTCGGGGCTCATCGCCGCTTCTTCGCCCTCAAGAAGCGGGCGGCATTGTCGGGATCGACCACGTTTATTTCGATTCCGGTACCAAGCTCGAACCCGGCGGATATATTTGTCTTTGGAATCACTTCTATGTGCCAGTGGTAATGGCGGTATTTACCTTTATCTTTTACCGGCGCAGTATGCACAAAAAAATTGTAGTCGGGTTTCCTAAGTTTCTTTTCAATTAATCGCAGGGATGATTGAAGGGCATCGACTACGTTTTCAAGTTCAACATCAAGAACATTCTCGAAGTAAGGGAGGTGTTTCTTGGGGAATATCCGCAACTCAAACGGCTCGCGTGAAACGAATGGCGCGATGGCTATCGCGTCTCTGTTCTCGAAGACGATGCGTTTTTT
>DATLZO010000012.1:0-10667 GCA_035573955.1 Minisyncoccota bacterium
TTTTAATTTACTTCGGCATAAAGTGAAGGGTTTGAAAACCGCTCCTTTTATTGATGATATTATTGTCAGACCAGAATATCTCAACGAATTTCTACCTCATCTCTATAGGATTCTCAATAGTTACGGTTTTTTATACACTGTGGCTGGCCATGTCGGTGACGGCAATTTCCATATCATACCTCTCATAGATTTTAATGATAAATCCCAAGTTGCATCTATTCCCCGGGCGGCGGACGAGGTCTACAACCTTGTTTTGCGGTACGGCGGATCTATCACCGCCGAGCACAACGATGGTTTAATTCGCGGTTCTTATCTTAAAAGAATGTACGGAGCAAAGATTTACAACTTGATGAGGCAGGTTAAAAAGATTTTTGACCCGCAAGGGATTTTCAATCCCGGCAAGAAAATCGGTACGGAGAGCTTGGATACCTTCCTTTACAAACATTTGAGAAAGTAATATTATTTTTGACATGCATAACCGGAAGCGGCTCGTTTTTTTTCTGGTAATTCTTGTGATTGTATCGGCTTTCTCTGCCATTTTTGTTTATGAACCACTTTGGCAGAAATGGAGCTCTTTCCGGCCGTGGCGACTGGGCTTAGATCTTGCCGGTGGGACCTACCTCGTTTACGAAGTGGATTTATCGGCCGTTGCCCAAGGTGACCGCGATTCGGTCGTGAAGGGTCTGCGTGACACGATAGAAAAGAGGGTTAATCTTTTTGGCGTTTCCGAACCGAAGGTCTACCTTGAATCCGGAGCGGATTCAAATCGTCTCATAGTCGAACTTGCGGGTGTGAAGGACGTCACCTCCGCCATAAATGAGATCGGTGCCACGCCATTCCTTGATTTCCGCGAGGTGGTTGAAAAGAGCGAGACGGTGGATGGTGAGGCAACCACTACTTTGAGCGTTGTGCCGACCGAACTCACGGGTCGTTATGTGAAGGGCGCTCAGGTTGGTTTCGATTCTTATACCGGAGAGCCGCAGGTTTACCTCCAATTCACCGACGAGGGTGCAAAGATCTTCGAGGAGGTGACCGCACGCAATATCGGTAAGCCGCTCTGCATATTCCTAGATAATCAGATCCGCAGCTTCGAGGAAGATTGTCCAACGGTCCAAGCGAAGATCTCCGGCGGCAACGCCCAAATCACAGGTCGGTTCACTACCGATGAGGTGAAAAAGATTGTGGAGCGCTTCAATGCCGGTGCCTTGCCTGCCCCTATTAAGCTTGTGAATCAGCAGACAATAAGTTCTGATTTTGGCGCGGACTCACTAAATAAAGCGATTTTTGCCGGCGCCCTCGGCACAGGCATCGTTGCGCTTTTCATGCTCGTTTTTTACCGCCGCCTCGGCGTCTTCGCAGTTGCGGCTCTCGCGATGTATGTCGCGCTTACGCTCGCCGTCTTTAAAATAGTCCCGGTGACAATGACCTTAGCCGGTATCGCGGGTTTTATTTTGTCGATTGGCATGGCCGTCGACGCGAACATACTTGTCTTCGAACGTACCAAAGAGGAATTAAAGAAAGGCCTTTCAAGGACAGCCGCCATCGAAGAGGGTTTCCGCCGTGCTTGGACTTCCATTCGTGATTCGAATGTCTCAACAATGATAACTTCGGCCGTGCTGTATTATTTCACCTCGAGTTTTGTCCGCGGTTTCGCGCTTGCGCTCTTCCTCGGCGTTGTGGTTTCCATGTTCTCCGCGATAACTATCACCAGAGTGCTTTTAAGGGTCTTTGTGAGGGACGTTCAAAGAACATGATAAATGTCATCAAGTACAAGGGGATATTTCTTGGTGTTTCCGGAGCACTCGTCGCTTTGAGTGTAGCCGCGATCGCCGTGTTTGGCTTCAGGCCGGGTATAGATCTAGTCGGCGGCACGAGCTGGCAGATAGAAGCGAACGCTTCCTTGGACCGAATCCAGTCGGTCATGAAGGACGCCTCGGGCGGCGAGGCATCGGTGAAAACATCCGGCGACGGCAGTTTCATCATCCGTTTTAAGGACTCGAGCGAAGAAAAGCACCAGGAATACTTGAAAGCGCTTCAGGATTCTTTCGGCGAGATTAAGGAAAAGAATTTCTCGAGCATTGGGCCGACCATCGGCTCGGAACTTCGCCGGAGCGCCATTTGGGCGATAATCCTTGTCCTTGTTGGTATATCGCTCTATGTTGCCTTTGCTTTTCGGAAGGTTTCCGAACCGGTCAGATCTTGGAAGTACGGCCTTGTAACTCTAATCACACTCTTCCATGATGTTGCCGTCCCGGCTGGCCTTCTGGCTGTTCTCGGGAAGTTGAAAGGCATCGAGATAGACACTAACTTCATCGTCGCCCTACTTGTTGTAATGGGCTTCTCGGTTCACGATACTATCGTTGTTTTCGATAGGATCCGGGAAAACCTCATACTTTTCCGGGGCAGAAAAGCGGCTCTTTCCGATATCATAAATACGAGCGTCCACGAGACTATAGTCCGCTCTGTGAATACTTCACTGACGCTCGTTTTAGTGCTTCTCACGCTCGTTTTCTTCGGTCCCGCCCCGCTTTTCTACTTCGTGCTCACGATCCTTGTCGGCACCGTAGTCGGAACGTATTCCTCTATTTTCGTTGCAAGCCCATTGCTCTACCTTTGGCAGAAAAAGCAACAAGGGGCTTGACCACAACCATTAAAAGTGATAGAGTTTAACCAATCAAGTTAACCCCAACATGGTTGATTTAGATAAGTTCATAAGCAAACTTACCGCCGATTTCAATCCGAAGCACCGACGGGTCGTTGAGGGGCGTTTTGGTTTGAAGTCCGGTGAACGGGCCACTCTTCAGAAAATAGGAGATGAACTCGGCATCACCCGCGAGCGGGTGAGACAAATAGAAAACCAAGTCATCGGTAAACTTAGGAACCGGGTCATAGATGATGCAAAAGACATTATCGTGGGCGCCAAGACTTTCCTTGCTGGGGCTGGCGGTGTGATGCGCGACGAAAAATTTCTCGGCGATCTCGTCCATGTTCTCGGTATCGACAGCAAAAAGACAAGATATCCCGAAGCAAAGCTGAAATTTATCCTTCTCGTAGCCGGTGTGCCTGGTTATGTTCCTGCCGACGACGACATGTACGGCTATTGGTATACCGACGAAAAGGCACGTGAATCATTTCTCAACCTTGTTAAGAGAGTTAGAAAAATTCTGGAGACGAGCCGCCGTGATGAGATTCTCGACAAGAAGGTCCATCTAGCCGAGTGTAGAGATTGCGCCTCAGTTCATTTTCTCGGCATTCCTCGCGCTTTCGGAGTGAGCGCCTTCGGCGACTTCGGCCTGCGCGATTGGCCTGAGATAGAACCGAAAACGGTCCGCGACAAAGCTTATCTCGTTCTAAGAAAGCACGGTAAGCCGCTTCATTTCAGCGATATCGCGAAATTGATAACCAAAACCGGTCTTTCGAAAAAAGCGGCTCATGTCCAAACTGTTCACAATGAACTTATCAAGGACGACCGGTTCGTTCTAGTTGGTCGCGGCATCTACGCTTTGGGTGAGCACGGTTTCGATCCGGGGACGGTGCGCGAATTGATTAGCCGTTTTCTGAAGAAGCGGGGGCCGATGACAGCCTCCCAAGTGATCCGGCTTGTCAACGAGCAGAGGATATTGAAAGAAAACACAATTCTCCTGAATCTCCAAAACAAACGCTATTTCAAGCGTCTCGACGATGGGCGCTATCATGTAAGAGAGGCATAACTGATGCGAATTAGCGAATTATGCGAATCTACTAATGAAAGGCCGGTTTATTCGCAATATTCGCGACATTTGTTTATTCGCAACAGTAGAGCGTAGCTATTATGCTTAAGAACCTTTTTGGCCACATTCTCGATATAATCGAAGAACTTTTCAAACAGGAGGAAATTTGGGTCTTCCTCTTTTTGGTTTTTCTGGGCGGCGCGCTGGTTATTATCCTACCCGTAAGGTACATAATCTGGCTCCTTACGCCTTTCGTCGTCTTCGCAGTTCTTTGGCCGTTGACTCGGTCAACATGGCTTTTTTGGCGCCAGGCAATGTTCAAAAAGAACATTGATTTCGTTCTTTTGGAGTTGAAGATTCCCCGTCAAATAAAGAAAACACCGGAGGCAATGGAACAGGTTTTGGCCGCCATGGCGTCGCTCCGGAATGCTCCGGGCGACATTCGCGAGAAGTACATTGACGGCGAGGTCACGCGCTGGTTTTCTCTGGAGATAGTCAGTTTCGGCGGCGAGATTCACTTCTATGTGATGGTCTACAAGAAACTGGTCAATCTCCTAGAGTCTGCTTTCTTTTCCTATTACCCGGATATAGAAGTCGTTGAGGTTGAAGATTACGTGAAGCAAATGCCCCAAGACCTAGTGGAACTATACCGTCGCGATTGGGACATTTGGGCGACGGAAATGATTCTGACCAGGGAGGATGCCTATCCCATCAAAACATACCCCCATTTCGAGGCCGAGCTCGAGGAGCGGCAGAACGACCCTATGTCCACTTTCCTCGAGGTTTTGAGCAAAGTTAAGCCCGGCGAATTTGTCGGAATCCAGATACTCATCGCGCCTGCTGGTTCGGAATGGCGCAAAAAATGGGAAGGTCTCCTTGAAAATATGAAAGAGCCGAAGATGAAAGAAATAACTTCCGGTGCCGACCAGATGCAGAGTTTTGCCAAGATGATTGCCCGAAGTCCGGTTGAGACAGATGTACTGGAGGAGGTAGAAAAGAACCTTTCCAAGCCGGCTTTTGACACTTTGATCCGTTTCATTTATACGGCGCCGAACAACATCTTCTACGAGAGTTTTGCGAGGCGGGGATTAGTAGGCGCTTTCAACCAGTATTCCACGCTTCATATGAACGGTTTTCGTCAGAATATTAAAATGTCGACAAGAACGCTCATATGGTATTGGCCGCATCTTTTCCCGAAGTGGCGGAATGAGTACAAAAAGCAGAGGATACTCTACAACTATCTGAATCGGGAAGTGCCGCCGGAGACATGGATGGGCCGTCTCATAACCTCTCATCCCTTAAACTGGAACTTCATATCCAAAAGGTTCCAAATGAATATTGAGGGTTTGGCAACTATTTTTCATCCGCCGAGTTCCATTGTTCTCACTGAACCGCATATAAGGCATCTAGAGAGCCGCAGGATGGGCCCGCCGGCAGGACTTCCCATCTTCGGCGAGGAGGATGACGTTGAAAAATACAAATAAATGGACATCCTGCAATCGGCCATAGACGTAGTGAGAGATTTTCCATGGTTCCGTACTTTTAACGCGGTGCGTTGGGTTTTTATCTTCCTCGATTTTGCGCTGGTTGTCATTTTTGTCTATGCCTTTGCTAAAGGCCTGAAGTACCGGCCGAAGTTTTATTTCCGGCCTGACGAACTTGCCAAAAAGAAACAAATCATTAAGGACAGAAAATGGCAGGTCCACTGGAGCCACATTCTCGAGAAATCTCGGCGGACGCCGCCACAATCGCTTTTTATGGCTATCATCGAAGCCGATGGACTTGTTGACACCGTTTTGAAGAAGATCGGAATTCCCGGTGAGCACATGGCCGATCGTCTGGAGCGTCTCGCTAACCGCAACCTTAATACTATCGACCGTCTCTGGCGAGCGCACAGAGTGAGAAACGACTTGGCGCATACGCCGGGCTTTACCCTCGATCCGCGCGACGCCGAACAGATTCTCGTAGATTATGAGGAGTTTCTAAAGGAAATAGGCGCGATATAAGTCACAAGATGGTCAAAACCGGAAAAATCCAAATTATCCGTTATGCGCCGCCCCCGCCGGACCTGCCGGTTTACGGCCGCGTTGACCCGAAAGAAGTTTCTTTCATTGGCCGCACTAACTACGTTGCTGCTCTCGAAGAAAAGAAGTTTATATTCGGTATCAAGCGGCGCGATCGGAGGCGCCATCTTTACATCATTGGCAAGAGCGGTGTCGGCAAATCCAAATTACTCGAACTCCTTATTCGTCAGGATGTTGCTTTCGGCCATGGTCTTTGTCTCATTGATCCCCATGGTGATGTTATCGAGGCATTACTGGATTTTATCCCAAAAGAGAGGGTGGAGGATGTTTGCCTCATTGACCCTTCTGACTCCGCCTATCCAGTTTCTTTCAATCCACTCCAGAATGTTGACCCGCTTTTCAAGCATCAGCTCACACAGGGCCTTATTGAGGTCATGGAAAAGCAGTTCGGGGCTAACTGGACACCCCGCCTCGAGCATGTTTTCCGTTTCACTTGCCTTGCGCTTTTGGACTATCCCCACGCTACCATGCGGGGAATGATTTCAATGCTCACCGACCGCAATTACCGTCAGAAAGTTATCGAATATATCGAGGACGATATGGTCAAGCGTTTCTGGGCCATTGAATTTGCCGATTGGTCAGAGAAATTTGACACCGATGCTATCATCCCGCTTGTGAACAAGCTCGGCCAATTTCTATCCGACCCGCTCCTGCGGAACATCTTTGGTCAGAAAGAGAACAAAATCGATCTCGAGGAATTGATGAGAGACAGGAAGATCATCCTTATTAACCTTTCTAAGGGACGGCTTGGCGAGGAGAACTCGAGCTTCTTTGGCTCAATGTTCATAACGAAGATCAAGCAAGCCGGCATGGCCCGAGCGAAACTTCCCCAATCGGAACGCCACGATTTCTACCTCTACGTCGACGAGTTCCAGAACATTGTCACCGAAACTTTCGAGAACATCCTGACCGAGGCTCGCAAATACGGCATTTGTTTCACCATTGCTCATCAATATCTCGGTCAGCTCATACCCAAGGTGAAAGCGGCGGTTTTAGGCAACGTCGGTAGCATGATCGTTTTCCGGGTTGGCGGTGAAGACGCCGAGACGCTTGAGTCGGAGATGGCTCCTATCTTCAAGACCAAAGACATGATCAATCTTGGTATGCAGGAGTTCTACATCAAGATGATTATCGACGGTGAATCCTATGACCCGTTCTCGGCGGAAACGTTGAAGGTCCTGCCGGCGCCTCACGGCTCTTTCAAAACGGATATAATCGAAGCCTCGCGCCGGAAATATTCCATCTCCGCCGACGCGGCGAAAAAACTCATCGAGGAAGAAGAAGCCACCATTATTAGAAGTGCTCAGGAGAAGGCTATCATCACCGGCAAGAAAAGAGAAAGCGAAGAGGATAGTGACAAGATGGAAGAACCCCTCATCTAACAAATAGCTGAAGTGTCGTAAATCATCGGTCATAAATCAAAGGTCGAAAGAAAATTCAAAACAATGGTTTTTATCTATTCCACCTGTCGGGATGTTAATCAAGCCAAGGAGTTGGGGAGAAAAATCATCAAAGCCAGAGTGGCCTCTTGCGTGAATATCTGGCCGATAGAATCAATTTACCATGAGGATGGCGGCGTTAAGGAAGATACGGAAGCAGTTTTGATGGTAAAAACGAACGAACCGAAAATGGCCAAGATAGAAGAATTCTTGCGCAAAAACCACACTTACAGCACACCTTTTGTGGGCGGAGTTCATATTGACCGTATCAATCATGAATACCGGGAGTGGGCAAGTCAGGTTATAAAATTGTAGAAGGAGATATTGTTTTTGCGAGGCCTGTTACAATGCGGAAGTTATGTAGAATGGAATAAATATGAAAATTTATGAAAATTAGAGTTTCCGAAAGGATTGATAAAAACGCGACCCCGGTTGTTGTTTTGAAAGAAAAACAAAAACCCGAGTCTCATCCGTTTTTCGATCGGGATTTTGCGGACCCCAAAAGGCATCTTTGGGGTTCCGCACGCAGGGAGGGTAGCTATGAGCACGTGCTCTTGCTTCCGGGCGGCCGCCGAGTTCTTATTTTCGGCATCCCCGAAAGTTTTAGTCACCGCAATTCAATCAAGCTTATGAGGCGAGTAGTTCAAGTAGCTCGACGGGAAAGAATCTCCAAAATTGTTTTAAACCTTGCCGATTTCAATGTTAGGAAGTGGGACTTCCTAAATTTTGCAGAAGTGATGGCGACGCAGCTTGAAATGGCGAATTTTGAATTTGTGAAATACAAAGAGCCGCCGAAAGAAGGATTTTTCTTCGTGAAGGAAGCGCTAATCTACGCAAAGGGTACGCGAAACAACGCGAAAATACAAAAAGCGTTGGATGCGGGGAAAATAATCGGCGAAGAGATAAACAATACGAGGGTGCTTGCAAACACGCCGGGCGGCGATATGACGCCAGCTCGTCTCGCCGAAGCTGCGGTGAAGGCTGGGAAGCGCGCTAAATTCAAGGTTAAAGTTTTGAACGAAAAAGCCATTCGCAAGCTCAAAATGGGGGGCGTGCTTGGCGTGTCTCAGGGTTCAAACGAGCGCCCGCGGTTCATTGTTATGGAGTATATGAAAGGTAGAAAAGGAGAAAAACCAGTAGTTTTAGTCGGCAAGGGAGTTACTTTTGATACCGGCGGTTTGAATTTAAAGCCGAGCGAATCAATATATGAAATGCATATGGATATGTCTGGTGGTGCGGCGGTGATTCATACGATAGCGGCGCTTGCCCAACTAAAGGTTAAGAGGAACATCATCGGTCTTGTGCCGGCGGTGGAAAACATGCCTTCCGGCTCAAGCTATCGGCCCGGCGATTTGCTCCGGACAATGTCCGGAAAAACAATAGAGGTTTTAAATACCGATGCCGAAGGGCGGGTTATTTTGGCCGACGCTTTAGAGTACGCCAAACGTTACAACCCACGGCTTGTGGTGGATGTGGCAACTTTGACCGGTTCGGCGATTGTCGCTTTGGGTCCCCGCGCTTCAGCTATTTTTGCGACTGATTCAAAAATGAGCGAAAGAATACAGGAAGCCGGAGAAATGGTTGGCGACTACGTTTGGCCAATGCCTTTGTGGGAAGAATACGAAGAAGACATCAAAGGAACATTCGGTGATTTGGCAAATACTTCTACAAAGAGGGATCGTACCGGCGGGGTCAGCACAAGCGCCGCTTTCTTATGGCAATTTATTAAAGATCATAATTGGGTTCATTTGGACATTGCGCCGCGGATGACAGCGATTGAATCAGATAATTTAGCCAAAGGCGCGGCCGGCGCTCCGGTTGCGCTTCTTACTCAATTTTTAAGAAATTTCTGAAGAAAGTCAGGAGGTATACAAGTATATCACCGTTCCGGATTGGCGGAGATATGAATCATGAATCAAGAAAATAGAACTTGTAAGAATTGCAATCAAGATTTTCTGATAGACGCTTCGGATTTTGATTTCTACAAAAAAATCCAAGTTCCACCGCCTAATTTCTACTTGCATTTCTGTGTAGTATGACCGAAACAGAATTTTTTAGAATTTTGAAACCAAATCCCAGTTTACGAAGGTTTGATATTTTTGTCTCTATTTTCTCAATTTATTAAGTTCCATACATTGTTTCCAGTTTTTGAATGGTAGTTTGTAAGCATTGTTCCTTTTTGATATTCTATTATCAATGCGCCAGTCCGAGCTTTTCACTAAGACACTCAAAGACGCCCCGAAGGACGAGGTTAGTGCGAACGCGAATTTCCTCACGCGTGGCGGTTTTATCTTTAAGAATGCTGCAGGCGTCTACACGCTCCTGCCGCTAGGGTTCCGGGTGGTCCAGAAAATCACTGATATCGTCCGCGAGGAAATAAACGCGATAGGAGGGCAAGAGATGGCGATGCCTGCTCTCGTCCCGAAGGAGTACTGGGATAAAAGCGGTCGCTGGGATGTAGAGGTTGGCTTCGAGGCCAAGGGCAAGCACGAGAAGACCGCGAATTTCGTCCTCGGCTGGACCCACGAGGAAGTGCTCGCAGAAATCGCCTCCAAATACATATCTTCTTACGAAGACTTGCCTTTCGCTGCTTACCAGTTCCAGACTAAATTCCGAAATGAGGCAAGAGCTAAATCAGGGCTTTTGCGGGGACGAGAGTTCTTAATGAAGGATCTCTACAGCTTCCATGAGTCGGAAAATGATCTTTTTCGCTACTACGAAGAGGTCAAAAAGGCCTATGAGAAGATATTCGCCCGGTGCGGTCTGAAGGCGTTCTACACTGTGGCCTCTGGTGGTGATTTTACCATCTCCAACACCCACGAATTTCAAGTTGAAACGGAAGCGGGGGAAGATGAGATAGTCGTCTGCCGCCTCTGTGGTTTTGCCGAGAACAAGGAAGTTGGCAAGCACAAGGCGGGCGAGCGTTGCCCGAAGTGCGAAGGCGTTCTCGATAAATTAAAGGCAGTCGAGGTAGGGAACATCTTCCCGCTCGGGACAAAATATTCCAAAGCCTTCAATCTCAAGTTCCGCACAAAGTCGGGAGAGAGCGAACACGTGGTAATGGGTTCTTACGGCATTGGCATTGGCCGGGTAATGGGCACCGTCGTTGAGGTCTATCACGACAAAAACGGCATAATCTGGCCAGAGGCAATAGCACCTTTTCGTGCTCATCTCCTTCTTGTTGGTGAGGTAACCGATGAATTGAAAAAGGTTGGGGACAACCTATATAATAAGCTCGTTAAAGCCGGCATAGAAACGCTCTACGACGACCGAGTTGACGTCGGGGCGGGAGTAAAATTCGCCGATGCCGATCTTCTAGGGATCCCGTATCGGCTTGTGGTGAGTGAGAAAACCTCGGTCAAGGAAAAAGTGGAAGTCAAGGAACGAGGTGGAAAAGAAGAAAAGTTGATGAAGTTTGAAGAATTCTTGGATTT
>DATLZO010000013.1:0-13516 GCA_035573955.1 Minisyncoccota bacterium
TTGATTAAATTTTTTATTACATACTCGACCTTTTTCAATCATTAATGATGAAACTTGGTATTTCATTCTGATCTTTAGCAAATGTCGGCCAATTGCGCCAGTCGAATCTCTTGCCTATCAACCTGTACGAGAACTCCGCCGATTTGTCGCCACGGAAAATAATTTTATTGTTTTCAATTACGTAGTAGATGTTGGCACTTGCCCCGTACGGGGTGATAAAGACGTCAACGTTGTCGCGGGAAAAATCAACCGCCTTGCGCCAGACCCACAAATCAGAACCTTCTTTAACCTTATTAAAATCTATTACATATTCGTGGGAAGGTTCTGTTAATTCTGAATTTTGAATTTTTAATTTTGAATCATTGGATAATTGATTCGAAATTCGAAATTCGTCATTCGAAATTGCGGCGAGCTTCGCTTTCCCGACAAACTCTTCCTTCACTCCCCCAACGATGGAAGCGGCATAGGTCGAGTATTTGTTGAAGCCGATCTGATATAACGGGTCAATGGTGGTCACGGTGAGCTTGTTCACGCCGGTGATGTTGCCGTTGTTCAAGGTTGCGCCGTTCATTTCACAGGTAGCATCCGCGTTACAGGCGTTCGCATTCGCTGTCGTGCCGCCGGTAATTGAAGAATCAACGTAGGATTTGGTCGCGGCGTGGCTTGCCTGCGTCGGCGTGCCGACAATCAGTGGTTGGGAGAAAGCGCCGGTACCGTAAACATGCAGCTTGTAAGCTGGTGTTGTGGTGGCAATACCGACATCGCCATCGCTCTTTATGATCATCCCGCTGTTATCGACATTGCCTATCCTGAAAGTTATTTCCTGTCCCGAAGCGGCATTAATATAGGTCTGGCCACTGGAACCATGGAGAAGCGCGTAACTGGCGCTGGTCGTCTTTACGCTGTCATGGGTGAAAGCGGCGTAGGTCGTGCCGCCATCCCAGACCCCGACAAAAGCGTTCCCGATATGGGCGCCGGTTCCCGCGGCAGAAGTTGAAGCGTGAAAAAGTTCGTCGGGCGCCGTCGTCCCGATACCGACGTTGCCGTCGGCCCTCACCGCAAAGCGGGGCGTAAACGTCCCGGAAAGGCTCGTACCCAAATCTATCCTGTCATTCACATCCGAACCGTCTCCAACGTTTATCCTCAATTGCGACTGGTCTTGGCCGGCATTGTACCTAGCGAACCATATCGGGTCGGAGTTGTCGGAATCCCATGTGTCCGAAACATCCCCGGCACCGGAAACATAGAAACGGTTGCCTTCGCTTGTGGTCGTCGTCGCGCCGTTCGTGACCAAACCCAACCTTATCTGTCCGCCAACCTGCAATCTGCTGTCCGGGGCAGTTGTGCCTATCCCCACATCCCAGGAAGTGCTCGAGGCGTACAAGTCAGTGCCGGAGAGGACCCAGAATTGCGTGGAAGAAACGCCGCTTATCGCAGAATCCACGTAGGACTTCGTGGTAGCGTGGCTTGCGGTGGTCGGCGTGCCTACGATGACAGGTTGGGTGAACTGACCGGTACCGGTAACATCAAGAGTATACGAAGGAGTTGTGTCAAGAATACCAACACTGCCATTACCTAGAACAGTCACCGCTTCCACACGACTTGCCCAACCGCTCTGCATACCTGTGATTAGATTAATAGCCCTTGACGTCCCGGTATTATCGGAGGCGAGATATAACTCCTCACCTGATACTGCAACGTTTGTGTTAATGTTGGCAGCTGCCTCCCCTCCACCGATAATTAGCGGCCCGCCGCCGTCAATTAGAAGACGCATTCCATTCGCATCGGCACCAGTAGAATAGAGAACGTCTGAAGTAGCTCCACCAGTATAAGTGAATCTGATGCCTATTGTGCTAGTTCCAGCTATATGGAGGTTTCGGCCGGGGCTCGTTGTCCCAATACCGACGTTGCCACCAACATCGATTGTTAATCTTGTATTTGTTCCAACAACGGAATCTTCTCCTATTTTAAATTTGTCTCCATCATCATTATCAATACCCAAACTCCACTCTTTGATTCCTGTAATTCCTGCAACAAATCTTGGGTCGCCAGCTGAACTTCCAGCAACATAAACCATATTACGAGCGCCGCTCCCTGAATTGGTATTGTCTGTGTTTTCAACGAGAAAACTCACGACATCGCCAACGCTTGACCTTGCCGCATGAAGGAGGTGTTGTGGTCCCGTCGTCCCGATGCCGACGTTCCAACTCGTACTCGAAGCGTACAGATTACTGCCGGACAAGAGCCACACGCCGGACGAACCGGCGGAAATGGAATCGACGTAGGATTTGGTCGCGGCGTGGCTTGCCTGCGTCGGCGTGCCGACAATCAGTGGTTGGGAGAAAGCGCCGGTACCGTAGACATGGAGAGCGTAGGCAGGTGAAGTGGTGGCGATGCCGACGTTGCCTGCATTTGTTATGGTCATACGAACAGTGCGAGTGCTTGGATTTGTGAAGAATTGCAATGCTGCCTGAGACTCGGAATTAGAGTCGTAGGCGACTCCTAATAAGAGGGAGTTGGCAAGCGAGTCCGTAACTGTGTTGCCAAGCGAGTCCTGCCCAGCACCTTGCGTTTGTCCAATAATACTTTGCACCGCTGCATTATCCTGTGAAAAAATAATATAGCCAGTACCGATTTCACCAACGTCATTATCAGTATCTCCAATCAATTCAAGTCCAGCGCGCCCTCCGCTTTTAACGGTAATAACCTCATTACTTGCAGCGTTAGCACCTACCTCGAGTCTAGTTCCCGGACTCGCCGTCCCAATGCCGACGTTGCCCTGTGTAGTTGCAAATGTCGAGGTCCCTGAAACCGTAATGGTGCTGAAACTGCTCGTTGCCGCACCGCCGCCTACTGTAGAATCAACGTAACTTTTCGTTGCCGCGTGGGAATCAGCAGTCGGCGTGCCGACGATGACGGGCTGTGTGAATTGCGCGGTGCCGGTGACATCGAGAGAATACGAGGGGCTAGTATTGTTTATACCAACTCTTTCATTTGTTAGATCAACAACAAAAGGTCTTCCTGAATCCCACGTGTTCGTCCCGCCGAGCACGTAAAAAAGTCCGCTATTGAGATGGAGCCAAGCGTTGTCTGAGCCGTTGTCATCAAATTTTATCTGCGGATCCGGACCAACCAGTAATATTTCCGAATTCTCATCCTCACCGTTGTTCACTGTCGGTCCCGTAACAGTCAATTTACCTGTCGGACTCGCCGTCCCGATGCCGACGTTGCTGCTACTCGCAATAGTCAATACTGCAGTAGTAGTAGTCGTGTTACCGACTCTGAATTGAATATAATTACTAGCGCCGGGTGTCGCTTCGGCACTTAAGTTCTGAATAACCAAAGGCTTTTCCGCCGCTAATATTGATTGAGCAGTAATCCGATAACTTGCCGCATCACCGCCATCAAGCTGAACATACTGACCAGCTACGCCGCTCCGTGAACTTCTAATCGGGCCAGCTGCTTCAAACTTAACAGCCGGCGATGTCAATCCTACCCCTACATTCCAGCTTGTTGATGAAGCATAAAGATTGCTGCCGGAGAGGAGCCAGACACCGGTGGAGCCGGAAGAGATTGAATCAACGTAGGATTTGGTCGCGGCGTGGCTTGCCTGCGTCGGCGTGCCGACAATCAGTGGTTGGGAGAAAGCGCCGGTACCGTAGACATGGAGAGCGTAGGCAGGTGAAGTGGTGGCGATGCCGACGTTGCCGCCGGTATTAAAATAACTATTAGCATTTGCCTCGCCATTGATACGAACAGTTACGCTCCCAGCGTTGTACAACTCAAATACTCCCGGATCGTTGCTGCTGCTGCCCCGATACAATTCCGCAATCTTACGAGCACTAACGCTGTCGTAAAGCAAATATCCTTTTCCGGCAGTATCAGTATTTACCTCCAGAAGATTGCCGGGCGCCGTCGTCCCGATGCCGACGTTGCCGGTACTCACAGCTAAAGCTACAGGACCGGTTGTAAGAAAAGCTCCATTAGCAGAATAAGTAGCAGGAACAGCATCATTATTATATTGACCAATAACAACTCCTCCTTGCCAGAACATTGTAGTGAAATCGCGAGAAATTAATGTGGTACCTTCAGTTGTACCGTTATAGTTACCCGTATCAAAATCACGCATACGAAGATAACTACTTAACCTTGTAGAGCCGCCAACAACATCAAGTTTATCAACGGGTCCCGTCGTCCCAATCCCCACATTCCCCTGTGTTGTCGCGAGCGTGGAGGTGCCGGAGACGGTTAAGGTGTTGAAACTGCCAGCCGTGCCGCCGCCGCCTACTGTAGAATCAACGTAACTTTTCGTTGCCGCGTGGGAATCAGCAGTCGGCGTGCCGACCGTCACGGTGCCGGTGAAATATCCCGTGCCACCCACTGTGAGCGTCCCCTCGGTCGGCGTCGTGTCTCCGATACCGACGTTACCGCCATTATCAAAGACTACCTGACCCGAACCTGCAGCTGAGGTATCAAAAACAATTTTGTCTGTTCCTCCAGAACCAGCATTCCATATGTAGTAAGAACCAAGATTATCAGAAGATTCAATCTGTAATTTCCCGCCTCGGAGATATACATTCCCAGCGCTCGTCAAACGAATATTCCCAGCTACTTCAAGTTTGTCTCCCGGACTTGCCGCCCCGATGCCGACGTTGCCGGAGAAATATGCGTCCTCCGCACTTATTGCGGCTGTTGGTGATGAACTTGCCGCGCCTAAAGCGGTGTCAGCCGCGAAAGTGTATGTACCTGCGGAAGTTCCCCAACCGACATCGTTGTAAATAATATAGTCACGGTTGTTTACGCCTGCATCGCTGAAAATCAGTTCGCCGCCGTAGAAGGCAATGTCGCCGTTTACGGTAAGGGTAGAAGTAGGAGCTGTTGTCCCGATGCCGACACTGCCAGTAGGGGTAATTCTTACCCGTTCACTACCGGCAGTATAGAAAGTCGTGTAAGAACCACCGGAATTTATCTGAATGGGCGTCCCGGCCGCGACATCACTACGGGTCGTATTAGAACCTATTTTAAACGTCCCACTTTCGTGGCCGATACCGTAAACAGTGACTCCGTCGGCCCTTTTGAAAGCTATGTTATCCTCGTTACCTAATACAACTGTCGAAGCCCCGCCGCCAGAACCGACGACGTAGAGTTTCCCCAACTGAGAGGTAGTGCCGATGCCCAAACCACCACTGACATAGCCGTTGCCGTAAACGCTCAAAGTTTGCGGCAGGCCGTCCTTCGATGACGTCGCAAAACCAACCGAGGCTGGAAAAGCAAAGTTACCGTTCCCTTGGAGCCGACCGAAGACGTCGGAGGAGACATTTGCAGCCGAGAGCGCCCCAGATAAAGCACCGACAAAAGAACCGGTCGTCTCAACATTGCCCCCGACTTTGAATCGGGCGGTGGTTGTCGCGCGGGTGCTCACACCGATGTTGCCGAACTCGTCAATTTCCATCACAACGAGGCCCGCCAGAGTAGCCGATTCGCGGAAAAGTTGGAGCGGCCCGAAGTTGCGCGCCGACCAAAGCCAAACATTCCCGGAGGTAAGGTTTTTCAAACCAATACCGGGGTTGGTCGTCGAAGCGACCATATAGACATATCCAAAATTGGCCGGATATCCGGAGTTAGTAGAAGTGGAATCGAAAGAAGAAACTGGTGTTGAGGACGAGGTACCAAAACCCAAATTTCTTGCAGCATCAAGCTGGAGCGCGCCGCCTCCGGAACCGGGGCTTTGGCCGGCCGAAGGGCCAATAAACCCGAGGGCAACGCTTGGAAGCAAAAGTGATAGTGTTAGGAGAATTATAAAGTTCTTATTGGAAAACATGATTCTTAATTTTGAATTATGAATTTTAAATTTCGAATAAATTTTTAATGGTTTAATTTTAAATTATTTTTTACCATCTAAAGTGGAAACTATTCTCCCAAAAATCAACGTCAGTTCTTGAGTTTCTTTCCATAATTTTCCGATTTCTTCCTTTCTATCGGAAAGGCCCTCATTCGTCATTCTCAACCAGTGTTTTGTTTCTTGCGCTTCCTTTTTACATATAAAAATCTTGTTCCTGAAGTCCTTTTTGGAACTCGCCGAGTTTGCTTCCATGTAATTGGCTCCGACACTTGTTCCTGAACGGATAAGCTGGCTTATTATCGGTTTAGTTATGGCGTCTTGTTTCATGGTCTTACAAAATTTGATTACGTCCTCGCCAAACTTCGCTGTGCGCTCTTCGAGATTGTAGTTGTTTTGAAATTCTGACATTTATCATTGATTCAAAATTCAAAATTGGAAATTCAAAATTACGGCAAAACAATAATGCTTCCCGATATCGTTTTGCCTTGCGGGCAGAAATCGCGGCACTGGAAAACAAAAGTCCCGGCCGAAGTGGCGCCGAAAGTCACTTGTTTCGTTTCACCGTCATTCACTTTGGTATAAAGCCCGCTGTAGGGCACCGAAAAATCGAAATCATCTCCCGAGGCGGTTATGAGTATCTGGACAATATCACCGAGATTAACGGTTATGTTCGAAGGATCAAATCCGGAGGAGTTCACGGTCATCTTGAAAATACCCAATTTCTCCTCAGCGCCGGGGGCGGCCGCCGATTGTTCTGCAGGCACGGTAGGTTCCATATTTTCGGGAACTTGGGGGCTGAAAACGTCACCCGGCTTTATACCTAGGTCGGGGAACGCCGGGACACCGTTTTTAGAAACCGGTCCCGTATCTACAGTCCGGATAGGTTTCTTGTAAATGACGCCGAAAACGATACCGACCGCAACAAAAAGCCCGACAGCAACAAGAATGACAATTTGTCTCCTTGTCATTATCAATTAATTATAACAAACTAGAGTTAGATTGTAGTTGGTAGGTCACAGATTATAGACGAAACGATCCTACAAACTAGGTTGAAGAACATTTCTCGATTATAATAGGCGCCGGTTTGCCTCCCATGCCGGAGAGATATCCAATGCCAAAAGCTAGTGAAAGCAACAAAAACAGTCCTAAAATCATAAGAAATAGCGGAAACCTTGACATACCATAGTTATTATAATAAAATCCTAAGCACTAAATCCGAAATTCTAAAAAAATCCGAAACCCCAAAATCAAAATGACCAAAAGTCGTGTTTAGGATTTAGATATTAGTATTTAGAATTTCGTTCAAGGAATATGGCCCATACAAAAGCAAAAAGCGCAGCTAAAAACAACCGTGAATCCGAGTCAAAACGGCTCGGTGTTAAACTTTTTGACGGCGAAACTGTAAGCAAAGGAGAGGTGATCGTCCGCCAGCGCGGCACCAAGTTCTATCCAGGACAGGGCGTCCGCAGGGGCGGCGACGACACTCTCTACGCCGTCCAAGCCGGTAAGGTAAAATTCATATCACGCCGAAGAACCTCTTTCGACGGCAACAAAAAACCTGTCAAAATAGTATCCGTCATCTAAACCATAATTATCCACGGCCGTGGATAATTATGGTACTTTGTTTTTCAAAGTTGCAATTTCAAAATTCTAAGAAAGTTTTCTTAATGTGCCGGCCTTGCCGACGGTGAAAATCTCGACGTACGGCATTAATTTGCAAAGATTTAAATCCTCAATAAACCTCTCCGGAAATTTACGTTTAGCGGCCCAAACACTACCTTGTAATTTCTTGAATTTCATTTCAATTAATTTTTTCCTCAACCATTCTCTCTTACGTCTTTCTTTCTCCGGAACATCAAAAACTATTATTGTGAGATTATCTGACTCCTCCGATTTATATTTGCGTTTCGGAAAGTTATTTTTCCCATAGTAAACTTTCAACTTTTCCAGCTCTTTCTCGCCTTTAGGAGTAAGGTGCCAAAATTTTCTTCCGTTTTTTTCTTTTCGAGCCACTAAACCATCTCTTCTAAGATTTATCACTAGATTGTACAAGTTTTGCTTTTCTCTCATATCTTCAAATATTTCTCCGCGCATTGCCTCTATTTCCTCTTTCCGGCGCTGTATACGAGAACTAGAACTGCCGTAAGGGCTGGTTATTATGGCCAGCCAAATATCCGCCATTTCTAAGACACCGCCACCTAAAAATTCCAAAACTTTCATCGCCTTTTGACTTTTTATCCTCATTTTTGTATTTGCCGTATTTGCGTTAATTCCATTCTACCATAAAAATACACGACCGTGTATTTTTATGGTTCTTTGGGGGGAAATGTTTACTCTTTCGATAAAACGACTAATATTTGGGTACGGATACCTTCACCGAAATTGATTTCAACTTTCGTTTCTCCCAATTCTTTGATTGGTTTGGAAAGCACAGGAACACCATGACGGACACCAAGTTTTTCCAATTCATCTCTGATATCGCGGGCAGTCACTGAACCGAATATTTCTCCTTTAGCTCCGGTTTTCATATTGAAAATTATCTTTTCCCCCTTGATGTTCTCCGCTTCTGATTTCAATTCTGCAATCAGCCGTTCGCGGGCGGCATTCCTTACCGATCTCAGTTCTGCGAGACGTTTGAGCGCTTCTCCAGTCGCCGCTTCGGCCAATCCCCTCGGAACGAGGAAGTTGCGAGCGTAACCGTCAGAAACATCTTTTGTGTCGTATTTTTTACCTAAACCTCGTATGTTTTGAAGAAGGATTACTTTCATGAATTTTGAATTATGAATTTTGAATAAATTGACTTTAAAATTTTTAATGTTTCAAACATTAAATCATTCAAAAATTAATTCAAAATTAAAAATTGGAAATTATTGTCAATAACCAACGACAAAAATCGTCCCTCCGGAACTTTCGATTTCGCCGTTCAAAATTTCCAAGGCCTTCGCAAGCTGCGGATCCTCCCCTTCCGCAAGTTCGCCCTCAACTTTCACTTCGAAATCCGGTATGAGACCTTCCTTCTCAATGACATTACCTGCGGGGGTAAGCCACTCAGCAACCGATACCTTTATGGACGAACCGCCGGATAGTTCATGGACTTCCTGAACCGTTCCTTTACCGAACGTCTTTTCGCCGATGATTTTTACCCCACGGATGTCGCGGAGAGCGCCGGCGACTATCTCGGAAGCAGAAGCCGAGCCGCCATTCACAATGATTACGGTAGGAATCTTAGCGAGAGCCGAAGGACCGGTCGCATAGAGCAAGTTCTCGTTGCCCGAACGAAAACGCTCCCTAACCACCACTTCTCCTCTCTCGAGAAACCAGCTCGCAATGTTCTGGGCCACTTCCAAGTAACCGCCGGGATTGTCCCGCAGATCGAGCACTATTCCTCTCGCGCCCTTTACAAGCGCCTCGAGCGCACCCTGGTAGAAAACACTCGGTGCATTGGCGTTGAAGTTGTAGAGATGGAAATATGCGATGTTCCCCGGTTTCATCTCCCAGTCGAGTGTCGGCACGACAACAATAGCCCGGGTGATCTTGAATTCTTTAGCCTCGTCCCAACCGTTCCGGATAATGAGGAGCGTCACCACCGTGCCCGGCTCGCCGCGGATTATCTTCACAGCCTCCTCAACAGTGAGATCATTGGTGAAAATGTCGTCAACCTTCAATATCTTATCACCGGCCTTGAGACCCGCCGCCTCCGCGGGGTTACCCTTCAAAGGCGCTATGACGACAAGCTGGTCGTTACGAATGCCTATCTCCGCGCCGATGCCGCCGAAACTGCCCTGGATATCCTCCTCAAATTTTTTGGCATCGCTCGGATTAAAGAATGAGGAATACGGGTCATCCAAGGCTCCTATCAAACCCTCTATCGCGCCGTATAGAAGGTTTTCGTCTCTCACGTCGCCGATTTTGAAATAATTCTCTTTTACAGCTTTCACCGAATCCCAGAAAAGACCGAAGTCGGCGTCAAGAAGCTCTTTCTTTTCGACATCGGTGATGGGTCTTGATTCTGCGGGTAATTCGTAGAGACCGAAAAGGAAACCGCCGTAGAGACCGGCAGCTCCGACAGCAACGCCTAAGAGAAAAACGGAAGATATTTTCAGAAATTTATTGCCACGCATGTCCGGTTAATTAAAGCAGAATTTCATATTCCGCGCCAGTTCTTTTGAGATTGGACCTCATTAGATTCACCTCGGCTGTCAAATAACTAAATTCGAAATCTCGCTCGATCGCAGGTAAATCCTCTGCCGCTTCGGCCTGAAACCTCGCAAGGGTAAGGTGGGCCTGGTAATGGCGGTTCTCTATTTGCCATTTTACGCCGTTCCTCCGTAATTCCTGTTCGATGGCCTCTTTAAGATCCCCGAGCGCGGCAGATGTTTCCTTAGTTACCGTGAGCCAGACCATCCGCGGCGTTTTCCCCGGTGGGCCGTAAGTTAATTTCTCGAATTCAATTTTTACGAGGTTTAACCTCGTAAATTTGTTATTAATGTTTAACCTCAATACGTTATCTAAGGATTCCTTAATAGCCGGCACGGCTGACTCCGGCTGATATCCAAGAAAAACGAGGGTAAAATGCCAGTTTTCTTCCGGCACTGGACGAATGCCATCGGCCAAATTACGAAAGTTACCCACTTCCGCAATGAGGGCAACAATTTTTTTCTTAATTTCACTCGGAACGGGAACAGCGATGAAAAGACGAAGCATGAAGCTAGTTTATAGGTTTTATGTGATAGACGACTGATCTATCCTGTAAATTTCTTTCGTCCTGTCTAAAAAGACCTTTCCCTCCAAATGGTCAACTTCGTGCTGAAAGACCCGGGCGAGAAGTCCCCATGCTTTGATCTTAACCTTTTTTCCGTTCTGATCCTCACCTTCGAGGATTATCTTCGACGGCCTGGGAACATTGCCTAATATCCCTGGGACGCTAAGACAACCTTCTTCAACGGATTCTTTCTCACTCGAGACCCTTGTGATCTTTGGATTGAAAATGGCGTAAAACTTCTCGTTGCCCCCTCCCTCCCGCGACTGCGGCACCTGCGCCACAAAAAAGCTGAAATCAAAACCCACTTGGTTCGCGGCAAGCCCAATACCCGACGCTTTCAGCATCATCTTGCGCATATTCCTTACCAGTTCACGGATCTCTTTCTTGCTGAACTTGGAAAAATCGAACGGTTTCACCTTCTTGCGCAAAAACTTTTCCTCTTTTTTGTCAGCTATAGTCAGAATCTTCATTGCCTCTTCTTCCCGGTTAGCAATCTCATGAAGTACGCTCCTTTGTTTTTCACACCCCGGCGCGAAGCGACGTCCTTGGCAAGACCGATGAGTATCTCCGCATCATGCTTCTTAGCCAGTTTCATGTACAGCGTCTTGTGTTTCGTGTCGCCCAGGATCTCGGCAAGTGCAAGGCCGGTTGACTGGTGCTTGAAATGCACCCGCGATTCCTCTTTGCGCTCCCTAAGAACTTGAAGATAACTTTTTGGTGCCTTTCGCACGAACTCATTCTATAATTAAAAATGACAAAATCAAAACGATGAGGTACGTATTCTTCGGCACACCTGGGTTCGCTGCAATCATCCTGGAAAAACTGATCGAAGCAGGCATGCCGCCCGCGCTCGTCGTCTGCAACCCCGACAAGCCAGCAGGCCGGAAAAAAATTATCACTCCCCCACCCGTTAAAAAATTGTTGATTGAAAAATTCAAAGATTTAAAGATTGGGATATTACAGCCGGAAAGTCTGAAGAACTTTCAATTTGGGGAGGTTCGACCTCCCGACATTAACGTCAATTTGGGGAGGCCGAATCTCCAAAAGTTTGATTTCTGCGTTGTCGCGGCTTACGGCAAGATTATTCCAAAATCCGTTTTGGACACCTCGCCCGCCAAGTTCATTGGCGTTCATCCGTCGCTTCTTCCGAAATACCGCGGGGCAACGCCAATCCAGAGCGCAATCCTCGCCGGCGACGAGGTGACAGGCGTTACACTCTATCTGATGGATGACCAAGTGGACCACGGACCAATTCTTGTGCAGCAAGAATTGGAAATCCTAAATTCTAATTTCGAAACCCTAAACCGGAAACTCGCGGAGATGGCCGGGGACTTGCTTGTGGATTTCTTGAATCAATTTCGGGAGGTTCAATCTCCTCACGAACTGCAATCAATTTTTGGGAGATTGAACCTCCGGCCCCAGAACGACAAGGAAGCGACTTATACGAAAAAATTCTGTGATGAGGACGGCTTCGTGGACCTGGAAAAAGATGACATAGCGGCGATTGAGAGAAAAATCCGTGCTCTTAACCCCGAACCGGGAGTGTGGACGTATGCGAAGACGTTACGCCAATTTTGGGAGGTTCGACCTCCAAACATTGCCGTCAATTTGGGGAGGTCTAACCTCCACGAGTATAAGAGAGTGAAAATCTTAGAGGCGGAAGTTGTTGACGGCAAACTAAAACTGAAGAAAGTCCAATTTGAAGGAAAAAAACCTCAAACAATAAACGGTATTGTAAGATAAGAAAATGCAGGAATTTCATCGCTACAAGAATATCCTTCGGTTTTTTGTTATCACGGCATTTATTCTCGTCCCGATCACGGTTTTTGCCGGTTTCCTTGCCTATCGGCAACTTAAAATCGCCGAAACAGAAATCGGTTTGGATGCCGAACGTCTGGCCCGCATTATTGCTAACCAAGAAACGCAGCGACTGGAGGACATCCGGAATTTCCTCATCGGTATCACTCAATTTGCGGAATTCAGAAATCAAGATATAGCCGGCTGTAATAAAACACTCGAACTCCTCCTTACGAAAATCAATGTGCCGGTTCCTACTTACTATAATATCGCCATTGCTGACCGTAACGGAGATGTTTTTTGCAGCGCCTTGCCGCCCGGGCAACAAGTCGTGAACGTTGCCGACCGATATTATTTCAAGCGCGCCCTCCGCACCCGCACTTTTTCCATCGGCGAGTATCAGATTGGCCGCATCACCAAAAAGCAGTCGCTGAATTTCGGCTACCCGATTATCAACGAAAAGGGGGAAGTGACATACGTCGCTATTGCAGCTTTAAACCTTGAAGCATTCCACGCTGACTCTGACTTCATTGTCACCGATCGGCAAGGCACTATTCTTGCCTACCCCGGCGAACCGGCCCGCATCGGCACTGCTTTCTCTTTTGATTTTAATCAAGAAGTCCACGATGCCGCCACAGGATTCTTCAAGAGTAAGGGTCCTGACGGTCAAAGTTACATTTTTGGATTTGCCGCCTTGCCGAGTGAGCCGCGGGAAGACCATCTTCATATAATCGTTGGCGTCTCCGAAGCGAGAGCTCTTACGGCGATAAACAAATCGCTGGCGAAAAATATTGTTTGGTTCGTCATAAGCACAATTATCGCGTTCTTTCTAGGATGGCTCTTGAGCGGAAAATTATTGGAAAGGCTGCTTAGCCACCGTTAAGTCGCGTCTTTCTCTATTTCTTCAATCTCACCCTCCAAAACTTTCTCGGTTTTGGCGAGGTCAGCGGTCAATTGTTCCAATATTTTCCTCTCCTCCTTGGTAAGCTCACGTTTGGTACCGGCATACTCAAGCGACTTCAAGTGTTTCTTCATTGTTTCACGAAGTTTTACAAATTCGCGGTGAAGGTCGCGTTCGGCTTCGCGAACGCCGCGACGAACCCGCAGCCGCAGAT
>DATLZO010000014.1:0-24016 GCA_035573955.1 Minisyncoccota bacterium
TGCGGCGGGAGCGTGGAAGAGCGGGACAACCGAAGGTGTCGCGAACAGATATTTAACCTACAGCCTTTCCGGAGCCAGTTTGAACTATGGATGGTCGGGTGATAATCTCGTGGTCGCGACTTCCTACGCCGCGTTCCAAGAAGTGTTGAAGCGGTTAAAATAGGAAATTTGACTTCACCGGCAGTTCTCTGATATTCTTAACTTAAATGGCCGCTCCGAAGTGAGCGGTTCTTTAGTAAAAAAATTAAAAAAAAAAAATGGACTTAAAAGCACTAGCTATCGCCGTGAATCAAATTGCCGAAGAAAAAGGCATTAAACCTGAGGAGGTTTTTCACGCTATTGAGTCGGCCATCGCCGCCGCCTACAAAAAGGAATATCGGAAACGGACGGAGTTTATTCGAGCGAAGCTCGATTTGAAGTCCGGCGACGTAAAATTCTTTCAGGTTAAATTCGTGGTGAACCCCGAGGAAGTTAGGATTGTGGAGGAATCGGAAGAAGGAGCGGTTGAAACGGTTGAAACCCATTCTGTCTCTGAAGAGGAAGGCGAAGTCCTACCGCGCTACAACCCCGACCGCCACATATTTGTCGAGGAGGCGCGGAAGATAAAAAAGGATGCGCAGTCCGGTGACGAGATAGAATTCCCGCTCGAGACGCACGCCGATTTCGGTCGTATCGCCGCCCAAGCGGCAAAACAAGTCGTCCTCCAGAGTCTACGGGAAGCAGAGCGCTCCTCCATCAAAGAGGAATTCGCTGACAAAGAAGGGGAAATTGTCTCGGGTCAGGTTCAGCGCTTCGAGCGCGGCAACGTCTACGTCGATCTAGGCCGGGCCGTCGGCGTTATGTTCTACAACGAATGCGTGCCCGGCGAACACTACCGGGTCGGCGAACGGTTGAAATTCCTGGTTATTGCCGTCCAGGACGACCCGCGCCGGCCGGGCATCGTTCTTTCGCGGTCTCACCCGAAATTCGTGACGAAACTATTCGAGCTCGAGGTGCCGGAGATACAGGACAAGGTAGTGGAAATAAAAGCTATTGCCAGGGAACCGGGCAGCCGCACTAAGGTGGCCGTGGCCTCAAACGAACCCGGAATCGATCCGGTCGGTTCTGCGGTCGGCGGCCGCGGCACGAGGGTGATGGCGGTTACGAACGAGCTTGGCAATGAGAAGATAGACGTGGTGGAGTGGAGCGATAGCCCTGAAAAGTTCATTGCGAACGCTCTCTCGCCGGCTAAGGTTAAACTTGTGGAGATATTTCCGCGCCGCGAAGCAAGGGTTTTGGTTTCCGAAGATCAGTTGTCGCTTGCGATCGGTAAAGGTGGTCAGAACGTTCGCCTCGCCGCGAAGCTCACAGGTTGGAAAATAGACGTGAGAAGCCAGTCTCGGCCGGAGGAGGTGCAAGAAGGCGGCGTTGCTCAGGTGGAAGAAGCGGTTATTGAGGAAAAATCACCGGAGGAGATAAACGAGGAAAGGTCGGAAGGAAAAACAGAATAACTTTTTGTTATAATCAAATTCATGTTGTATCTGATTTTCGTTCCGATAGCGGTAGCCATCGCGTACACGGTCTACATTCTCATATGGCTTAGCCGTCAGTCGTCCGGCAACGAGGCAATGGTGACGATTTCCCGGGCTATTCAAGAGGGTTCGCGGGCGTACCTTACTCGCCAGTACCGAACGGTGGCCGTAGTCGCCGCAGTCCTTTTCGTCACGATTATTTTCGTCTTAAATTGGCAGACTGCTATGGGATTCCTCGTCGGCGCTGCCGCTTCGGCTATAGCCGGTTTCATCGGCATGAATGTTGCCGTCCGTTCTAATACTCGTGTCACAGCCGCTGCTGAACGGGGACTTCCGCTCGCTCTCAAACTCGCTTTCCGGGCCGGTTCGGTAACCGGTCTCCTTGTCGTGATTCTCGGTCTTCTTTCGGTTGCCGGTTTCTATCTTGTTTCCGGTGGAAAGACGGCGCCGCTCATCGGTCTTGCTTTCGGAGCCAGTCTTATTTCCGTCTTTGCCCGCCTCGGCGGCGGTATTTTCACCAAAGCTGCTGATGTGGGCACCGATCTTGTTGGTAAGGTTGAGGCTGGTATTCCCGAGGACGATCCGCGGAATCCCGGTGTCATCGCCGATAACGTGGGAGACAATGTCGGCGACTGCGCCGGTATGGCGGCCGATCTTTTTGAAACCTATGCCGTAACGCTCTCCGCCGCGATGCTTCTTGGTGCCGCCGCTCTATCGGGCGAGGCGCTTGCTTACCCGCTTGTCCTAGGAGGGCTCGCCATTCTCGCTTCTGTCATCGGGTCACTTTTCGTGAGAGTGAAGGAAGGCGCGAGCATTATGAGCGCGCTCTACAAAGGCCTTGCCGCCGCGCTTATTGTCTCGGCCGTCTTTTTCTATTTCGCTTCGAAATCCTATTTCGGGAGTGAATATCTCGGTGTATTTCTTTCGAGTCTCATCGGTCTTGCGGTTACGGCGCTTATGGTCGTTATCACGGATTATTACACGGCGAAAAGTTACCGGCCGGTGAAATCCATAGCCGAGGCCTCTAATTCCGGTCACGGTACCAATATCATCCTCGGTCTTTCGGTCGGAATGGAAGCAACTTTTCTGCCGATCATTGTGATCGGCGCCGGCATTCTGGGGGCCTACGCCCTCGCCGGCCTTTACGGTATTGCCGTTTCAGCAGTCGCTATGCTCTCGGTCGCCGGCATCATCGTCGCAATTGATTCATTCGGCCCGATTACCGACAATGCCGGTGGCATTGCCGAGATGACGCACGCTCCGGAAAACGTTCGGAAAATCACCGACGCCCTGGATGCGGTCGGGAACACCACCAAAGCGGTTACCAAAGGTTATGCTATTGCCTCTGCCGGCCTCGCCGCCCTTGTTCTTTTCGCCGGCTACGTTGAGGAACTCGCGAAGAAATTTGCAGGCGTAGCTTTTGATTTACAGGACCCCAAAGTTTTAGTTGGGATGTTTCTGGGAGCGGCGGTGCCTTACCTTTTCGGTTCCATCGCTATGAAATCTGTGGGAAAAGCAGCTGGCTCCATTGTGGAAGAGATTCGGCGGCAGTTTAGGGAAATCAAGGGTCTTATGGAAGGAAAAGCCAAGCCCGATTACGGGAGGGCAGTTGATATTGTGACGCGGGCGGCTTTGAAAGAAATGGTTCTGCCTGCTCTTCTCCCGATTATCGCTGTTCTTATCGTCGGTTTTGGACTAGGGGCGGAGGCTTTGGGGGGGATGCTCATTGGTACGATTATTTCCGGACTCTTTGTTGCAATTTCCATGACTTCGGGCGGCGCTGCCTGGGATAACGCCAAAAAATACATTGAAGAAGGAAATTACGGCGGCAAGGGGAGCGAAACCCACAAAGCAGCCGTGACGGGCGATACCGTGGGCGACCCCTATAAGGATACCGCGGGGCCTGCTATCAATCCGCTCATCAAGGTGATAAATATTGTTGCGCTTCTCATTGTACCCTTCCTATAATTTGAAGGGTGGACACTAAAATTTTTAAAAACAAGAAAGTTCTAATCGCCGGGCTTGGCATTTTAGGCGGCGGCATCGCTGCTGCCAGGTGGTTTGTAAAGCACGGCGCGAAAGTGACGGTCACGGATTTGAAAACAAAAAAGGAGCTTTCTTACTCCATTAAGTTGCTCGGCGCGGCGGCCAAAAAAATCCGTTTTGTTTTAGGGAAACACAATGCGGAGGATTTTAAGAGAAACGAATTTATTATCGTGAATCCCGGCGTGCCCCGGACGAGTAAATTCTTGAGGATAGCCAAAAAAGCGGGGGCGCGACTGGAAAACGAAGCAAGCATTTTCTTCCGCTTTTGTAGGAATCCAGTAATCGCTGTAACCGGCACACGCGGCAAAACCACGACTGTCAACTGGATTTATCATTTTCTGAAAAAAAAATACCCGCAGGCAGTTTTGACCGGTAATTCCTCGACCAACCCGATGCTCGCCGTTCTGGACAAACTGGACGGACGGAATCCGGTCGTCGTCGAGCTTTCTTCCTGGCATCTTGAGCTTCTACCAAAATCGGGGATGGCGCCCCACATCGCTGTTATCACCAACCTTTATCCCGATCATCTCAATCGTTACTCCTCTATGAAAAGCTATGCTCGGGCCAAAGCTAATATATTCTCCGATCAGACGGAGGAGGATTTTCTCCTTTTGAACAAGGATAACGGTTGGACAAAATTTTTCTTCAGTTTGCGGCCGAAGAGCAGAATTGTCTATTTTCCCGTCCCTCTTGGTTTAAGTCTTGGTAATTTTAAGCGCGAAAAAGGAATCCATAATTTTTATAATCTAAACGTCGCTATTATTATTGCGCGCCATTTTGGTTTGAGTTGGAGTGATATCAGGAAAGCGTTGAAAACATTGCCTCAAGTGAGGTTTCGGCAGGAAGTTATCTTGAAAAGAAAAGGTCTCATAGTTGTGAACGATTCTACGGCGACCACGCCCGAGGCCGTCGAAGCGGCACTCGACCGTTTCAAGCTGGCCGGAGAATTGGTTCTCGTCACCGGCGGCACTGACAAGAAGCTTGATTTCGGGAGGTGGGCGAAACGGGTGAAAAAGTGCGTGAAGCCGGAAAACCTATTCTTGTTGGAAGGCACCGCTACGAAAAAAATGGTTCGGGCGTTGAATAAAATCGGTTATTTTAGAAAAATTAAGCCCCAGATTTTTGAGGAGTTTAACGTTCTGTTAAAGACAGTTGAAAAAAAACTGAAACCTAAAACCCACAACCTATCAACCGTTATCTTATTCAGTCCCGGCGCGACAAGTTTTGAGAAATTTCAGAATGAATTTGACCGCGGTGAAAAATTCAATCTCTACGCTAAGAAATTTTTCTGTTGATTTTCTCGTTATCCCGATATTTTCAAAATTGTCCCATACGGGACAATTTTGAAAAAAAGATGTTCAGTCAAATTTTACCTTTAGTTTTTTAGCCCGTTTGCGATTTAACTTCGGCATTTTAATGGTCAAAACGCCGTTCTTGATGCTCGCTGTGGATTTCTCCGGGTCCACTTCCTGTGGCAGGATGATGGAGCGGGAAAATTTCCCCCAGAAGCATTCCTGATAGAAGTAGTCCTTCTCCTCTATTTTCTCCGTTTTCTCGCGTTTGCCGCTCACCGTCACCGATTCGTTGGTGATGTTTATTTCGAGGTCTTCGGGAGCGACGCCGGCGACCGTCGATTGGACAATGATTTCATCTTTGGTTTGGTAGACATCGACAGTGAGCTGACCTTCCGATTCCTCCTCAATGTCCGCCGGTGGTTCGTTCGCCTCGATACGGAGAGATTTCGGTTCGCTTTTCGCTTTGGCAAGTTCCACAAAAATGTCGTCCTTGTTTTCCATGGTTATTTTTAAATTATATCACAGTTTTAAATTGTCGTTCCCGATTTCTTCGGTTGGGGAAAGTCGGGTGATGAACCGGCTTCTCTTCAGTTTTTCGAAGTCCTGGAACAGGAAGAAAAGGGCAAAAAGCAGAAAAATCGCCGCATAGAGGAGGTTGGTGTTTTCAAAACTCAGAACCAGGTAGTTGAAGATGCTGTGGACGATGGTCGCGACCATAACGCCAATTGCCGTCCTATTCTCCGCCCAATAGAAGCCAAGGAGTCCCGAAGCGAGAACGTGTAGGAGGGTAGCGCCTACAAGCCGCAAGAGCAGAATGTTTGCGGTCGCGACAAGGGAAGCGGCCGAGGCGGTGGTCCAAGTGCTCGCGGCGATGAAGAGGTTCTCAATGGCTGCGAAGCCAAGGGCAGCTGTTACCATGTAAATCATAGCGTCGACCGGTTCGTCATAGTTCTCATCCTTGGCGACTGCGAAATAGGCGGCGCCGAACTTTGACAATTCCTCAATAAGTGCCATGACAACGAGGGCGAGAAGCGGTCCGACAAAACTCGCGATGGCGGTTTTCTGGAAAAAGATTTGGAAGGCGAGAGCGGGAGCGGTAGAAAGAGCTCCCGCCGCGAAGGTGAGTACCAGGATCCTTTTGGGTTCGGGATGGATATCTTCCTTTAGGAAAAAAGCGAGCCAAGCCAGGCTTGGCAGGAAGGCGCTTATGAGGACGAGAAGCGAAAGAAGGAAAACAACCATGTTCTCACCAATTCTCTACCATAATCACCTTTTCTTTTTTAGAAGGGAGGTTCTGATAGATTTCCTCTGTGACGAAAGGCATGAATGGATGGAGCATCTTCACCGATTCAGTGAGGATGGTCTCGATAAGCTTGTAGGCGGTGAGTCGCTCGCTTTTTTTACCGTTTTTGAGCCGCGGTTTCGCGGCTTCGATTATTTTGTCGGCGAATTCGTGCCAGATATAGTGGTATATTTTTTCGGCCGCGAGGTGAAACTCAAATCTTTCTAAGTGTTTAGTAACCTGTGTTTTCATTCTTTTCAGATACGAGAGATGTTTCCTATCGGCGGCTGTAAACTTCGGTTTGGCGCCGCTTTTTACCTTGTTCATCAGTACGAAGCGAGCGATGTTCCAAACTTTGGTCGCGAAGTTGCGGTAGCCGCGGATTTTATCCTCCGATATCACGATATCGTTCCCAGCTGTGTTACCGACGGTCAATGCCATTCGGACAGCATCGGTGCCGTAGAGGTCGGCGACACCTAGCGGGTCGATGACATTTCCTTTGGATTTCGACATTTTCTGGCGGTCTTTGTCGCGGACGAGGCCGTGGAGATAGACGGTTTTGAAGGGAACCTTTCCTGTTCGGTATAGTCCCAACATTACCATTCGGGCCACCCAAAAAAAGAGAATGTCGTAACCAGTTTCCATCACGTCCGTCGGATAGAAATTCTTGAAATCGCCACCGCGGATTTGTAGCGTCGCATACGGCCACTGACCGGAGGAGAACCAAGTATCAAAGACATCAGGATCCTGTTCCCAACCAGGGCCGGGTCTCTTTTTGCTGATTTTTGTTTCGCTGCCGCGAAACCAGGCCGGGATGCGGATGCCCCAGATGATTTGTCGGGAGATGTTCCAATCGCGGATGTTACGGAGCCAATGGAGATAGACTTTCTCCGACCGCTTGGGTAGTATGCGGAACTTGCCCGCCTTTAACGCCTTAATAGCCGGTTCGGCAAGCGGCTTCATTTTCACGAACCATTGCGGTTTTGGAATAGGTTCGAGCGTTGAACCGCACTTGTAGCAGGTTGCGACCTGGTGAATATAGTCCGGCTCTATTTTCTCCAAAATACCGATCTCTCTCATTTTTTCAGCGATCTTTTCTCTTGCTTCGGCAATCTTTAGTCCCTTAAATTCCCCAACTTCACCCGTGAGGCATCCGCGCTCGTCGATAATCACCTTCGGACCTGGGATTTCGTCCTTGTGCCTGGTCCAAATCTCGAAGTCGGTCGCGTCGTGGGCCGGCGTGATTTTTACTACACCGGTGCCGAATTTCGGGTCCACCGCTTTATCGGCGATGACCTTGAATTTTAGCGGCCCCAAAATCCCTTTTGCCTCAATTGTCTTGCCGATGTATTGTCGGTAGCGCTTGTCGTGGGGGTTCACTGCGAGGGCAGTGTCACCGAACTTCGTCTCGGGCCGGACGGTTGCGAGCGTCAGAGGGCCGTATTTGATGTGGTAAAGAGGGTCGTTTCTCTCGACGTACTTCACTTCGAGGTCAGAAAGAGCGGTTTGGTGTTTGGGACACCAGTTCACTACCTTGAGATCACGGTAGACGAGTCCGTCCCGGTGCATCTTCTCGAAAGTTTCGTAGACGACGTCCACTACCTTTGGATCGAGCGTGAACGTTTCCCGGGACCAATCGCAGGAGGCGCCGAGTTTCTTTGTTTGGGCCTGCATTGTTTCCTTGTTCTTTTGGGTGAAATTCCAGATCTCGGTCCAGAGCTTCTCGCGAGGGATTTTGTGGCGGTTGCGACCTTCCTTGTCGAGTTTTTTATCGAAGACAACCTGCGTTTCAAAACCTGCGTGGTCGGCACCTGGAAGCCAAAGAGTTCTTTTGCCGCGCATTCGCTCAAATCTCGTCATAATGTCCTCGAGTGTTATGCCAACGGCGTGACCCATATGCAAGGCGCCATTAGCGTTCGGCGGCGGCATGATGATGCAAAAGGGTTTGGAGTTTAGGGTACGGCGTTTAGGGAGCCGGTCTGGGTTAAAGTAGCCGGATTTTTCCCAAAGTTTATAGATTTTATCTTCCAGGTTTTTGTGGTCGTAGCGGGTGTCGAGCATACGGTTAATTATAAATTCAAATTCGCCTGGGCGCGAATCACCCGCTTCTTTTTTCTCAAAAATTGAATATAGGCGGCAACCGCAATTATCACGGCGTTGTCGGTTTGGAATTTTTTATCTGCGGACAGGAAATTAACTGATAACTTATCACTCGCCACTTTTAACTCTTTACGGAGGCATTTGTTGGCGGCGACGCCGCCAGAGAGTATTACTGATTTTGCTCCAAACTCACGCACGGCGCGCATCGTCTTTGCTACAAGAACATCAATGGCGGCCTTCTGGAAACTAGCCGCGACATCCTCCTTTTTTGCTTTCAAATTGTCCCGCAGATAGTAAAGGACGGAAGTTTTCAGTCCCGAAAAACTGAAATCGTAATCCTTGGAGTTCATCATCGGCCGTGGGAACGGAATAACATTAGGATCTCCTTTAACTGCAAGTCGTTCCACCTCCGGTCCACCGGGATAGGGGAGTTCGAGCATCCGCGCCACTTTGTCGAAGGCCTCACCTACGGCGTCGTCTCGCGTTTCGCCGATCTTCCGCCAGTCGGTCAACGATTTCATCAGAACGAGAATGGTATGCCCGCCGCTTACAATCAAGGCAATAGCCGGAAAAAGGTTATATGTTATGGGTTTTAGGTTATAATTTTTAGAGAGTAAAAAACTGTAGAGATGACCTTCCAAATGATTTACGCCAATAATTTTTATTTTTGAATTTTGAATTTTGAATTGTTTACAAATTTCTTTGGCAAAATTGACTCCCGTCCATAAAGCCGGTTCTAATCCTGGTCCTACCGTTACGGCAACAATGTCAATGTTTTGAATTTTGAATTTTGGAATTTGTTTGGGGACTAGAAATTCGGATTTATAAATTCCAAAAATCTTCCCCAGGATTATGGGAAGATTTTTAATGTGTTCTCGTTTGGCAAGGTTTGGCACAACGCCGCCGAATGGGCGGTGAATTGCGATTTGTGAAGAGACAAGGTTTTTTGAAATCTTGAATCTCGGCGCTTTTAATACACCGCCTGCTTCCACAATGGCTATAGCAGTTTCGTCGCAGGAAGTTTCGATTGCCAGTATTTTCATAGTTTGTATAATGAATAATAACTAAAAGGTCGTTTGTTTGTCACTAATTACTAATTTCTAATTACTAATTACTAAACTATGATTCAGCCTTTTTTGGTTTTCAGTAATTGGGCCATTTTTGTTTTGAGGGTCGTTGTGGGACTCATTCTCATGCGTCACGGCCTGCCCAAGCTGAAAGATTTGAAAGGCACGGGCGCTTGGTTTGGGAGCGTTGGTTTCAAACCAGGCATGTTCTGGGCCGCTGTCGCCGGTATTGTGGAAACGGCCGGCGGACTTGCCCTCGTTCTCGGTTTTCTCACGCAATTCTTTTCATTCTTCGTAGCTCTAGAATTTCTTGTAATCATTATTAAGTTCAAGAAGGACGTGATGTTCTCGAAAGAGGCCGAGATCGACTGGATTTTTCTTGCCGCGGCCATTGCGCTACTCACTTTAGGCGGCGGCGCCTTCTCGCTCGATGGTTTTTGGGGTTTAATACTCTACTAATGGCATGAGGGAGTACCTTACGCCGGCAGTCGTACTGGGATCCCGTCCGGTGGGCGACCGCGACCGTCTTGTTGATCTTTACACGAAAGATTTGGGCCGCCTTTCGGCGCTCGTCGTCGGCGGGATGATGGTAAATTCGAAACTTTCTCCTCACCTCGATGTCGGCAATCTCGTTGATGTCCGTCTTGTCCGGAAGAATCGGTTCACGGTTACCGATGCTGCCATTCGCGACCGGCTCCGCGGCGGGAATTTTCTCCGAGACGTTTATTTCGTGAAATCAATCTTACCAGAGGAAGTGCCCGATCTTCGTCTGTGGCACGATCTGGTTCAAAGCCTCGGGTCGGCGAAGACAGCCGTTAGAAGATTGCTCAAAGTCTTAGGTTACGATCCGCTTCTTGCCCGCTGTGATGCTTGCGGCGGGGCGGACGTTGCGTATTTTTACCCCGGCGACCAGTCGTTTTTTTGCTCGTCCTGCCCGCGAAGATTCGGCTTGGGCGACTCCAAACTCGTTAATCTAAATTAAGGCATGGCCGATATCAAAAAGAAAAGACCACAACGTCGCAGAGTCGTACCCGATGAGGTTGCGTCTCCTCCGACGCCGGCCGATCGCGAAGACTGGGAGATAATCGAATCTCACTGGCTGAGGCGGATGTTACTCGTTTTCGTCGGATTCTTGGGTATCGTCATTTTCGCCGCCGGCTCTTTCATCTATTTCTATTTAAAAGGATCCTCTTCAGAAGTGAGGATGGAATTGGAAGGGCCGGAGGAGGTTTTCCGCGGTGTGCCGTTCGATGTTGACCTCGTTGTCGAGAACGACAGCGATCGTGTCCTGAACCAAGCTGAAATAGTCGTGAATCTTCCTGACGACATCCATCTTCTCGGGAACGGTGATTCGTCTTTTCTTCTTACCGACTCTGTCGGTGACATGGGGAGCGGTTCGCTTGTCAAAAGGACCTACCGTTTTCTATTGACGGCCGGGAGTGGTTCGGAGAAAACTATCACCTTCAAATTCTCATATCTTTCCGGCGGCCGGACTCGTTTCCAAACGTCCGAAGATTACCGGGTGAGGACGGGAAGGGAAGCTATTGAGTTCGAAGTCAAGAAACCGGCCCAAATTCTTCCAACCTCGGCTTTCGAGATGGAAATCGTCTATCGGAATGTTTCCGATTTCGATTTTCCGGAGACAGTTCTTGAAATTCAGTATCCGCCGGCTTTCAAATTTACTTCAGCGAACCTGACACCCGATTCCCTTAATAACTATTGGCGACTGGGTGAGGTGAGAGGCGGTTCAGAGGGAACGCTCGAGATAAGGGGATCAATCCAGGGCTCGGGCAATACCCCGCTTATGATGCCGGTTACGTTCTCCGCCTCGTTTCTCGGTAAGAGTTATGAGATTGCGGGGACAAATATTGATTTGAGCCTCGCGCCGGCGCCGATTGAGACGAAAGTCCTTATCAACCAACGCGAGGACTACGTGCCGCGTTTGGGCGATCGCCTAAACTATTTGGTCCAATACAGGAATTTGAGCGGCATTGCCCTCTCCGATGTTGTGATCGACGTCGAGCTATCGGGCGACATGTTTGATCTCGGTACTATTTCCTCTGGCGGTGCTTGGAGCCCGGCCGCGCGCCGGATAAGTTGGAACGCCGACAACACTCCCTTTCTTCGCATTGTCGACGCCGGCGGCACCGGCGAGGTTAGCTTTTCTGTTAACTTAAAGAACTCTTTCCCAATAACCCGCCTGAGCGACAAAAACTTTGTTCTGAAGGCATCCGTTACTATTGTTTCGCCATCGGTTCCATCCTATCTACAGGCGAGCGAGACACGCGTTGCTTCAACACTGGAGACTAAGGTCGCGGGTCTTATCGTCGTTGATGCTCAAGGGTTTTATCGCGACGCCGAGTCGGGTATAGTTAACCAGGGTTCAATGCCGCCTAAAGCCGGGCAGCCGACCCAGTATTCGATCCACTGGCTTGTCCGGAACTACTCGACGGACGTGAAGGACGTCAAAGTTACGGCGGCCCTGGGTCCCGGAGTGCGGTGGACGGGCGCGGTGAAATCGAACGGGGATACCGTGCCGCTCTATAATGAGGAAACGAACGAGGTGAGTTGGACAATAGAGAGTGTCAGGGCAACCAAAGGCGTAATAGATTCGCCGCTTGAGGCGGTTTTCCAGATTGAGGCGATTCCTGGCGGTTCCGACATCGGCCGTTTCCAGCTGCTTCTCGACAGCACTTCTCTTCGGGCGACCGATGAGTTCACCGGTACCGAGCTCACGAGCTTTGATGTTGCCATAAATTCTTCCTTGCCAGATGATATGACTATCGGACAGAACGGCGGCAAGGTTGTCCCATAAAAAATATGGACTTACTGGAAAAAATAACGAGTTTGGCCAAACGCCGGGGGTTTATCTATCCGGGGAGCGAAATTTACGGCGGTTTCGCCGGTTTTTATGATTACGGCCCTTTAGGGACCGAGCTCAAGTTCAATGTCAAACAGTCGTGGTGGCGGACAGTAGTCCAGCTTCGCGATGACGTCGTTGGTATTTCTTCGGCGATAGTGATGAATCCTAAGGTATGGGAATCATCCGGTCACGTCGGTGGTTTTTCCGATAATCTTGTTGAGTGCAAAAAATGTCACCAGAGGCTCAAGGCCGACGACTTTGAAGGGTTTTGCTCGAACTGCGGCAGCAGAGAATTTACCGATCCGCGCAAGTTCAACACTATGTTCAAGACGTTCGTAGGTCCGGCTGAAGATTCCGCCTCCGTTGCCTATCTCCGACCGGAAACGGCGGGCGGCATCTTCGTCAATTTCAAGAACATTGTCGACACAATGAGAGTAAAGCTGCCTTTCGGTGTCGCTCAGATTGGCAAATCGTTCCGCAACGAGATCAATCCGAAAGAATACGTTTTTCGCACCCGCGAGTTCGAACAGATGGAAGTCGAGTATTTTGTGAAGCCGGGTGAGGACGAAAAAGCGTTCAAGGAATGGCTCAAGGCGCGGCTTGAATGGTACAAGTCCATCGGCCTGAAGAACGTGAAGCCGCGCGAGCAAAGTCCCGAGGAGCGCGCCCATTATTCCAAAGCGACCGTTGATATCGAATATAAATTCCCGTTCGGCATGCAGGAGATAGAGGGTGTCGCGAACCGCGGCGACTTCGATCTCAAAGCCCACGAGAAAGGTTCCGGAAAGGACTTGAAATATTTCGACGAGGAAACCAAGGAGAAATATCTGCCCTACGTTATCGAGCCCTCGGCCGGTGTCGAACGGATAATACTCGCGCTTCTCTGTGAGGCCTACACCGAAGACGGAGACAGGGTGGTGCTGAAACTTCACCCGACGCTAGCCCCTTATAAGGTGGCCGTTTTCCCGCTTCTCGCCAATAAACCCGAACTCGTGAAACTCGCCCGGAAAATTTACGAAGACCTCAAGGGCCTAAATTCTAAATCCTGTATTCTAAATTCTTTAACTGTTGCCTGGGACGCCCGGGGCAACATCGGCAAGCGCTATTATTCCCAGGACGAGATCGGTACACCCTATTGCATCACAGTTGATTTCGACAGTTTGGAGAAAGATGACGTCACGGTCCGCGACAGGGATTCTGCAAAGCAAAAAAGGGTAAAGATTATGGAATTAAAAGAATACTTCCGTGAAGAACTCTTTTCGTAAAGTAAAACTGCCAAGCGGTCTGCGAGTCATTTTGGTGCCTATGAAGGGCGGTTTGAATGCAACCTGCGCCGTTCTTGTTGAAGCCGGCTCGAAATACGAGACTAAGGACATAAATGGCCTCTCTCATTTCCTGGAACACATGTGTTTTAAGGGCACGACGAATCGTCCAGGACCCAAGGAAATTTCCGCCGAGCTCGATGGTTTGGGCGCCCAGTACAACGCTTTCACTTCTCGAGAGTTCACGAGCTATTATGCCAAGGTGAGAAGCGAATCTCTTCCCAAAGCTCTGGAGATAATCGCCGACATGTACCTGAATCCAATTTTTGACGCGAAGGAAATTGAAAAGGAACGCGGCGTCATCATTGAGGAGATAAACATGTACGAGGATACACCGAAAAGGAAAGTCGGCGACCTTTTTATGGAACTTGTCTACGGTGACCAGCCGGCTGGTTGGGACATTGCCGGCCGGAAAGAGGTTATTGAACGGCTCACTCGCGAGGATTTTATCAAGTACCGGAGCGAGAACTATCTCGCCCCCGCGACTGTAGTCGTCGTTGCCGGCAATTTTGATCCGGACAAGGTCCAAAAAGAAGTGGAGATTATGTTCGCTGGCCTCGGCAACGGCAGGAAAAAGGAAAAGCCGAAAGTTGTGGAGTCACAATCGGCGCCCCGTGAACTCATTCACTTCAAAGAATCCGACCAAACGCACCTTGTTATGGGTTTTCGTGCCTTTCCCGTCTTTGACGAGAGGCGTTTTACCCTTAACGTCTTAACCGATATCTTGGGCGGGGGCATGTCTTCCCGGCTTTTCACTAAGGTCCGGGATGAGCTCGGCGCTGCTTATTACGTCGGTGCTTCCGCTGATTTGTACTCCGATCACGGTTTGGCAGAAATGGTTGCGGGTGTAAACCACAAGAAAATAGAGGATGTCATAAAGGCGTCTCTCGAGGAATTTGCCCGCTTCCGCGACGAATTGGTGCCAGAACCGGAGCTTGCCCGTGCTAAAGAACACATCCTCGGCAACTTTTTTCTCTCTCTCGAGACGACCGACGAAGTTGCTTTCTACTACGGTTCGGACGAGATAATGGGTCTTCCCATCATCACGCCCGAGGAGGTTGCAGAAAAGATAAGGAGGGTAACCGCCGAGGATATTCGGGCGGTCGCTCGTGATCTCTTCCGGAACGAGGGACTCAACCTTGCCGTCATCGGGCCCTTCAGGGATAAATCTTTTGGTGATATACTGAAAGTATAGATAAATCCCAGCCGTGTTAATTGAGGTTTAGATGGTGAAATGATTTATATAAACAGCGACAAGTTGTATTTCCGAAACCAAGGCCGTTTGATGCGGTTGTGCAGACGCAACCTAACTCTATCGGGATGAACGAGATTCGTTTCGAGCTCAGTTGGCGGACTTTCTGGCAGATTCTCGTTTTCCTCTTTCTTATCTCCCTGATCTATCTTGGCCGGCAAGCCTTGGGCATCCTTTTTACCGCTATTGTTATTTCTCTCGGTCTTGATCCGATAGTGAGTTTTTTAGAGAGGCTGAAGATCCACCGTATTCTCGGCACCGTCCTAATATTCCTCGTTGCCATTTCCGTTTTCAGCACGGCCGTCTACTTCATAGTTCCCGTCCTCGCGAATGAAACCACCCGCTTTGTCGAGGATTTGAATACTGTTGTGAGCAATTTGATCGGTATCGGTTTGCCTCGCGATATCATCAAGGACCTGGGCCTCACTTTCGATAAGGCGCTTGGTCTTCTCACGGCAGCTCAAACTTCTATCACGGGTGCCATCTCTGTGGTCCTCGGCAAGATCATTGCTATTTTTGCGACGCTCGTTATCGCCTTCTACCTTTCCGTAGAGAAAGAAGGGCCGGACCGGTTACTTAAGGTGCTGATGCCCGACGCGTACGAACGGCCGGTTGTCACCATTTTTAATAGGTTCAAAACTAAAATTCGCCGCTGGCTCGGAGCTCAACTCGGTTTGAGTTTGGTGATCGGTGTCGTCGTTGCAGTCGGCTTGTGGCTTCTGGGCGTCCGCTACGCGATAATATTGGGACTTTTGGCGGCGATCTTGGAGCTCGTGCCGATCATCGGTCCAGTCGTCGCCGGCATCATTGCATTTCTTGTCGCTCTTCCCGATTCTCTCTCGCTAGGCCTTTATGTCATCGGTTTCTTCTTTCTCGTCCAACAGCTCGAGAATAACGTCCTTATCCCTATCCTTTTAGGGAAAGCCATGAACGTCCATCCGGTGATTGTTTTTGTTGCTCTTCTGGCCGGCGCCCAAGTGGCCGGTTTCGTAGGTATTATTCTCTCCGTACCGATCGCCGTCCTCTCCCAGGAAATTTTCACCTACCTTGCTGAAAGAAAAGACCGCCGCCCGTCGCTTGTTTAGTTTCATTGACGCTCATACTCACACCCAATTCCGGGTGTTCGATGCCAATCGCTCCGAGGTTCTTGCTCGGGCGCGGGAAGCTGGCGTTGCGATGGTGAATGTCGGCACAGAGGCTGAAACCTCGAAAAGCGCCGTCGAACTGGCCCACGAGCACGAAAATATCTGGGCGACCGTCGGTCTTCATCCAACACATGCCAGCGGTTCCTCTTATCACGACAAAAACGAGTTGGAAAAAGCTCCGCCGGTGAAAGGCATCGGCTTTGATTATGAATACTACAAAAAAATTGCCTTAGATCCGAAAGTTGTGGCAATAGGAGAATGCGGTTTGGATTATTTCCGACTCGAGGGCGGCGAGGAAGCGAAGGAAAGGCAGAAAAAAGTTTTTCTGGAGCAAATCGTCTTGGCTCGTGAGGTTGGCAAACCGCTTATGATCCATTGTCGTTCTGCATTTCCGGATTTGATCGATATTCTAAAACCCATCACCCATAATCTAAAACCCGGCATTATCCATTTTTTCACCGGCACGGAAAACGACGCCAAAGAACTTTTGGATATGGGATTCTATTTCACCTTCGGTGGTGTCATTACTTTCGTCCGCGACTATGACGAGGTGATTGAGATAATTCCGTTTGATCGGATTTTATCCGAAACCGACGCGCCCTACGTTTCGCCAGTGCCTTACCGGGGCAAGCGCAACGAACCGGCTTACATTGTGGAAGTCGTTAAAAAGCTGGCGGAACTCAAAAATTTGAGCGTTGAAGCGATGGCCGCACAAATTTTGAAAAACGCCGAAGACGTTTTCAAAATCAAATTTTGAGAAATTTTTATGGCTTCAAAAACGTCCATATGGACGTTTTTGAAGCAGCTTATTTTGTCCAGTCTTTAATTACTATTTCTCTCCCGCGTTTTTCTACGATTACTTTCTGCGTTTCTTTCCACCCGAATTCGCGGATAATCTGAATTGGGAGCGTTACGTAGTAGCTCCGCCGCGATTTCTGGATATTGCGCACATTTTCCTCCGGTATCGGTCTTCTTGCCATGGTTATCTTGTGTTTTTGATTATATCATAGTTGCCCTAGTATTAAACACGTGTTTAAAGATAGGGCAACTTTTACCGTTGTTGGGGCTTAACTATCCAGTGCATTGACAGATTTAATAATATATGTTAGCATTAAGGTGTTCGTTGATAATTCTATAACCCTAAGTGGAGGAATGGGCCATGAAAAGCCATGGCACGGTCCCCGAAGGACTCTCGCATGGTGAAATGCGGGACTGGCACATCGCGGTGTTGGAGAAGTTGCCGGAAGTCCCACCCGACAAGGCGCGGTATCTCATCCGGCACAAGAAGGAGCTGGGCAAGCTCCTGCGGCAGGCGCTTGCGGATGCGAGACAGTCGTTCTCGGACGTCATCGCCGAGTGGGAGAGGTTCTACCAGAAATACTTCGGTATGGAGGTGGATCTCTCGGTCGTCCGGATTCCGGACGACCCCGGCGGTTTCGAGAGGGTACTCCTCATCGCGGCAGACCTCACCCCGAACATGGTGTTCGAGGTCTGCAAGTCCAAGTTCCCGTCGCGGAAGTACGTCGAGGATTTGGACCGCGACGTGCCGCAGAACGAGCGCGACCCCAAGGACGGCGCCTACGCCATCCGCGTGCGCGACCGAGTGAAAGCCGACGAAGAGTTCGCGAACCGTTCGGCCGAATCCATCGCCCAGGAGGGTCTGAAGACCGAGACCTTGCTCGAGCGGATGATTCACGAACTCAAGTTCTTCGACGAGACCGGCAGGCACCTCGATATCCGGAACTGGACGCTCTGCAGCGGTTCTCGCTGCTCGGACGGCCGCGTCCCGCTCGTGAGCTGGGCCGGCGGCGGGTTCGGGGTGTACTGGTACAGCCCGCGGGTTGCCGGCGGGGGCTGGCGTCCTCATCTCGTAGTTTCCTCCTAACCCTTCAGCCTTGGGCCTTGAGCCCTTCCCCCAGAGAGCAATCAGTCAGTGCTCTCTGGGGGATTTTCGTTTATAATAAAAATTGGCTGATACAACCGGCTAAGCACTCATATTTCTTGAGTGCTCGGTAGCGGTTTGCCGAATACAAGGAAACTGCTTACTCGTTTCTAGTGAATATCCGCTTTAGCGGTGGTTCAAAATACAACCGATATATATCGGTAACGCAGATGGTTTTTACAAAAGACCGTCGGTGAATTAGATGGAAACGGGTAATACACGAGTTCTCGCAACTCGGACGGTAACGTCCCGAACGCGAACTGGCAGAGCGGCAAGTTCAAGGTGAACTGGTACAACCCGCAGAATGCCAACGAGAACTTGCGTCCTCGTCTCGAAGTTTCTCAATAAAAGCGGTTTCAAACCGCTTTTATTGTTTCAAGAAGCGAAGCCAGCCGTTTATCATTTTGGAAATTTCGATGAGCTTGTTTTCCAAAAGCAGGTATTTTTTAGTTTCTATTATTTTTAAATCGTGGACGTTGCGGATTAAATGTTTTATCACCTCGACCGCGTATTACATCAAGCAGTTTTTCAGATACTCTATCCTATTTTTGACGAAGGATTTATTTTTGATTCGTATTCGTGCCGTTTCAATAAAGGTACGCACGCCGCGGTTTCGCGGTTGGAGTCTTTTACGAGAAAATTGAGCAAAAATCATCGGCGCAATATTTTCGCCTTAAAGTGCGACATCAAGAAGTTTTTCGATTCGATTGACCAGCAAATTCTTATTAGACTCATCGAAAGAAAAATTCAAAACGCCGATAGTTTGCTGCTCATCAAGAAAATCATAGACAGTTTTGAAAAGTCGTCGGGAAAGGGTTTGCCGCTCGGCAATGTTACCAGTCAGCTTTTCGCCAATATCTATTTGAATGAATTAGACCAGTTTCTGAAGCAAGAATTGAAGGTTAAATATTATATGCGTTATTGCGATGACTTTGTGATTCTGGGGGAGAGCCGAGGATACCTTTTGGATTTGGTTCCGAAAATTGATAATTTCTTGAAATTGCGGCTGAATTTGGAAATTCACAAGAATAAAATCATTGTCCGAAAATGCGGCCAGGGAATTGATTTTCTCGGTTACGTCATTTTGCCCCACTACCGCGTTCTGCGCACTAAAACCAAAAGGAGGGTTTTCAAGAAAATCGTGAAGGGAAAGTCAGATTTAGAAAAGCAACTCATAAGCGAAGAATCTTTCAATTTTTCCTTGCAGTCATATTTGGGGATTTTGAAACACTGCGAGGGATTTAAACTAAGGAAAAGACTGCTCGGCGTAGTAGGCAAAAGAGCGGCTTGAAATAGTTGCCCTAGTATTAAACACGTGTTTAAAGATAGGGCAACTCGGGTTTTATTGAGGAGAACGGCCAAAACCGCTAAAATTATTGAATATCATGCCTAAATACGATTTCGGTAAAATCGAGAAAAAGTGGCAAAAGTATTGGCGCGAGAATAGAATTTACGAGCCCGATTTTAATAACTCTAAAAATCCCTTCTACAACCTGATGATGTTCCCATATCCTTCCGCCGAAGGGCTCCATGTCGGCAACATGTACGCTTTCACCGGAGCCGACATTTACGGCCGGATGAAACGGATGCAAGGTTATGATGTTTTCCAACCCATCGGTCTCGATGGTTTCGGAATTCATTCGGAAAATTACGCTCTTAAAATTAAAGCTCACCCAATGGAGCAGGCAAAAGTTTCCGAAAAGCGCTTTTACAAACAACTTGAGATGATTGGCAACGGCTTCGCGTGGGAGGAAAAGTTGGAAACCTACGACCCGGAGTACTACAAATGGACGCAATGGATTTTTGTTCAAATGTTTAAGCGCGGGCTCGCCTATCGGGCGAAAGCGCCGGTCAATTGGTGTTCGTCGTGCAAAACCGTGCTTGCCGATGAACAGGTCGTTGCCGGTCGTTGCGAGAGATGCGGCTCGTTTGTGGAAAAACGAGAGCTGGAGCAGTGGTTTTTCCGTATCACCAAATATGCGGAAAAACTTCTGAAAAATTTGGAGAAAATCGACTGGTCAGAGAGAGTCAAAATCGCCCAAAAGAATTGGATAGGGAAATCTGAAGGGGCTTTAATAAAATTTCCAATTCCCAATTCCCAAATTTCAATTAAGGAAATTGAGGTTTTTACAACAAGACCGGACACCTTATACGGGGCAACTTTTATAGTGATTTCGCCGGAACTCGCGAAAAGTTGGATGGGCAATGACTGGAGGGCGCCGGGGGAAGTAAAAAAATACGTTGCGAAAGCGCTCGAAAATCGGTCCGAGGAGCAAAAAGAGAAGACGGGAGTGTTCACCGGTATTTATGCGATAAATCCCGCAACAAAAGAGGAAATCCCGGTTTGGGTGGCGGATTACGTGCTCGCCGGCTACGGCACCGGTGCCATTATGGCCGTGCCGGCGCATGATGAGCGTGATATGGAATTTGCTAAAAAATTCGGATTGCCGGTTTCCAACGCCCCACTTGAAGATAAAGATAAGATAATTCAAAAAGTGGGCGGCAGAAAAAAAACACAATATCGCTTGCGCGATTGGTTGATTTCCCGCCAACGCTATTGGGGACCGCCAATCCCGCTTGTTTTTTGTGAAACTTGTAAAAAACGAGCGGAAATTTCCAGTTCCAAATTTATAGTTTCTAAACAACAGCGGAAAGATTTTAATAGAGGCGAATTGGAAAACCCGGGCTGGGTTGCGGTACCGGAGGAGAATTTGCCCGTTGAACTTCCGTTCGTCAAGAATTTCCAACCGAAAGGGAAAGGCGAATCTCCTTTGGCCAGCGATAAATCCTTTTACGAAACGAAGTGCCCAAAATGCGGCGGCAAGGCGCGGCGTGAAACCGATGTCTCCGATACTTTTTTGGACTCTGCGTGGTATTACATAAGGTATCCGTCGGTTAATGCGAAACAGGATAGTTTGGAAACTCGAAATTCGAAATTAGAAATTCCGTGGAATCGCAAAATTACACGGCGGTGGCTGCCTGTTGATCTCTACACCGGCGGCGCCGAACACTCCGTTCTCCACCTTCTTTACGTGAGATTTATCGCTCTTGCTCTTCACGACGAGGGATTGCTCGATTTTGGTCCTTCCGACGCCCCGAAAGGCGAACCGTTCCCGAAATTCCGCGCCCACGGCCTTCTTATTAAGGAAGGCGCGAAGATGTCGAAATCAAAGGGGAATGTAGTGAATCCTGACGAATATATCAAGAGATTCGGCGCTGACACACTGCGGATGTACCTTATGTTCCTCGCACCCTTCGAGTACGGTGGCGATTTCCGCGACGCCGGAATTTTGGGCATCAGCCGCTTTTTGGAACGGGTTTGGAAATTATTTAGTAACAAGCGACAAGAAACAAAAAACATAGACAAAGGACTGGAAAGAAAAATTCACCAAACTATTAAAAAGGTAACGGAAGACATTGAAAGTCTTCACTACAACACCGCTATCAGCGCTTTAATGATTTTATTGAACGAAATGGAGAAACAAAAAAGTACATCTCGCGCCTCTTTAACCGTTTTCCTTAAACTACTCGCGCCTTTCGCGCCACACATTGCGGAAGAACTTTGGGAGAAGTTTGGAAATAAATCATCAATCCATAAAGAGAAATGGCCGGACTACGATTCTAAATTAATCAATGAAGAAACAATTGATCTTGTTATTCAGGTAAACGGTAAGCACAGGGCGACAATTTCTGTTTCACGCGGCTTGAGCGAAAAAGAAGCGGTCAAACTCGTTTTAGGTGATAAGAAGGTGAAAGAGGCGCTCGGCAAAGCAAAGATTAGAAAGACGGTATTTGTCAAAAACCGCCTTATAAATTTTGTAACGGATTTGACCTAAAAATCAGAGCCGAGAGGCGAATGATTTTTAGTTGTCAAACCGTCATTCTGAGCAGAACGAAGGATTACCATTTTGAAATAGTAACCCTTTAGCGCATTCAGGGCGCCATAATCTTGGATAAATTTATTGCGCTAAAGCTTATAAATTTATAAGATTATGGCATGTGCGGCATCGTGGGTTATGTCGGTGAAAAGAAGGCGTTGCCGATATTAATCGAGGGCTTGAAGGCACTTGAGTATCGCGGTTATGACTCGGCTGGGGTTTCGATCATCACGGACGGCGAGATCAAAACTTATAAAAAAGCCGGGCCCGTCGCGGAGCTGGAAAAAGTCCTTGCCGCAAACGGCGACGTTCCCGGGAATATCGGCATCGCCCATACCCGTTGGGCGACCCACGGCGCACCGAACGATATTAACGCCCATCCCCATTCCGATTGCACCGGCCGTGTTTCACTAATCCACAACGGTATTGTCGAGAACCACAGGGAATTAAAGGGATATCTTGCTGCTCGCGGCCACAGGTTCGTTTCCGAGACCGACACAGAGGTTGTCGCCCACCTTATTGAGGATTTTCTGAGAAGCGGCGCAGGCTTTCGTGACGCTTTTTTTAGTGCTCTGAAGACGATTGAAGGGAGCTACTCTTTCGTGATTCTCGACCGGGACGACCCGGGCCGGTTCTATGCGGCAAGAGCTTCGAGTCCGCTTGTTGTTGGCATCGGCAAGGGCGAGAATTTCATCGCATCTGATCCGTCTGCTCTCGTTGGCTCCACCCGCGAGGTGATCTTCCTGAAAGACGGCGAGGCGGCAGAAATCACCCCGGAAGAGGTGGCAATAAGGAATTTAGACCAGGAACCGACGCCCTTGGAAATAGAGCGTTTGGAATGGTCGCTCGAACAGGCACAAAAGGGCAACTTTCCCCATTTCATGCTTAAGGAAATTTTTGAAGGCCCGGAGGTTTTACGTCAGGCGCTGAGCGGTCGCTTGAAACCCGGTGTTTCAACAATCAAACTCGGCGGTTTGGAGAGTGTCGATGAAAAATTGAAGGGAGCAAAGCGTTTCATAATCCTTGCCTGCGGCACTTCTTATTATGCAGGCATGGTTGGTGAATATATTTTCGAGGAGATCGCCGGTATTCCGACCGAAGTTCATTTCGCCTCCGAATTTCGCTATCGCGAGGAGCCGTTCGATCCCGGTACAGTCGCACTCGTAGTTTCTCAATCAGGTGAAACTGCGGACACTTTGGCCGCGCTCCGCAAAGCCAAGAACAAGGGACTGCTCACATTGGGAGTCGTGAATGTCGTCGGTTCCTCCATTGCTCGGGAGACGGACGCCGGCGTTTACAACCACGCCGGTCCGGAAATCGGCGTCGCTTCAACCAAAGCTTTCATCTCTCAGATTGCCACTCTTGCCTTGATCGCGATGCATCTCGCTGAAGGTCGAAACAGCGTCCGCCGGGAATTAATGGAAGAACTAACCGCTATTCCGGAGAAAATAGATGTGATACTTCAAAGGGCGAATGATGTCGAGAAGTTAGCTGAAAAATACAAAAATTATGCCAACTTTCTCTTCCTCGGGCGGCGCTACAATTATCCGGTGGCGCTCGAAGGCGCGTTGAAGCTCAAAGAAATATCTTACGTTCACGCCGAAGGTTACGGCGCGGGCGAGATGAAGCACGGGCCGATAGCCATGATATCACCGGATTTCCCGACCGTGGCCGTGGTTCCGAAGAACAGCGTTTCGGAGAAGATGTATTCCAACATTCAGGAGATCAGGGCTCGGCGTGGGCCGGTTATCGCTGTTGCAACCGAGGGAGACAAAGAGATTGCCTCGCTTGCAGATGATATCTTCTACATACCCGAGACGCTGGAGCCGCTGGAACCGCTCATTTCTGTGGTGCCGCTCCAACTCTTCGCCTACTACGTCGGCGTCAAAAAGGGTTACAATGTTGACAAGCCGAGAAATTTGGCAAAATCGGTGACTGTGGAATAGATTAAGGTATATGAAGGGTGCGGCCATACTTTTCGGAATAATAATTATTATTGCGGTGGTGTATTTCACCGGCAGTTGGGTAACGGGTGAGATAGATTTCAAAAGGGTTTTTGGACCGGTCTATACCAAGGAGAACGCGCCCGACATCAAGTTGATAAAACCAAATGCTACGGATATCACCATCCGAGCGGGAAAAGAGGACAACAAATACTACGTCGGTTTTCAAAGAGAGTCGCCGCTTGTGCAGCCGCCCGAAGGGTTCACTCGCGAGGAGCTTTCGTCTTACTACCAGAAGGTGGAACTTTTTGGTGTCCGCGCTCCTTCAACCTACAGCGGCGGGCAATTTTCCATAAGAGCCGTTTCTTCG